>NZ_JCALCW010000001.1:0-323280 GCF_059812545.1 Mycobacterium sp. NGS50
CCGCAGGTTTAGGGCACATTTGTGTCTGCTCGGCGTAGATCAGGTCAACCGTGTTTGGCGAACCATTCGGCCTGCAACACCAGCAGCGCCATCAGCTCCAGCTGCGGGGTGTCGGGGTCGAGTTCGCGATAGCGCTGATAGACGTTGACGACCACCCGTTCGGCGTCCAGCCAGGCCGCGTACTCGCCGAGGTCGATGGTGTCGGCTGCCTCGACGAACGACAGCCCCTTGCGGTAGCCGGCCTCGGCCTGGTCGGCGACGTGGGTCAGGTAACCCCGCACCGCGCGGATCCCGTCCGGGTCGGTGATGGGCCCGTGCCCGGGCACCACCGTGGGCGCATCCAGCGCGATCATCGCGTCGCAGGCCGCCACCCAGTTGGCGATCGGGCCGGCCCACACGATCGGTGTGCAGCCGATGAACAGCAGATCCCCGCCGAACAACACCCCGGCGTCTGGGATGTGCACGACGGAGTCGGCCGCGGTGTGCGCCGGCCCCAGGTTCAGCAGATGCACCTGCCGGCCGCCGACGTCGATGGTCAGCCGGTCGTCGAAGGTGACATCGGCGTTGCGCAGCCGGATACCGCTGAAGTCGAACGGGCCGAATCGATCACGCGCGTAGCGGGTGGCCACCGGCCCCAGGTCGGCAGCCTGGGTCAGGGCCAGCATCTCCGGGGCCATCCCGTGCGCGATCTCCTCGGCGGTGCCGGCCGCCGCGATGATGCGGACGCCGGGGTCCAGCAGTTGGTTGCCGTGGGTGTGATCACCGTTGGAGTGGGTGATCAGTGCATCGGCAATCGGCGCCGAGTCGGTCACCGCCGCCATCGCCGCCAGCATCTCGCGGGTCAGCGCCAGATCGAACAGGGTGTCGACCAGCAACGAGGTCCCGTTGCCGGCGATCAGGCCGGCGTTGCTCCAGCCGTATCCCCCGTCGGGCAACGTCCACGCCCACACCTTGTCACCGACCTGGTGCAGACCCCGGGTGTACGGAACCTTCGCCGGCGCCGGGTTTGGCTGCCGCACAACGGGTACGGCGTCCGGATTGGGACGGGCCGCCAGCGGATGCGGTGGCGGCACGGCGCGCACCATTTGCCGGGTCTCGCCGAGCCCCTGCACCCGCAGCGTGACCACGTCGCCGTCGTGCAGCCAGCCCGGAAACGCGTCCGGCGCGGTCAGGCTCAGGTGTTCGACCAGCGTGCAGGTGGGCACGGTGCCCGAACCGAACACGTCGCCCGGCGCCAGCGTCACCCCGCGGGAGGCATACGAGATGACCTCCCCGAAGCTCCAGTCCATGGTCGCGGTCGAACCGGTGCCGATCACCGCGTCGTTGACCAGCGCAGTGACATCCAGGCTCAGCCTGCCGTCGCGGCGGTAGGGCTCGAGCTCGTCGGCGGTGACCAGATATGGCCCCAGGGTGACGCCGCTGTCTTTGCCCTTGCCCTGCCCGATCGCCAGTTGGCCCTCGCGGGTCTGCAGGTCGCGCGCGGACCAGTCGTTGAAGATCATGTAGCCGATGATCGCCGCCTCAGCCTCGGCGATCGACAGGTTCGCGCCCGCGACCCCGATCACTGCGGCGATCTCCAATTCGAAGTCCTGCCACGCACTCCCGGGTGCCATCGGCGCATCATCGTAAGGACCCAAAACGGTTGCCGGGCAAGCAAAATAGAAGGCCGGTATCCGATACCAGGTGTCGTTGAGCGTCCGGCCGCCACCGAGCGCGGCCTGGCAGTTGCGCATGTGCTCGAGGAAGCACAGGCTGTCCCGGATAGACGGCGGGCGTGGGATCGGCGCAGCCAGCGCCACGTCGGCCAGTTGGGTCGTCGACGGTGAGCGCAGCGCTTCCTCGCCGGCGCGCCGCAGCCCGTCGGCGCCGCGCCCGATCAGGTCCAGCAGCGCCACGCCCGGCGCCACCGCGTGGATCGATTCGCCGGACAGCACGCCGACCCGGTCACCGTCATCGCCCCGATAGGTCACCCACCGCATGCATCCACCTCAACACACAAAGCAGGCCCGGCCAACCCTCATCTTGACATATACCCCTACCGGGTATAGGTTCAGGGCGTGCGGTGGTCCGAAACGGCTCCGCACCAAAGGAAAAGTAGAGAGGCTGAAGTCAATGGCGAAATACCCGGTAGGAACTCTGCTGAGCTGCAGCCACGAGTGCGGGTGCAGGGCACGTATCGAGGCCGAATGCCACTGCGCGGGCGCGGGCGAGGCGTATCGCTGCACCTGCGGCGCGGACATGGTCGTCGTGGACGACGGCGCGTGATTGCCTGACGAAACTGACTGTGCCGGTCAGCGCGCTGGGGCCTTCCCCGGTGGGGAGCCCCAGCGCGCGTCGGCCGGACCGCAATGATGCATAGTTTCGATTCCCCGATACTGCAATGGTCGCTGGTCGCCGTGTGCCTGGCGGCACTGTTCTGGTCGGGATTTCGACTCCTGGCCCCGGACCGGGACATTCACCGCTGCGATGCCCCCGTGTTGATCCGCGGCTATGTCTGCCGTGACACCGCAGTCGCCCAGGCGGTGATGTTGGCGGTGATGGCGGCGATGTTCGCCTACCCGTCGGTTCCGGCGGCACTGTGGCAGGTGGCCCTGGTCGTTCTCGGTGTCGCGCTGGCGGTGCAGCTGCTGGTGAGCCGCTCCGGCGACCGCGTCGTCAAGGCGTGCTCTCACCTACTCGCGATCACCGCGATGCTGTATGCGACCACGGCGCACACCGCGCATGCGACACACTCGACACACCACATGGCACCACCGGTGTTGACAGTGCTGTTCACAGGGGCTTTCGTGCTGGAGGCCGCGCTGCTGTCCGGTGTTGCGTTGGCGGTGCCGGCGCGCACGCGCCTGGCCGCCGCCGTGGGACCGCACGTGGTCATGGACCTAGCGATGGTGGCGATGCTCTATCCGATCCTCGTCACAGGCTAGGACGGCGACTCGCGTCTTACCTCCGCCGGGTCGGTGTCCGGGCGCAGGCCGCGCCAACTGGGTTGGCGCAGACGACCGTCCGTCGTCCACTCGCTGTAACGTACCTCTGCGACCAGGGTCGGTTCCACGAATGTGGCGCCCCGGGCGTCCAGCCGGGGAAGCTGTCCACAAAACGGGGAATGGTCGGTGCGCAGTCCGGCCAGGGTCGCCTTGAGCCGGGCCAAATCGCGGTCGGTGAATCCGGTGCCGACCCGCCCGACGAACTGCAGGCCGTCAGTGTCGGGGACGCCCATCAGCAGCGATCCGATCCCGCCGCTGCGGCCGCCCTCACCGGCGCGCCAGCCGCCGATCACGACATCCTGGGTGTTCCAGTGCTTGTGTTTGATCCACGTCGTGCTCCGACGGCCCGGCTGATAAACGGAATTGAGTTGCTTGGCGACCACCCCCTCCCAGCGTTGCCGCAGCGAATGCTCCAACGCCTCGGCACCATCTCCGGGCAGCAACGGCGGCACCGCCAACTCGGTGTCGGCGGCCAGGGCTTCCAGGAGTCGGCGCCGGTCCCGGTAGCTGGCCCGGAGCAGCGGTCGCCCGTCGAGGTAGAGCAGGTCGAACGCCCAGAACTCGATGCGGGTGCCACGATTGCGGTTCTGCATCGCCGCAAAGCTCGGCGCCCCGGATTCAGCGAGGGCCACAACCTCGCCGTCGAGTACCGCGTGGTGCGCCGCAAGTTCGGCGCCCAGCGCCTGCACCTGCGGGAACTCCTCGGTCAGGTCGCGTCCGCTGCGGGAGCGTAGCCGCACCGCGCCGTGGTCGGCGTCGACCAGCAACCGATAGCCGTCCCACTTGCCTTCGAACGCCCATTCCGTCGCGCTCAGTGCCGTTACCGGCCCCTCGGTGGCCAGCATCGGCGCCAGCTTGTCGAAGGCGAACACCCGCTGATCCTTCATCCGGTGCGCCAGCCATTGGTCGCCGTCGGTGCGAATCAGCGCATAGCGCCCGGAGATTCGCTGGCCGTGCAGCGTGACGATAACCTCTCCTCTCTCCGCAGAATCATCGAACTTCTCGGTCTCGTAGCTGCCGGAGTCCCAGATGACGACGCGGCCGGCGCCGTACTCCCCCGCCGGGATGGTGCCCTCGAAGCTCGCGTACTCCAGCGGATGATCCTCAGTGCGCACGGCCAGGTGATTGACCGACGCCACCTCGGGCAGGTTCTTCGGCACCGCCCAGCTCACCAGCACGCCGTCGCGTTCCAACCGAAAGTCGTAGTGCAGACGGCGGGCGTGGTGTTCCTGGATCACGAACCGGTCGTCGGCTCCCGAGACGGGTGGTGCGTTCGGTACCGGCTCGGGGGTCCGGGCCACATCGCGCATGCCGCGGTAGGTGCTCAGCCGGTCGCTCGCGGACCCCTCCGCATCCAGCCCGGCCAGCAGATCACCACCGGAGGCGACCCGCTCCAAGACCTCGTCGTAGCGCAGCTGCCGCAGTTCGGGGTCGTCGAGTTCATCCCAGCTGCGCGGCGCAGCGACGGTGGGCTGGTCACGGCCGCGCAGCGAAT
Organism: Mycobacterium sp. NGS50; assembly: GCF_059812545.1. Lineage (NCBI taxonomy): Bacteria > Bacillati > Actinomycetota > Actinomycetes > Mycobacteriales > Mycobacteriaceae > Mycobacterium > Mycobacterium sp. NGS50. The sequence continues at coordinate 4,480 of NZ_JCALCW010000001.1, forward strand.
ACGGCGCGACGGTGGTTTTGGCTGCGTTGTTCTGGCTCCAATCCACAAAGACCTTGCCCGCCCGCACGCTGCGGGCCATCGTCGACGTGATGCGTTGCGGCTGTTGCTGTTCCAGTTGCTGTGCGACGCGTTTGGCCAACACCGTGGCACCCTTGCTGCTCACCGGCGTGTCCAGTGGCACGTAGAGGTGCAGACCCTTGCTGCCGCTGGTGAGCGGAAAGGTGCTCAGCCCGATGTCAGTCATCACATCCCGGACGGCGCGCGCCACCTCGGCCAGCTGCGCCAGGGTGACGTCCTCGCCGGGGTCGAGGTCGAACACCAACCGCGTTGCCGGTCCCGGCTTTCCGTCGACGAATCGCCATTGCGGGACATGCACTTCCAGCGCCGCCTGCTGCGCGATCCATGCCAGCGCGGTGTCGTCGTCGAGAATCGGGTAGCTGGTGGTGCCCGACTTGTGCACGATCGAGCCGCGCCGCAGCCAGCGTGGTGCGGAGGAGGCCAGGTTCTTTTCGAAGAACGATGCCTGCCCGACGCCGTTGGGCCAGCGTTTGCGGGTCGCCGGGCGCCCGGCGATGTGCGGCAGCATCACCTCGGCGATGCCGGTGTAGTAGCCGAACACGTCGGCCTTGGTGGTTCCGGTAGCCGGGTAGAGCACCTTGTCGGCGTTGGTCAGCGTCACCCGCGGGCCCGAGGTCTCGCCCGGCGGCCACACCCGTGTCGACTCCACCCGTCCATGTTCCCGCATGCGCGCCGAGCGTCTTGCACTCTGAGAAAATCTCAAACATAGTTGACCGACTACTCGACGTTGAGGGGTCGACGTGCGACGACGTCAGCGGATCGGCCGGTGGCCGTGGGTCGTGGTGTGCGCGGCCACAGCGGCAGCGCTGTGCGCGGTGCCGCGCGCCCACGCCGACGATCCCGACGACGCACTCACTGCGCTGATGATGGGTGGCACGTTCATGCCCACCCCGAGTGGGCGGTGGCAGAACGCGATCGTCACCGACTACATCAATCCCGCCACCGGAGGCCGCTACAACCCGGTGCTGATCGCCACCCCCGAATCCGGTGCCAGCACTTCGGTTCCCACGGGTCTGTCGCACCTGCACGCCGCAATGGCGCAGCAAGGCGCGGGCCAGCCCTACCTGATCGAGGGATATTCGCAGAGCGCCCAGATCGCGGTCGACGAGAAGGTGCTGCTGATGCAGTCCGGGCAGCCGATACCCGATCTGACGTTCTTCCTGCTGGGCTCGGGCAACCGGCCCGACGGCGGATTTCTGGAGCGCTTCGCCGGACTCGTCATCCCCGGGATGCCGGGGTTCGACTTCAACGGCGCCGAGCCGACCGATGCCGGGATGCCCACCATCGACGTCGCGGCCCAGTACGATGCCGTCGCCGACTTCCCGCAGTATCCGATCAACCTGGTCGCCGACCTGAATGCCCTGCTGGGGTTCATCTACACACACGCGGGCTACGGGGACGGTCCGCTGTCCCAACAGGTTCCCGCGTTGTGGCCGGACTCGCAGCCGTTGACCGGCCCGTTCACCGACGAGTACGTGCTGGGCTCGACGGACATCGTCAGACAGGTCACCGGGGACACCACCTTCTATTTCATCCCGACCGACTCGCTGCCGCTGCTGGATCCGCTGCGCAGTCTGGGGGTGCCCGAGTCCTTGCTCAGCATCGTGCAACCCGCGCTGCAAGTGATCGTGGAAGCCGGCTACGACCGATCGGTGCCCTTCGGGGATGCGGTACCGGCGCAACTGATTCCGATCATCGACCCGGTGACCTTCCTCATCGAGTTCACCCGGGCCGTCGTCCAGGGAGCCGACCACGCCTTCGCGCTGTTCGGCGCGCAATTGCCCGGCTACTCCGAACTGGAGGACCTGCTCGATCAGGCGCAAGCCTGGTCCACCGCGGAGATCGGTGCGCCCTACCAGCAGGCGGTGTCCTGGCTCAACGAGACATTCGATCCCTTCACCGCATTCACCACGATCGAGGGCCCGTTCGGCCAGGACATCCAGACGCTGCTGGACCTGACCGGTGTCCAGCCGTACCTGCTCGATCCGCTGCTGGGACTGATCGGCACGCTCGGCGGCCTGGTCACCAGTTGACGTGCCGATGAGACTCGACAACACCACGCTTGGTCGGCTGCCGGTGACCACACCGGGCTATGACCGTCGCCAAGCACGGGTCGGCATAGCCCATTTCGGGGTCGGCGGCTTCCACCGGGCGCATCAGGCGGCCTACCTCGATCAGCTACTGGAACAGGGCCTGGCTCGCGATTGGGGGATCTGCGGGATCGGGGTGCTGCCGGCGGACCGCCGGATGCGCGACGTCCTGCGGGCACAGGACGGCCTGTACCTGCTGATGGTGGCGAACCCGGATGGCAGCCACGACGCGCGGGTGATCGGCTCGATTCTGGATTATCGCTATGCCCCCGACGATGTGGAGGCGGTGATCGGCCTGCTCGCCGCACCCACAACGCGGATCATTTCGCTGACCGTCACCGAGGGCGGCTACCACGACACCGACCGCGGCGAGGTGTCCGTGTTCGAGTTGATCGCCGCGGCGCTGGTCCGCCGGCGCGATCGGGAGATCCCCGCGCCGACGATCGTGTCCTGCGACAACATCGAGCACAACGGCGACATGGCGCGCGGCGCCGTCCTCGCCCGCGCCGCCCGCTATCCGGGGTTGGCCGAGTGGATCGGCGAACACGCCCGGTTTCCGAACTCGATGGTGGACCGGATCACGCCGGCCACCAGCCCCGACGTCGTCGCCTCCGTCGAACACGATTTCGGTGTCGCCGACCGCTGGCCGGTGATCACCGAACCGTTCACCGCCTGGGTACTCGAAGACGACTTCAGTGATGGCAGACCACCCCTGGAAGAGGCCGGGGTGCTGCTGGTCGATGATGTCGGGCCCTACGAGGCGATGAAGTTGCGCCTGCTCAACGCCGGGCACCAGTGCCTGTGCTACTTCGCCCACCTGTGCGGCTACCGGTTCGTGCACGACGCGGCCCGCGATCCGCTGTTCGCCGACTTCCTGCTCAGCTACTTCGATTCGGAGGCCGCCCCGACACTGCCGCCGGTGCCCGGCGTCGATCTCGCGGTCTACCAGCGCACATTGATCGAGAGGTTCGCCAACCCGGGGGTGCGCGACACGATCGGGAGGTTGTGCGCCGACGCCTCCGATCGCATCCCGCGGTGGCTGCTGCCGGTGATCCGTGACAACCTGGCCAGCGGCGGGCCGATCCGGCTGGCGGCGGCCACGGTCGCGGCGTGGGCTCGCTACACCGAGGGCGTCGACGAGCAGGGCCGGCGCATCGACGTCGTCGACCGCCTGGCCGACACACTGGTGCCGATCGCGCGTTCACAGCACCGCCATCCCATCGCGTTCATCGAAAACACCGCGGTGTTCGGTGATCTGGCGCACCAGCCCCGATTCGTCGAGTCCTATCGGTGGGCGCTGGATTCGCTGCATCGGCGCGGGGCGCGCGCCACCCTGCAGGCACTGGCGGCCCCCGGCGCGGCGGCGCGTCGCGAGTAGACCCCGCCCGATGTGGGCATACTTGGTTCTATGCGTTCGATCTGGAAGGGCTCGATCGCCTTCGGGCTGGTCAACGTGCCGGTCAAGGTGTACAGCGCCACCGAGGATCACGACATCAAGTTCCGTCAGGTGCATGCCAAGGACCACGGCCGCATCCGGTATCGGCGGGTCTGTGAGGTGTGCGGTGAGGTCGTCGAATACGCCGACATCGCCCGAGCTTACGAATCCGATGACGGACAGATGGTGGTGATCACCGACGACGACATCGCGAACCTGCCCGAGGAGCGCGGCCACGAGATCGCGGTGCTCGAATTCGTGCCGGCCGGCGACCTGGACCCGATGCTGTATGACCGCAGCTACTTTCTGGAGCCGGATTCTCGGTCGGCGAAATCCTATGTGCTGCTGGCCAAGACACTGGCCGACACCGACCGGGTGGCGATCGTGCATTTCGCGCTGCGCAACAAAACCCGGCTGGCGGCGCTGCGGGTGAAGGATTTCAGCAAGCGCGAGGTGATGGTCGTTCAGACGTTGCTGTGGCCCGATGAGATCCGCGACCCCGATTTCCCGGTGCTGGATCAGAAGGTCGACGTCAAGCCGGCGGAGCTGAAGATGGCCGGACAGGTGGTCGAGTCCATGGCCGACGATTTCGACCCGGACCGCTACCACGACACCTACCAGGAGCAGCTGCGCGAACTGATCGACGCCAAGCTCGAGGGCGGGGAGGCGTTCACCACCGAGGATCAGCCCACCCAGCTCGACGAGACCGAGGACGTCTCGGATTTGCTGGCCAAGCTGGAGGCCAGCGTCAAGTCGCGCCCCAAGAAGGCGTCCAAATCCCCGGCGAAGAAGGCCTCCACCAAATCCCGTCGGAGCTGACCCCCGCCACCGCACGCGACAAACTAGAACGTGTTCCAAAATATCGGTACATAGGTCGCCAATGCTTGCTACGGTGACGCGATGATCTTGGACAGATTTCGACTCGACAACCAAACGGCCGTGGTTACCGGTGCTGGCAGGGGGTTGGGCGCCGCCATTGCGGTGGCGTTCGCCGAAGCCGGAGCGGACGTAGTCATCGCCTCGCGTACCCAATCCGAACTAGAGGCCGTCGCCGAACAGGTCCGTGCCACCGGGCGTCGCGCCCACGTCGTGGTCGCCGACCTGGCCCAGCCCGAGGAGACGGCGAAACTGGCCGCCGCCGCGATCGACGCGTTCGGCAAGCTCGACATCGTCGTCAACAACGTCGGCGGCACGATGCCCAACACGCTGCTGAACACCTCCACGAAAGACCTCAAGGCGGCGTTCACGTTCAACGTCGGCACCGCACATGCGCTGACCACCGCCGCGGTGCCGTTGATGCTGGAGCATTCCGGCGGCGGCGCCATCATCAACATCACCTCGACGATGGGGCGGGTGGCCGGGCGCGGCTTCGCCGCCTACGGCACCGCGAAGGCCGCGCTGGCCCACTACACCCGGTTGTCCGCGCTGGATCTGTGCCCGAAGATCCGGGTCAATGCCATCGCACCGGGATCGATCCTCACCTCGGCGCTGGACGTGGTGGCCTCCAACGATGCACTGCGTGAGCCGATGGAGAAGGTCACGCCGATGCGCCGGCTCGGCGACCCCGCCGATATCGCCGCCGCCGCTGTGTATCTCGCTTCCCCCGCCGGCAGCTACCTGACCGGAAAGACGCTGGAGGTCGACGGCGGCATCACCTTCCCCAACCTCGACCTGCCCGTCCCCGACCTGTGAGGAACTGAAGTCATGGCCATCCGCGTAGCGCAGATCGGGACCGGCAACGTCGGCGCCCACGCACTCAAAGCGCTCATCACCAACCCGGCATTCGAACTGACCGGAGTCTGGGTGTCCTCGCAGGCCAAGGCCGGCAAGGACGCGGCGGAGCTGGCCGGCGTGGACACGCCGACCGGCATCACCGCGACCACCGACCTGCAGCAGGTGCTGGACACCGCCCCGCAGTGCGCGGTCTACACCGCGATGGCCGACAACCGGCTGATGGAAGCGCTGGAGGATTTCCGGCGCATCCTGGCCGCCGGCGTCAACGTCGTCGGCAGCAGCGCGGTGTTCCTGCAGTACCCGTGGCAGGTGCTGCCGCCGGAGCTGCTGACGCCGGTGGAAGAGGCCGCGCTGCAGGGCAGGTCGAGCCTGTTCGTCAACGGCATCGATCCGGGCTTCGCCAACGATCTGCTGCCGCTGGCGTTGGCCGGCACCTGCCAGAGCATCCAGCAGGTGCGCTGCCTCGAGATCGTCGACTACGCCACCTACGACAGCGCCACCGTCATGTTCGACGTGATGGGCTTCGGGAAGCCGGTCGACGACATCCCGATGCTGCTGCAGCCCGGTGTGCTGAGCCTGGCGTGGGGTTCGGTGGTACGCCAGCTCGCGGCCGGCCTGGGCATCGCGCTTGATTCGGTCGAGGAGACCCATGTGCGGGTGCCCGCGCCGGAGGCCTTCGACATCGCGTCGGGCCGCATCCCCAAGGGCGGCGCGGCCGCATTGCGGTTCGAGGTGCGCGGCATGGTCGACGGGAAGGCCGCGGTCGTGCTCGAACACGTCACCCGGCTGCGCGACGACCTGTGCCCGGACTGGCCGCAGCCCGCCCAGCCCGGCGGCTCCTACCGCGTCGAGATCACCGGCGAACCGTCGTACGCGCTGGATCTGTGCCTGTCCAGCCCCAACGGGGACCACAACCACGCCGGGCTGGTGGCCACCGCGATGCGGGTGGTCAACGCGATTCCGGCGGTGGTCGCCGCCGACCCGGGCATCCGAACCACCCTGGACCTACCGCTGGTCACCGGGCGGGGCCTGTATATGCCTGGCTGATCTGGGTTATCCACGCGTGAATGGATTGGCCAGCCGGACCCCCTCGATGACCTGGCCCTTGGTGAGGTCTTCCGTCCACAAAGTGTCGCAACGCAATTCGGCGGCGCTGCGGACGATCATTGCGTCCCAGAAGGAAAGCTGGTGACGGATCGACAAGGTCGCCGCGGCGATGACGTCGTCGGGCAGCGGCGAGTGGACGCGCCACCGTGCCAGGTTCTTCAGCGTGTCGACCGCGGCGTCGGGGCGCATCGGCTTTGCGATTTTGCGCGTCGCGTTGACGTAGAACTCCTGCAGCACCTGCACGCTGAGTGCTCCACGACGTTCGCGCCACAGCCGATCGACGAGCGCACTGGCCGCGTCGTGCCGATCACCGGCCGCCGTGTCGTATGCGTAGAGCAAAACGTTCGTGTCGACGAAATCCACGGTCAGCGCTCGTGAAGCTCGTCGCGGGACCAGGTGATCGGCCCGACCTCCAAGAGGCCCGCGCCCATCTTCTGACGCTCGAGTTCCCATGCCTCGTCGTAATCGCGCACCTCGCCGACCAACTGTTCAAGTAGCCGAGCGACCAGACTCGATACGGACATATCACGTTGCGCCGCCAGCACCTTCGCGCGACGCACCAACTCCTCGGGCATCGAAAGGGTGATGTTCTTCGTCGCCACAGTGATTCAGTGTAGCACTGAATCACAGCGTCGAGGCCACAGAAGTTGTACGCCGAACTCGCCCGGCCGCGGCAATGGCGACTGTTTCGGTTACCCTGACTTTCTTATTCGTTGTCCCGGAGAGAAAGCGGGTTCGTTGGCCCAAGACATCCAGACTCCGCTGAAACCGGGGTGGGCCCTGCTCGGCCCGGCGTTCGTCGCCGCCATCGCCTACGTCGACCCGGGCAACGTCGCCGCCAACGTCAGCGCCGGGGCGAAGTTCGGGTTCCTGCTGGTGTGGGTCATCGTCGGCGCCAACGTGATGGCCGGGCTGGTGCAGTATCTGTCGGCCAAGCTCGGGCTGGTGACCGGGCGCTCATTACCGGAGGTCATCGGCGCCCACAGCCGCACCCCGACCCGGATCGCATACTGGCTGCAGGCCGAATTGGTGGCGATGGCAACCGATCTGGCCGAAGTGGTCGGCGGCGCGATCGCCTTGCACCTGATCTTCCGGCTGCCACTGGTGCTCGGCGGCGTCATCACCGGCGTGGTGTCGATGGCACTGCTGGTGGTCGGTGACCGGCGTGGACCGCGGATGTTCGAGCAGGTGACCAGCGGGCTGCTGATGATCATCGCGATCGGATTCCTGGCCAGCCTGGTGGTCGCCCCGCCGGCACCCGCCGATGTCGCCGCCGGCCTGCTGCCCCGCTTCGACGGCGCCGAAAGTGTGCTGCTGGCGACGGCGATCCTGGGCGCGACGGTCATGCCGCACGCGGTGTACCTGCACTCCGGGCTGGCCCGCGATCGGCACGGCCAACCCCAGCCCGGCCCGGCGCGGCGACGACTACTGCGGGTCACCCGGTGGGACGTCGGGTTGGCGATGCTGGTGGCCGGCGCGGTGAACCTGGCCATGCTGGTGGTGGCCGCGACAAACCTGCGCGGCCGCGACACCGCCGGTTCCATCGAGGGTGCGCATGCCGCGGTCGGCGATACCCTCGGCTCGACGGTCGCGCTGTTCTTCGCGATCGGGCTGTTGGCGTCCGGGCTGGCGTCGACCTCGGTGGGCGCCTACGCCGGGGCGATGATCATGCAGGGCCTGCTGCGGGTGTCGGTGCCGCTGCTGTGGCGCCGGATCTTCACCCTGATCCCCGCGCTGGTGATCCTGGCGGCCGGGGTGGATCCCAGCCGCGCCCTGGTGCTGTCGCAAGTGGTGCTGTCGTTCGGCATCCCGTTCGCCCTGATCCCGCTGATCCGGCTGACCGGCGACCGCGCCCTGATGGGTGCCGACACCAACCACCGCGTGACCGCGGCACTGGGCTGGATGATCACCGCGGTGGTTAGTCTGCTGAACGTGGTGTTGATCTGGCTGACGCTGGGCTAAGTGCCGGCGGTGCGGCATGCCTACTTCGCGTACGGGTCCAACCTGTGCGCGCAGCAGATGGCGCGCCGTTGCCCCGATGCGGCCGACCCGCGCCCGGCGACCCTGGCCGACCACGACTGGCTGATCAACCAGCGTGGCGTCGCCACCGTCGAGCCGTTCCCCGGATCCCGCGTACACGGGGTGCTGTGGCGGGTGTCCGATCATGACCTGGTGGCGTTGGACAGCGCCGAAGGCGTCCCGGTGCGCTACCGCCGAGACCAACTGACGGTGCACACCGCCGAGGGTCCGTCGCCGGCATGGGTCTACATCGACCACCGGGTAGTGCCGGGTGCACCGCGGAGCGGCTACCTGGAACGCATCATCGGCGGCGCCATCCAACACCAGCTCCCCCAGACCTGGATCGAGTTTTTGCGCCGATGGGATCCGGTTCACTGGCCGCTACACATGCCACCCGCGAAAGACGCGGTGCCGAAATCGCTTTCGGAACTGTTGCGCCAACCCGGCGTCGTCGAACACAGCACGCTGGGATCCCGGTTCGGCTTCCTGGCCATTCACGGCGGCGGCCTGGAGCAGATGACCGACGTGATCGCCGAACGTGCCGCCGAAATCGCCGGGGCGTCGGTCTATCTGGTGCGCCATCCGGACGGGTACGTCCAGCACCTGCCGTCGGCGCGGTATTTTCCGGAGGAGTCGGTGCGGCTGGCCGAGTTTCTCGACCACGTCGACGTGGTGGTGTCGCTGCACGGGTACGGGCGGATCGACCGCAGCACCCAGCTGTTGGCCGGCGGTGGCAACCGTGCGCTGGCCGCGCACCTCGCGCGCTGCGTTGAGGTGCCCGGCTACCAGGTGATCACCGATCTTGACGCGATCCCGGCGGAGCTGCGGGGTCTGCACCCGGACAATCCGGTCAACCGGCCGCGCGGTGGTGGGGCGCAGCTGGAATTGTCGCCGCGGGTCCGCGGCATCAGCCCCCGCAGCCAGCCGCCCGGCGACGACGGCCTGTCACCGGCCACATCGGCGTTGGTGGGCGGCCTGGCGACCGCAGCTCGATCCTGGCAGCCCGAGCCTTAGGAGGCAGTAGTGCATTCGCCGGATTTTCGTCCGTTCCGTTTCGGAGTGGGTCTGCATGCGGTCAGGTCGGCGGCCGTGCTGCGTCAGACCGCGCAGCGACTGGAAGGATTCGGGTTCGACGTGCTCAACGTGCCCGATCATCTGGGTGCGCCGGCCCCGTTCCCCGCCCTGGTCGCGGCCGCGGCCGCCACCACGACGATGCGGCTGGGAACCTACGTGCTCAACGCCTGTTTTTATAAGCCGGCGTTGCTGGCCCGCGACATCGCCGAGGTGGACCTGCTGTCCGAGGGCCGGTTGGAGGTCGGTCTGGGCGCGGGCTACGTGCGCGAGGAGTTCGACGCCGCCGAGTTACCGTTCCCCAGCGCCGCCCGCCGCATCGACTACCTGCAACATGTGACGGCTCATGTGGCAACGCACCTGCCCGCGGTGCCGATCCTGATCGCCGGTAACGGCGACCGGCTGCTCACGGTGGCGGCCCGCCACGCCGACATCGTCGGGTTCACCGGGGCACGGGTGGTCGGTGCGGAAGACCCGCTGGCCGAACGCATCGCCTTCGTTCGCGCCGCGGCCGGCGACCGCTTCGAGGCGCTCGAGCTGAATCTGGCCATCACCGCGGTGCCGGCCGACGACTCCGGGATGCCCGACCTGACGCTGACCCGCCGGTTCGCGCCGACGCTGTCCGACGAGGAATTGCTGGCCATGCCCGCGGTGCTGTCCGGCTCACCGCGTGACATGGCCGATACGTTGCGCGAGTACCGGCAGCGCTATGGGTTGAGTTATTTCACCGTTCAGCACAATCACGCCGAGGCATTCGCCGCGGTCATCGCCGAGCTGCGCTGAGCGGGCTTTGCGGCTTTGCGCGCCAGCGGCTTTCAGACCGGTGACAGCGGTAGGCGAAGCGCACCCGGGGCGGTGTCCGGCACCGTCGGGTGCGCGGGCTGCACAGCACGGACGCGTTGGTAGGGCGCTCCCAGGGGCGGGCGCGGATCGGGTTCGCCGTTGTTGGGCCAAAACGCCATGGCCCGTTCGGCTTGCGCGGTGATGGTGAAGGAGGGGTTGACACCGAGGTTGGCGGTGATCGCCGAGCCGTCGACGACGTGCAGCCCGGGATGCCCGTATAGCCGCTGATAGGGGTCGATGACTCCGCTCTGCGGGGACTGCCCGATCGGGCAGCCGCCGATGAAGTGCGCGGTCAACGGGATGTTGAGCGCATCAAGATAGGTGCCGCCGGCGAACCCGCCGACCTTGTCCGCCATCCGCCTCGCGACGTCGTGGGCCACCGGGATCCAGTCCGGATTGGGTTCACCGACACCCTGTTTGGCGGTCATCCGGGTGCCGAACAGGCCACGTTTGCGATAGGTGGTCAGTGAGTTGTCCAGCGACTGCATCACCAGCACGATGATCGAATGCTCGGAGGCGTGGCGCGGGAACAAACTACGCAACAGCAGACCCGGATGCCGCACGATGGTCAGCACCAGCCGAGCGAAACGCCATGGCCCGCCGTCGATCAGGTGGGTCCCCATCATGGACAAGAAGTTGGATCCCTTGCCGTAGCGACACACCTCGACGTGGGTGTTGGCCTCCGGGTGGATCGACGAGGTGATCGCCACGCCCTGGGCGAAGTCGTCACGGTCGGGGGCCAACACCACCGGCACCTCTTCGGAATTGGTGCGGGTCAACTCACCCAGCCGCGGCGAGAGGTGGGGCAACGACCCGGTGTCGCGCAGCTTGTGCAACAGCCGCTGAGTGCCCAGTGATGCGGCGGCGAACACCACCTGACCCGCCGTGAGATCCCGCCTGTGCTTTCGTATCCACCGTCCGGTGCGCACCGTGCTGACCACATAGCCGTCGCGCTGCGGCCGCACATCGGTGACCATGGTCAGCGGATGGATCTGTGCGCCGGCGTGCTCGGCGAGATACAGGTAGTTGGTCTCGGTGGTGTTCTTGGCGTTGTTCGGACAGCCGGTGAAGCACTGCGCGCAGCCGATGCAGCCGGTGCGTGCCGGTCCGGCGCCGCCGAAGTACGGATCCTCGACAGTTTTGCCGGGCTCGTCGCCGAAGAACACGCCGACGTTGGTGGGGTGGTACGTGTCGTCGACCCCCAGGTCGCGCGCCACGGCCAACAACACCTCGTCGGCCGGGGTGGTGTGCGGGGTCGCTGTCACGCCCAGCATTCGTCGTGCCTGGTCGTAATAGGGCCCGAGTTCGGATTTCCAGTCGGTGATGGCCGCCCACTGCGGATCGGTGTAGAACCGTTCCAACGGCTCATAGAGGGTGTTGCCGTAGATCAGCGAGCCGCCGCCGACCCCGACCGCGCTGGCGATGAACGTCTTGCCCAGCACCGTCAACCGTTGCGGCCCAAAGCAGCCCAACCGCGGCGCCCACATCGATTTACGGACGTGCCAGTTGTTGGGTGGGAAGTCGGCGGGCGCCCACCGCCGGCCCATGTCCAGCACCGCTACCCGATAGCCCTTTTCGACCAGGCGCAGCGCCGCGACACTGCCGCCGAAACCCGAACCGATCACCACGACGTCGTAGTCGAATTTCATCATTGACGTCCTCACTTGGCGCCGGGATTGCGTCGACGTCGCGATGTTACCGCAGGGTCGGCGTGGTGAGGACGGCTGCGATCGGCTGCGCCCTTCTGGGCGCCCGGGCTTTTCAGCTGCCGGTGGGCGCCCCGGCGACGCGGCGATCACCGCCGTTGCGGTCCTGCCATCGCCGGTAGACGTCGATCGCGTCGTTGCGGGCGTCGTGCCGCATGGGTAGCCGACGCTGATCCCAGGGCTTGGCGAATTCGTCGTAGAAGGTGTTGAGCTCGAAGTACTTCCGGTCGTCGACGTAGTACGGTTCGTAGGCCTCGCGGGTGGTCAGGAAGATGACCTCGTCGGGCGAGCAGTAGTACAGCGCACCCAGGCACATCGGGCACGGCGAGGCCAGCACGTAGATGCTGGTCCCGGTCAGGTGCTCAGTACCCAACGTGGTGCACGCCGCGCGGATGGCGAGGATCTCTGCGTGCGCAGTCGGATCGTTGGTCTGGGCGACCAGGTTCGGGCTCTCGGCCAGGATAGCGCCGTCCTTGACGATAACGGTGGCGAACGGGCGCCCGCCGTGCTCGACGTTGCGGCGCGCGAGATCAATGGTGTGTTGCGCGAAGTCCATTGCAGCTCCTCAAAATTGACGATCAGAAGGGTCTGGTGGGCAGGTACTTGCCGTCGAGGGTGATCACCGCGCGTTCGCCACCGTCGGGGTCGGGCACCTTACGCACATCAAGTTTGAAATTGATGGCGCTGATGATGCCGTCGCCGAATTGTTCGTGGACCAGCGCTTTGAGGGTCGTACCGTACACCTGCAGCATCTCGTAGAAGCGATAGATCGTCGGGTCTGTCGGGACCCCTGCGGGGATCGAGCCGCGCATCGGGATGGTCGCCAGCAGCGACGCCGCGTCTTCGCCCAGGCCCAGCAGCCCGGCCACCGCGGTGGCGGCCGCCTCGGGAAGGTGGTGCTGGCCCAGCACGGCGGCGGTGACGAAGGCCGTCGAATAGCCCGCGGCGTCGGCGATCTGCTGCCAGCTGAGGTTCTTGGCGATTTTTGCGTCGACGGCCGCGGCGGCCAGTGCCTGACGGGCGGCCGGGTCGAACTGTGCGTGCATCATGGATACCAGCCTGCATGGCCTGCAGCTATAGTGTCCAATACCTGAATTCGATGGCAGCGATTGGCGCTATCAATACATGGTCTGGGCGGTGGCGTGCACCATCGCCGCGAATTCTCGGGCGGCGGCCGGGTGGTACGCCGTAGCGCGCAGCAGCAGCTCCACGGTGCGGGTGGGCAGCGGGGGGACCAGCGGCACCGGATGCAGCTCGGGATGCTCGCGGGTGATTGCATCCGGAAGCACGGTGGCCAGCGCCCCACCCCGCACGGAGGCCAGTAGCGCGCTGATCGAATTGGCCTCGACTGCGGTGTGCGGCGCTACGCCGCGGTCGCTGAAGTAGGCGTCGATGTGCAGCCGGGTGGCGAAGTCGGCGCTGAGCAAGCCCAGCGGCTCGCGGGCCAGCCGGGCCACCGGCAGCGGCGCGGATCTGTCCGCAAACGGGTGCCCGGAGCCGACCACCAGGCTCAGCGTCTCGACGAACAGCGGCGCGTGGTCTATCCCCGTCGCGTGCGGGCCCGCGAAGGCGATGCCGAGGTCGAGCCGGTCGGCCAATAGGTCGGCCTCGATGCGGTCCTGGGTGTCCTCCCGGACGGTCAGCGTGATGCCGGGGTGCGCCGTGTGGAAGCGATGCACCAGCGGCCCGATCAGATAGGCGGTGAACGTCGGCGTCATCGCCACCCGCAGATGTCCGCGCGAGAGGTCCTGCACGTCGTGCACCGCGCGTTCGCCGGCGTCGAGATCCCGCAACGCCAGCCGCGCATGCTGGGCGTACGCCTCGCCGGCGTCGGTCAGCCGGACGGTACGACCCGAGCGGTCCAGCAGCACCACTGCCAGCGTGCGTTCGAGCTGCTTGATCTGCTGCGACAGGGTGGGCTGGGAAATGTGCAGCGCCTCGGCCGCGCGGGTGAAGTTGCCGTGGTCGGCCACCGCGAGCAGATATCGAATGTGCCGCAGCTCCATCGTCTGACTATAGGCATCATCAATCGATGTGATGGGTATTGCGTCTTGGACACTATCGCCGCCTGTCCGGCAGGCTGGTCGCATGACTCTGACGGAAGGATCCCGCCCGGACCGCCTGGTCGACGCCCTGCTCCCCGATGGCCGCCGGGTCGACCTGACGCTGCACGACGGGCGCATCACCACGATCGATCCGCACAACGTAGCCGCCACACCGGGCGGCAACGCCATCGCCTGCGGTGGCGCGTTGGTGCTGCCTGCCTTCGTCGATGGTCACTGCCATCTGGACAAGACCTTCATGGGCGCGTCGTGGCAGCCGCACCGGGTCGCGGGAACACTGCGCGAGCGCATCGCCAACGAGAAGGCGCTGCGCGCGCAGATCGAGGTTCCGGTTGCCGAGCGGGCGACGGCGTTGGCCAACCGGATGGTCGCGCTGGGCACCGGCCACATTCGCTCGCACGTCGACATCGATCTCGAGGCCGGGCTCACCGGACTGCATGCCCTGTTGGAAGTCCGTGCGGCCCTGCGTGATCGGATCTCGATCCAACTGGTCGCCTTCCCGCAAAGCGGTGTCGTCACCGCACCGGGGGTCGCCGAGCTGCTCGACGCCGCGCTCGCCGACGGCGCGGACCTGATCGGCGGGCTGGACCCGGCCGGCTTCGACGGCGACGTCGACGGCCAGCTGGATGTGGTGTTCGGCCTGGCCGACCGGCACGGCGCGGGCATCGACATCCACCTGCATGACCCCGGCACGCTGGGCACCGGCCAGCTGCGCGCCATCGCCGAGCGCACCCGCGCATTGGGTCTGGGCGGCAAGGTCACCGTCAGCCACGCCTACGCACTCGGTCAGGTCGACGACGACGAACTCGTCCGCACCGCAACCGCACTCGCCGCCGCTGGTGTCGCGATCATGACCAACGGGCCGGTCGGCACCACACCGCCGGTGCTACGGCTGCACGACCTCGGGGTCCGGATGTTCGCCGGCTCGGACAACATCCAAGACGCCTGGTGGCCCTACGGCACCGGCGACATGCTGGAGCGGGCCACCATCATCGGCTTGCAGGTCGGGGCCATGGCAGACGACGAGCTCTGCCACCTCGCCTCGCTGATCACCGACTCCGCCGCGGCCGCACTCGGCCTCCCCGATTACGGTCTGCGCCCCGGCTGCCGCGCCGACCTGGTCGTCGTGCCCGCGACGGGGGTACCCGAGGCGGTCGCCGGCCATCCCGCGCGGCGCTGGGTGCTGCACGGCGGGCATGTCGTCGCCGGGCCCTCAGGGCAGGGCCCGGGACAGCGATGACCCGCGCAGCACACCGGTGACGTGATCGACGGGTCGTCGCCGAGATTGCCGTCGGTCCATTCCAGGAACAGTGAGATCAGCGCGCATACGGCATTTTGGTGCGACCGGAGCCATCCGAGGGCACGGCGGCGGGTGCGCGAACGAATGGCGTTCTATACCGACTTCGCGGGAATCGATCGGCCCGCCTGACTCGCGCCGGCGCCAATCGTCTGCTGCCGACGAAGCACCGGCGGGTTCTTGGCGGCCGGAGACAAGCAATTGATGAGGTGAATTCCGTAGCGTTCTACACGTCGCACAAAGCGAAAAGCGGCAACAGCCGAATCATCTACGACAAGGAGCAACAAAATGGCAACCCCGAGTGTTTTCAACCTGGTTTCGAAGGTCCTCGACAGCACCAAGGAGTTCGTTGACGAGCTGCTGGAGAATGCCGAGAACCTCGAGACGGACCTGACCGACATCACCAAGGACACCAAGGACTCGAGCATCGAAGCACTCCGCGCTCGGGGGAAGGCGCTGAACGAGCAGATCGAGAAGCTCGCCAAGGTCGAGGAAGCCAAGAAGGCGAAGAAGGCCGCGAAATAGCACGGTCTTGATGCCAGGGCATCCGGCCCCACACGCGGCGATTGCGCCGCGGTGGGGCCGCGTGCTTTGCTAACCATCTAGCGCACAATCGAGGGTGAAATGAGCCGCAAACATCCCGGAGACCGCGGAAAAGCGAAACCGCCGCGCGAGGGTGATGCGCCGGAATTACTCACGACGTTGTCGAATGCCGCGACGGAGATGGCGAGCGTTATCGACCATGCGCGCAGCACCACCGACAGCTTGCGGCAGGCGATCGACCAGCTCCAGAAATCGGAGAATGCGGCTCAGCGCGCCTCATCCACCCCCGCTGCCGACAGCCCCGCATCATCGGTGCTGCCGCCCACCAACCCCCTCACCGACCTGCTGGGCCAGGTGCTCGGCACCGCCACCGGCGCTCGCCTCAACCCAGCGACCGCGGTGGCCGATAACCCTGTGCTGCAACCTCTCAACCCGCTGACCGACCTGCTGGGCCAGGTGCTCGGTACCGCGACCGGTGCCCGCGCCAACCTGCCGACCACGGTCGCCGACAGCCCCGCGTCATCGGTGCGGCCTCCCACCAATCTGCTGACCGACCTGCTGAACCAGATCGGCTCCGCCACCGGGACCCGCTCCACCACACCGGCAACGGGTGCGAGCGAACCCGCACCCGCCTCGGCACCGCCCACCAATGCCGTGACCGACCTGCTGGGCCAGGTGGTCAGCAACGTCGCCAAACCGGTCGTCAACCAGGCCGGCGAAGGGTTACGCCAAGCGACCGCACCGCTGGTCGGCATCAATGACGTCGTCAACAAGGTTGTCGGCACGGTGATGGGCACCGGTACCGGTGAAGACGCTGCGGCCCTGCGCAAGCGCGGCAAGGCCCTCATCCGGATCTCCTACAAGCCCGAATGCCAGCGACGCGACCTGCATCCGTCCTTCTCCCGCATACTCGACGAGCTGCTGCCGGATGAGGCACGCATCCTGCGTTTCTTGGGGGTCGCCGGAACGCAGCCCATGATTGACGTGCGGACCAAGACGCTGTTTCAGATCGGCTCGGAACTGCTGTTGGGGAGTGTCAGCATGGTGGCCCCGATGGCCGGATGCCATTGGCCCGACCGCGACCAGCACTACTTCGCCAACCTCAACCGGCTGGGACTGATCGAGCTGTCCCGCGAGCCGGTGGCCGACTACCGCCGCTATGCGCTGCTGGAGGTGCAGCCGACCGCCCTGCACGTCATCGAAAGTGTGCCCAAGTCGACCACGATCTACCGCAGTGTGGAGCTGACCGCGTTTGGTCGACAGTTTGTCGATGTCTGCATCGACACCGAGGGATACAGCGCGGGCGGCTGGAACGACAGCGGCCGGCAAGACAAGATCCGCGGCAAGGGCACCGAGGACCGGCGCAAGCAGTCCGCTTGAACGCTCGGCGTAAGCCGGCTACCCGGGTGAGCCGCTGAGATCGACGCTCAGATTGACACTGGACCCCGAAAACCACCGGTATTGCGCAATAATCACGTCGATCTCAGCGGTACAGCCGTGTGCAGCAGGTCAAGCCGGCGCCTCACCACCCGAACAGCAGCAGGTGGATTGCGCCGACCACCACGCCGAGCAGTCCGCCGTGCACGTAGAGCAACCAGGCATCCTGTTCGATGGCCGTGTAAAGCATTTCGCCGAACTCGGCCGGCGGCAGTTCGCGGAATTTGGTGGTCGCAAAGGCCTCGATCTTGGCCGCCTTGTCGTCGTTGAACTCCTTGGAGAAGAAGACTTCCGGAGCGAAATTGACGAACTGCTGGGTGGCGCCCTGCTGCAGGGAGTCCAGGTTGACCAGGCCCAGCGACTGGGCGACCGTGGCAGCCAGCGGCGTCAGGATGTCGGAGACCTCTTCGGCGACCACTTCCTCGATATAGGAGGCGGTCTTGTCGGCGCTGGTGCCGAACAGCAGTTCCCGCGCGAAGTTGGTGACGGTCAGCACCTCAGTGGACAGCATCCTGGCGAATTGCGCGGCCGCCTCGTGCTGACGTTTGGGCAGCAGCCCCTGCTTCCACAGATACCGGTACCGCGGCTGCGGCGTACCGGGTTCGAAAACCACCTTGATGGCAAGGATGTTGACGATCACGCCGATCAGTGCGGCGCCGCCCAACACCGTGAGCCACGACGGGATCGCGCTCAGAACCACCGGATGGTATTCCCGCACGAACGTCAAATAGAGCGCCAACGGAAACCCGAACAGAAACCCCAGGGCGCCGATGCGGACCATGAATTTCAGTTCCGGGCCGCCGAACCCCTTGAAGATGTCACACAGAATTCCCGGGTTGCGGCGCAGGAAATTGACCGTCATCAGCTTGACGTTGAGCAGGTCGTCGATGTGCTCGCCAATCCTGGCGAAGGCCCGCCGCGATATCGCCGGAAGCCGCTCTTCAATGGTGGCCAGCACCAGACTTCGGGCCGGGAAGGGCAGCAGCTGCCACAGCACGGAATGCTGGTTCTCCAGCACATCGGTGGCCAGCCGACGCACACTTGGTCGCGCCGCGTCGGCCAACTGTTCGGCCAGGACGTCGGGTTCGAGCTCCTGATAGAAGTCCGCGATGCTGCCGATCCGCGAGATCGACTTGTCCACGATCAAGCTGGCCATCTTCTCCGCGCGACAGGGAATGAAGCCCTGGAATCCCAGCACGCCGTCCGGGGCGAAGATCGGCAGGATCTGAACCTTGCGCGGCAGGAACGCGAAGATGGACTTGAGGCCGCGAACATGGAAGCCGGTGAAATGGACCGGGGCGAACAACATCAGCACCCCGGTCCAGTTGGTGATCAGGCCGGCGATCGCACTGAAGATCGGGATGCTGACGATGTCGATGACGAACTGGGATTGGCCGGTCAGCTCTTCCCAGTCGATCAACGATGATGCGGTGGCTACCTCTATCACGATGTCTCCGAGCGGCCGGGCGGACAGGGTTCGGTGCGGTCGTTGAGAACGTTACGAACCTCGAGCGGTTGCCGCGACGTTCTCGCAGGATCACGTTGAGGCGAACGTGTGTCTTGGCAGGACAAAACGGGGCGAGTCCCGGCGCTCAACCGGCGGTCGCGACCGATCAACCCGAGGTGCAGGCCCCGCAGCGGCATTCATCGCGCCGGCTAAACTCACGGCGTCCCCCGCCCCCGGAGAGGTGTTGAAAACCCCGGCGAAGCTGATCGGCTCCGGTGGGGTTCATGGCCCCGGAACGCGGCCAAACCGATTCCGGAACGCGGCAACCATGCGTTCGAGTGGATATCCGCGTCGTTTGATCGTGAGATGTCGGTGACTTTGAAATGACATGAATGCTGTGATCTTGAATCTCCACTCCAACGAAATTGTACCGGTGCAGTTCGTCTGACATGTACAGGCTCAGACGACCGGCGTTCGGTACTGCACGATGCAGAACTCGTTGTCTTCTGGATCCTTGAGCACGACAACCGTGCCTTCCCGGTATTCGTGACGCTCTCCAGTCTCCCTCCCCCCGAGTCCTATAACCCGGCGGATCGCCCCGTCGATGTCGCCGACGGTGATATCCATGTGGATGCGCACTTTGCCGCGTTTACGCTCGGCGACCGGCTGGAAGTTGATCCGCGGCTGATGGTCATGCCGCGACACCAACTGCATCCACCCTGGCAGACCAGGCTCCGCCTCGCGATTGAGCAAGGCGCCCCAGAATGCGGAGAGCCGGACGGGGTCAACACAATCGACCGTCACACCACTCCAATGAATTTGCATGCCTGATTCGATCACGTCTCATTTGGGATTGACCGCGCTACCCCGTCGTTGACGCCACCAAGCACCGCGCAAGGCGTTGCGGTCGCGCGCTCCTAGAGCTCGCACGACTGCCGGAAGCTCGGCGGAACCGAGAGGGATAGTGCTGGCCAGTCGGGAGCGACGTCCTCGGTGCATGACCTCCACCGATCCCGCGGCCCGAACACTAAACAGCCAGTCCGACGTGATCCCGTCGTGTCGATTGCATTTCGGGTCAGCGTGGGTTCCCATGGCCGACCGATGTTGGGGCAATACGCACAGGGATGTGTCGGAAGCCATTCAGGTTTGCCAATCCTCGAGATGTTGGGGTGCTGGCGAGTTGTAGGTCCGGGAATCGGTCGAACAGTGCCTGCAATGCGATGGCCGCCTCCATCCGGGCCAGGCTGGCACCGAGACAGGCGTGGACGCCGCTGCTGAAGGCCAGGTGGTCTTTCGCGTTG
The DNA here is from genome assembly GCF_059812545.1 of Mycobacterium sp. NGS50. Classification (NCBI taxonomy): domain Bacteria; kingdom Bacillati; phylum Actinomycetota; class Actinomycetes; order Mycobacteriales; family Mycobacteriaceae; genus Mycobacterium; species Mycobacterium sp. NGS50. Next base: position 24,651 of record NZ_JCALCW010000001.1, read on the forward strand.
GCGCGGGTGATGTCGAATCGTTCGGGGTGCGGGAAGACCTCGGGGTCACGGTTTGCGCCGCCCAGTAGGAGTGCGACCGTTTCATGTGCGCCGAAGTGCTGGCCGGCGAACTCAAGGTCGCAGCCGGCGGTACGAGACGTCATCTGCACTGGACTGTCCAAGCGCAGGACTTCCTCGACTGCACCCGGCCATAGTTCGGGGTTGCCGCGCAGCATCGCCAATTGATCTGGATGCTGGACCAGCAGCACAACGGCGTTGCCGATCAGGTTGACTGTGGTCTCAAAACCCGCACCGGCCAACAAGACCGCAGTCGCGGTGAGTTCGCGGCGCGTGAGGTTTCCGTCGCGGACGATGTGGCTCAAGATGTCGTCACCGGGTTCGCGCTGCAGCCGATCGATATGATGGCCGAATTCCGTGTCACCTTCCTGCAGGGCGTCCATGGCACGTCGAAATATCTTCCAGGGCACACCGACATCCAGTAGTGGCGCACCCTTTTCGCCGCGGTCCAGCAATTGCGAGCGCACCTCTTCTGGCACACCGAGGACTTCGGCGATGATTTCTGCAGGTAATGGACCGGCGAAGTCGGCGACGAGGTCGGGGTTTCGGCTGGATGCCAGCCGATCCAGTAGCTCGTTGGTGACTTCGATGATTCGGGCGCGCAATCTGTCGATCGCGCGTGGGGTGAACGCGTGGGCAACAGGCTGACGGTAGCGGCTGTGCTCGGGCGGATCGACCTGAAGCATCGAGGGCGGGGCGGCCGGGTTGGGCAGTTGCGGATCGGTGCGGCCGATCAGCCAGGTGATGGGCTTAGGCAGCCCCATGTTGGCAGGTTTGGTGACTTTGAACCTGTTGTCCCGGAGGATGGCTCGGCATAGCTCGTGGTCTGCGGTCGCCGTTACGAATGGGGTGCGGTGCACCCGGCCGCGAGCGCGGATCTGCTCGATCAGCGCGCGGGGATCACCGCCACGCTGCGGCCCGACGAGTAGGCGGGCCAGCGGATCTGCGCGTCGGGCTTGTAGCGACAGCACCGCCCGCGGGACGCCTTGCAGTATCGCCCACTGAATCCAGATAGCAGTGCGCATTGTCGCCACCTCGTCGTCTGCGGTACCGCATCGGATCGATGCGATACGATTGAACGAAAATCGTTTCGTCGTTCTGGTTGTACTGTACGGCGACTCGGTCGATCGGACAAGGAGGTGTGCGTCCTCGTGAACCGCACAGCAGAGCTCATGCGGCAAATAACCGCACCGGATCCGGCGGCTCTGGCCCTGCTCAGCGAGGCCGACGAGATCACCCAACGCATCCTGCGCACCGCGCAGGAAGAGTTCGAACTCGTCGGCATCCGCCGCACCACCATCGAAGACATCGCCCGCCGGTGTGGCGTCGGAAAAGCCACCCTTTATCGGCGCTTTCCGACCAAAGACGCCGTCGTCGACGCCGTCGTACTGAGCGAGGTTCAGCGCTATCTGGATGGCAACACAGCGGCCCGTTCACATGGCAACACCTTTGAAGAGCGGCTGATCAACGGCGTGGTCTTCACCGTGGGGTTCTTGCGCAACAACGCGTTGCTCAACAAATTGATGTCGACCGAACCCGAGACCTTGCTGCGCAGCCTCACCGTGGATGCCGGTCCCATCATCGACTGGGCGAGCGAGTCGTCGGCGGCGCTACTGGCGGCCGAGCTTTTCCCCGGTTCCACGCCAACAGAAGCCCAACAGCGCAACTTGCGCACCGCTGGCGAACTGCAAACCCGCCTAGTGCTGTCGTTTATGCTGACCCCGCACTCCACCATCGACATGGCGACACAAGCCGCGGTGCGCGCCTACGTATTCGACTTCATCCTCCCGTTGATAACGGGTTGGAACCGCCCACGAAACGGAACCGGCCCAGAAAGCGACCCAGGTTCGCGCGATGGCCCCAGTGCCGCCGAATCACCGCTCACCGACTAGCATGAATTGTCCCACGGGTTTTCAACACCTACCGCCCCCGGGGACGTGTCTAAAATCCCGACGCTGCTGATCAGCCCTGATGCTGCTCGCGTACCCGGAACGCGACTACACCGATTTCGGAACGCGCCCGAGCGCGGCTGCTCAGACACGCATTACCCTGATCCATTTTGGCGCGAGCTACGCCATCGCGATTACCCGACAAAACGAGACGCACCTCGATTCCGGAAGACGCCCAAACCCCGGGCCAGCGCTTAGCGATGGTTATCCGTCGCTGTGGCGACGCGGCGGACGATGTCCTGAGTATGGTGCTCCAGGCGCGGAAGGAGCCGCTCGGCCACATCGACAGCGGCGGGACTGTCGATGCCCGCGAGTACGGAACGGAACACCTCTGGCGCGGCGGCCGCCATGTCGGCGGCACGGGCTAGTCGCTCGGTGCGGTCGAGCTTCATCTCGTCAGCGTGACGTTCGAAGTTCCTCTTGAGAACCTGGCCGAACTTGCGTCGCCCGCCAATCGACATGGCCACCGCGGACAGGTCGTAGCCGCCCGCACGCGGTTGGTAGGCCAGCGCCGAAGACAGGTCGTAAAGCGGCGCCATGCGGGGTCTACCCCTAGGTGGATACAGCAGCGCGAAGTTTTTCGCATGCGCGTCGGGTGCACCGACGACGTAGTTGAACAGCACGGCGTCAGAGAAGCGGCGAACGTCCTGTTCCGCGCGTGCCGATTCGCGCCGCAACATCGCCGCCAGCTCAGCGGTGCGTGGCCCGTTGCGTTCTTCGTACTTGTTTGCCGGCATGCGCCCCATGGCCTGACAGAAGTCGACCTGGTGGAGGCGGTGCACCGCGGAAGTCGGATCGTGGTAGCGATCGAATCGGGTGATGACGATCGCGGTTTCGCCTGCGAAGTCGGCCAGCTCGGTCGCCGCGACAATCAGCCCGAGCCGTGCGGCGACCTGCATCGTCGCGTATTCCAGCACGGCCTGATGCATGAGCCGGGTAACGCCAGGTTTGACGATGTGGGTCGACGCGGCTGCCCCGCGCGCCTCATGCCACCGGTCGCCCAGGCGCGCCAGGGTGAATTTCTCCTGCGCGCCCGGCAGGCTCCAGTGCTCGTCGGGCAGTGTCCAGGACGCCCCCCTGGCGCGTAGGGTGGCAACTCGTTCGCCGATCTCGGTGTCGCTGACCGGCCGGTAGTCGCCTGCTCGCTGGGCGAGTTCGTCCAGTGCGTGTTCGTGGGCAAATTGGACGGCGCCGACGCAGTCCCTGCCCATCGCGGCGAGCAGGTCGAACGCGGTCTCGCTGGTCTTCAATTCGGACGCCCAGACCGCACGTACGGCGGGGTTTTCGGGCAGGAGGCCTTCGACGTAGGCCGCGACTGCCTGGTGCCCGAACCGGGTGTCGCTGATCGGCAGTGCCGGACTCAATGGGACCCGGCCGGTGCTGCGGTAGTTTTCTCGGTAGGCAAAGGCGTACTGGCCCAGACGGTTTCGAAACCAGTCGCCGACGATCTGGCCTCGCAGCAGCACGGCTAGCTGGTCAGTCATCGAAGATCGACTCGAATACGGACTGGGCCGCGCGGTCCTCGGGCGTGTCCTGGCTGGGGGCAAGTGTCATCGTCAGACCCAGCGCCGTGATAACACGGAAGACGGTGTCCATTTCCGCGGTTCCGTGGCCGGCCTCCAGTCTGATCAACCAACCGCGCGACACCTGCGCTCGACCGGCAAGCCCAGTCTGGGTGAGGCCCTGTCGGCGGCGTTCCTCGCGCAGCGCGCGGCCTAGCCGGCGGGGTTCGCTGATCTCGTACACAAATGTCATCGTACGCGAACACATCGACAACGTCATCGGACGATGACATTTATTGAGTGCCTTTGCTCGATGACATTCTTCGCCGCGCACCGGCCATCAGGCGGCACGGCGTGGTGATCGGATTCGCCTTGGGCCGCAACGCCATCGCCGCATACATCCACCAATGACAACACCAACCCAGAGCCGCCCGAACACCCCAACCGGATCCGTCTGCCCTCCGGCCGGCCCTATGGGCCCCACAGGGCACGGCAGGCGCACACGTATCACCAGCAACATCGCGACACCCGACCGAACACCCCGCCCGACCGAACAGCGAGCGCCCGCAGGCATCCACTAGAGTTTTCAACACCTAATCCAACAGGTTCCCCGCCCCCGGGGACGTGTTGAAAACCCCAGTACCGCTCATAAGCATCGGTGATGTTCATAGACGCGGAACGCAGATTGGTCAGATCCGGAACGCGCCGACGACCGCATCCGCGTTAAGATTCCCCGGGGCTCGGCCAACAAGCGCCCCAAAGCCAGCTTCAGATGGCTCGGGTCTATCCGATATTCGGTGTAAGTGGCGTTTCTCGGATTTTTCTTCGGTCAGCGTTCTTCAGCGACTGGCATGCGATCGGCGAACGTGATCGCCAGGGCGTTGAGCGCCGGCTTCCAGCGTATAGCCCACTTCGTCTGCCCGGTACCCTTGGGATCCAGTGACCGGGTCACCAGGTAGAGCGTCTTGAGGGCGGCCTGCTCGTTCGGGAAGTGCCCACGTGCCCGCACCGCCCGCCGGTAGCGTGCGTTGAGGCTCTCAATTGCGTTGGTGGAGCACAGCACTCGCCTGATCTCGACGTCGTAGTCCAAGAACGGGATGAACTCGTCCCACGCGTTGTCCCACAACCGCTTGATCGCCGGGTAGGGCTTGCCCCATTTCTCGGCGAACTCCTCGTAGCGCAACCGGGCCTCGGTCGCACTGGCCGCGGTGTAGACCGGCTTGAGATCGGCGCTGATCTTGTCCCAGTACTTGCGTGAGGCGTAGCGGAAGGTGTTGCGGATCAGGTGGATGATGCAGGTTTGCACCGTGGCCAGCGGGAACGCCGCAGACACGCTGTCGGGCAACCCTTTTAGGCCGTCGCAGACCAGGAAGAAGATGTCCTTGACACCACGATTCTTCAAGTCGGTCAGCACAGCCAGCCAGAACTTCGCCGACTCCCCGTCGCCGTCGCCGGCCCACATCCCCAGGATGTCCTTGTTGCCGTCGAGGTCCACGCCGATCGCGGCGTAGATCGGCCGGTTGCGGACCTGCCCGTCGCGGATCTTGACCATGATCGCGTCGATGAACACCGCCGCGTACACCCTCTCCAGCGGCCTCGACCACCACGTGGTCATCTCCTCGATCACCCGGTCGGTGATCCGCGAGACGGTGTCCTTGGACACCGAGGCCCCGTAGACATCGGCGAAGTGAGCCGAAATCTCACCTGTGGTAAGGCCTTTGGCGTACAGCGACAACACCACCCGATCCACGTCGGAGACCCGCCGTTTGCGCTTGCCGACGATCACCGGCTCGAAGGTCCCGTTGCGGTCGCGGGGCACCTCGATCTCGACCTGACCACACGCATCGGTGAGCACCTTCTTGCAGCGTGCACCGTTACGGGAGTTCCCGCTGCCACGCCCAACCGCGGCATACTTGTCGTAACCGAGGTGCTCGGTCATCTCCTCGTCCAGCGCCGCTTCGAGCACCGTCTTGATCAGCGCCTTGAGCAACCCGTCCGGACCGGTCAACGCGACCCCCTCAGCGCGCGCCTGGAGGACCAGATCGCCCACCAGCACCCGCTCAGCCTGCGACAGATCACGGGCCGCCACGGCCGCCACATCCACGCTCTGGCCAGCTTGGGCTGGCTGCTTCACCTGGGCATCCATACCCTTGAGTGTGTTCGACATCACAGTGATTCCTTCTGCCCCACGCCGGGGCGGTTGAAACCACTTACACCGAATCAGCGACAGTCCCGATGGCTCAGCGCGTGCGCGACCTGGTTGACGATGAGGCCCAACCGTTCCCCGTGGCTCAACTGTCTTGTCGCGGTTGCGGCTGCGTCCCCGAACGCGGTCCGTCGAAGGGCAGGGGCCGCCAGCTGTCGCGGGGCAGTCATGTGTCAGACGACTCCGGAAGCGGCGGGTAGTTGTCGCTGATTCGGCGTGATGTTAGGTGAAGGGGACGTTGAGTTCGGCCAGCAGGTGGCGGACGCGTTCTTCGATGGTGTCGCGGATGGGCCGCACCGCTTCGACGTTCTGGCCAGCGGGGTCGGGAAGTTCCCAGTTTTCGTAGCGTTTCCCGGGGAAGATAGGGCAGGTGTCCCCGCAGCCCATGGTGATCACGACGTCGGCGGCTTGCATGATTTCGTCGGTCCAGGGTTTGGGGTATTCGACGGTGATGTCGATGCCGACTTCCTGCATGGCGGTGATGGCGGCGGGGTTGATCTCGTTGCCCGGCTCCGAGCCACCCGACCAGGCGGTGGCGTTGTCGCGGGCGAAGTGGGCGAAATACCCGAGTGCCATTTGCGAGCGGCCAGCGTTGTGGGTGCACAAGAACAGCACGGTGGGTTTGCCGTCGCTGACCTTGCCTTCCACTTTGGCCAGCGCGTGCAAACGTTGTCGGGCGAACCGTTCGGCCAACAGCGGCACGAAGTTCGTGATGGTGGCCTGACCGGCGAACCGGTCAAAAGAAGAGCGCAGGAACCGTTCGACGATCTCGGTGTCGAATGTGTCGGCGAATTCGGTCTCGAGTCGGGCGGCGGCGGGTTTGAGGGCCCGTGACAGGGCGTCTTGCAGTTGGTGAGTTACTGGGCATTCAGTCATTGCCGTATTCCGTTGTCGTGGTGGGCCGCTGCGTGATCGTGCCGGGTCCCGGTGGCAGTGGCGGTGAATCGGCGCCGTAGCGCCAGCGAGACGTAGACGAGGGCCACCAGCACCGGCACCTCGATCAGCGGTCCGACCACGCCGGCCAGTGCTTGGCCGGAGGTGGCGCCGTAGGTGGCGATGGCCACGGCGATGGCCAGTTCGAAGTTGTTACCGGCGGCGGTGAACGCCAGGGTGGTGGTGCGCTGATAGCCCAGACTCAGCACCGCTCCCAGTAGGTAGCCCCCACCCCACATCAACGCGAAGTAGGCCAGCAGCGGCACCGCGATGCGAACGACGTCCCACGGCCGGCTGGTGATCTGATCGCCTTGCAGCGCGAACAGGATCACGACGGTGAACAGCAATCCGTAGAGCGCCCACGGCCCTACCCTGGGCAGAAACCGGGTCTCATACCAGTCGCGGCCCTTGGTTTTCTCGCCGATGCGCCGCGAGAGGTATCCGGTCAGCAGGGGAATCCCGAGGAAGATCAGGACGGATTTGGCGATCTGCCACGGCGAAGTGCTGATGGTGGTCTGTTCTAGGCCCAGCCGGCCCGGCAACACCGACAGGTAGAACCAGCCCAGGATGGCGAACATTAGCACCTGGAAGATCGAGTTGAGCGCGACCAGCACGGCGGCGGCTTCGCGGTCTCCGCACGCCAGATCGTTCCAGATGATGACCATGGCGATGCAGCGGGCCAGTCCGACGATGATCAGCCCGGTGCGATATTCGGGCAGATCCGGCAGCAGCAGCCAGGCCAGGGCGAACATCAACGCCGGCCCTAAAACCCAGTTCAGCATCAGTGAGCTGACGAGCAGTTTGCGGTCTGCGGTGACGGTGTCGAGGCGGTCGTAACGCACCTTGGCTAACACGGGGTACATCATGACCAGCAGACCAAGTGCGATAGGTAGCGAAATGCCGTCCACCTGAACGCTTTCCACCGCGTTGTCCACCCCAGGGATGCAGCGGCCCAGTAGCAGGCCGGCGGCCATCGCCACCCCGATCCATACCGGCAAGAAGCGGTCCAGGGTGGACAGCTTGGGGGCCCCTGGCGGCGCAGCAGCGGTTACGAGGGTGTCGCTCACAGGTTCTCTCCCGAAGTTACGGTGGTGCGATTGCTCATGGTTTCAAAGTCAACGTCGGGCAGCGGGGTGTCCTCGATGGTGCCCTTGCGGAACTCGACGTTGATGACACTGGCTTTGGCCTTGTTCGCCTCCGCTAGAGCGAGCATCTCGTCGGTCATGTCGACGCCGTAGGCGAACCCGGTGGGCCCCGAGGTCGAGGACGCGTTCGCCGCCGCGCAACTCGGCGACCGCGGTCGGGTTGCCGCAGCCCAAGCTCGCCGCTACGGCGTCGGCGGGCAGCTCAGCGTGCACATCGGCACCGTAGAGGCCGGCGCTGAAGATGGTGCCGATGTGGGCCGCATCGCTGGACCCGCAGCAGCTGGCCGCGGTGAGCACCCCGCTGTCGGTGGCGCCGGAGCTGATCGCGGTGGCCGCGGTGCGGTAGCTGGCGCGAACCTGATCGCGCAGGCCGCCGTCTGAAGTCGCACTCATGGTGCCGCCCATTCCATCGACAGGTATCTATGTGAGAAAGGGTGCATTATTCATCGACGGTTGTCAATGCGTGTGTCATGCTGGGTTCATGCCCGCCATGATCGCGTCGTCGACGCAGCCCGATGGCTCAGTGCTGGTGGCCGATCTCCGTGCGTGCTGTCGGCCGATCACTGACACGGTGCTGGATGCGGCCGCCGCCGAGCCGTTGGCCGTTGTGCTGAAGGCGCTGGGCGAGCCGGCCCGGTTGCGGTTGGTGTCGCTGATCGCGGGCCATGAGGGCGCCGAAGCATGTGTGTGCGATCTGACCGCTCCGGTCGGGCTGTCCCAACCGACGGTGTCGCATCACCTCAAGGTGCTAGTCGAGGCCGGTCTGCTGCAACGCACCCAACGCGGCAAATGGGCATACTACCGGTTAGTGCCGGCGGCCCTCGATGCGCTGGCCGGCGTGTTCGCTCGTGCGGGCCGTCGCTGAGACGGGCTCACTTCGCCGGTCCGGTCTGTAACGCGGTTGCGGACTGTATTGGACCGTTACCAGCGTATGCTGCCTTCCGGCCGGCGCGAGCCTCACGTTGCTGGGGTGAACTGCGCGAGGTCATAGATGCCGAGCCTCCGCTCGATTCCGGCAACCCGGTCGACGATCTTGTCGAACCCGTCGTCGCCGAACAGTTGGTGTTCTGTGTTTTCGAAGTCCTCGCCGAGTGCGCCGTACTCCTGCCCGGAGACGATCGCGCGCAGCGCGGGGAACAACACGGTGTCCTCGCGTGCCTCATGCGGTTCGTACATCCGCGTGAACTGCCGCAGCAGGGTGCCGAGCTCGACCGCCGATTCGGGCGTCGACAATGTTTGCGCGGTGGCGAGATACCGAATCCGATCGGTCAGCCGCCGCCCCGCTTGGTGCTGCGCGCGAAGAACCTTGGTGAGATCGGTGAGCTGGCCGGCTTTCTCGAATCGGGGGAACAGGTAGTCCTCTTCTAGCTTCTCGTGATAGTCCTCGATGAACGTGCGGATGATGTCTGCGCTGTCAGCAACCGCGTCTGGGGGAAGGTCCTGTCTTGCATCGATGCGGCGGCCCGCCTCGTCGTAGACGAGCAGGACACGCTTGAGGACACCGTGCTCGCGCATCAGATCCTCACTTGGGGTCACCTCGTGCTCATCGTGCTCGTCGTGACCCTTGGCATCCGTTTCAGCGTCGCCGGCACACGCCGACGTCCACACGCCGACACCGGCCGCACCCAGCCCCGCAACGAACACACGCCGGTCGATCAGGCGCTTCGACGAGCCATTGACTGCCATCAGCTTCACCTTCCAGGCATCCATTAGCGACGTTTGTGCAGCGGCTGGCCCAGCGCTGCTCCTGGCAGCCTCAGCGTGACCGTTTCGGTAGAAATTCGGCTACGCACCACGGGCTCCACCGCCCCGTCCAACATATCGTAGAGCGATATCGGCCAACGATACGGACCCTTGATCACCAACCACGGCCCAGTAGTATCGTTGCTCGATATCGTATCTCGATATGAAAGGGTGATGTGGATGCGGGCGCAACCAGGTGAGCAGCGGGTGGGCCGGTTGACAGTATCGGTGTCGGCGGGCCGGGCCGCCCGGATGTTTGCGGCCGCGAACTGGCGCGAACCGCACAACGCCGGCGGTGGGGCGGTGTTCGCCGGCCGGGAGAATGCGATTCAGGAGAACCTGCCCGGTGAGCCGGATCCCGCGGATCCCCCGTCGGGGCGGTTCAACTTGGACGTGCACATCCACGACGCCGATTCCGGTCACCCGGTGCCCTATCTCGATGTGCGCTCGGATGTGAGCCGCAACGGCGCCGAGGTGTTCGCCGATCTGGAGATGGTGCCGGTCGCGCGCCCCCACAAGGGGGTAGCGGGTCTGCACTACGGCAACAACATCGCCCTCGACGCATCCGGCAGCTACCAGGTGGTGGTCACCATCGCGGCGTCGCCGCTGACCGGGACCGACTGTGACCAACGCTGTGCATTCAGCCTCGACCTGGACGGAGGGACATCCCGATGAGCGAGTTCGTGCGCGGCGCGATGCGGCTGCACATCTTGCACCACGCGGAGATGGCGCCGATCCAGAGCGCCTGGATGGCTGCCGAGCTGGCCCGCCACGGCCACGAGCTCAGCCCCGACACCCTGCCGTCGATGCTGTTTCGCATGCACGTCGACGACCTGCTGACCCCCGAACTGCAGATGGTCAACGGGTGCGCGCGACGGGTGTATGCGCTGACCCGGCGCGGGCGAGTGGTGTTGGAGCAGGAGTGCGCCGCGCTGGCTGTGCTGGCCCGCGAGGTCATCGGCCCCGAGGCGAGACGATAAGTACCGCGCACCCGGCGCTGGCGCGCCGCCTGGACACCGCCGACGCGGTGGTGATCGGGCTGGGGTCGATGATCGGAGCCGGAATCTTCGCCGCGTTGGGCCCGGCCGCCCACGCCGCTGGTTCCGGCCTGTTGATCGGGCTGGCGGTGGCGGCGGTGATCGCCTACTGCAACGCAACGTCGTCGGCGCGGCTGGCCGCACTGTATCCGGCATCCGGCGGCACCTATGTGTATGGGCGGATACGGCTCGGAGATTTCTGGGGGTATCTGGCGGGGTGGGGATTCGTCGTGGGTAAGACCGCGTCGTGCGCGGCGATGGCCCTCACCGTTGGCTCCTATGTGTGGCCGACGCAGGCCCACGCGATCGCCGCGGCGGCGGTGGCAGCACTGACGGCGGTCAACTACGCCGGCGTGCAAAAATCGGCGTGGCTGACCCGGGCCATCGTGGCGTTCGTGCTCGCGGTACTGGCCGCCGTGGTGGTCGCGGCACTGGGGTCGAGTGCCGCCACCGCACCCATGTGGGATCTCACGGGCGCCTCTGTCACTGGGGTGCTGCAGGCGGGCGGGCTGTTGTTCTTTGCGTTCGCCGGGTATGCGCGCATCGCCACGCTCGGTGAGGAAGTCCGCGACCCGGCGCGCACCATCCCCCGGGCGATCCCACTGGCACTGGGCCTCACGCTGGCCGTGTACGCGCTTGTCGCGGTGGCGGCGCTGGCGGTCCTGGGGCCGGCGCGGCTCGCCGTCACGACAACACCGCTATCGGAGGTCGTGCGTGATGCGGGGGTGGGTTGGCTGGTGCCCGTGGTGCGCATCGGCGCGGCGGTCGCGGCACTGGGGTCGCTACTGGCGCTGCTGTTGGGGGTGTCGCGCACCACGTTGGCCATGGCGCGCGACCGCCACTTGCCGCATCTGTTGGCCGCCGTTCATCCGAAAACCCTGGTGCCGCATCGTGCTGAGCTGCTCATCGGTACCGTGGCGGCGCTGTTGGCAGCGACCGCCGATGTGCGCAGCGCCATCGGATTTTCCTCGTTTGCGGTGTTGATCTACTACGCGATCGCCAACGTCTCCGCTCTCACGCTGGCCCCCAACGAACGCCGCCCGCCCCGTGTGATCCCGCTAATCGGAGTCATGGGGTGCGTAGTCCTGGCGTTCGCGCTGCCGCTCACCTCGGTGATCGCCGGGGCCGCGGTCCTCGGTGTCGGCATCCTGGCCTACGGATTGCGCCGCGCTTGGGGCGCGAACCAACGACGTCGCGCCGAATCCAGCGGCGGCCCGGCACCGCTGGCAGGCGGCGACTAGGCCGGGGCGATGCCGCCAAGCGGGCGCCGAGACCATGTATGAGACGAAAGGCACGCCTTATGGACCCACATAGTTCCTGGCTCATCCGGCTGACCGCGACCCGCGGGACCGCGGCGGTGCTGCTCATCCGGCTCTACGTCGGGCTGGTCTTCACCTGCGAAGGAGTATTGAAGTTTCTGCGGCCCGACGCCTTGGGAACCGGCCGCTTCGAGAAGGCTGGTATCCCCGCGCCCGGCTTCTTCGCACCCCTCGATGGCGTTTTCGAAATCACCTGTGGAGTGCTGATTCTCGCCGGGTTGCTGACGCGGCTGGCCGCCATCCCGATGGTCATCGACATGCTCGGCGCGCTACTGATCACCAAGATGCCCATCCTCTGGGGCCAGGCCGCGCTATTCGGTGCCCAACGCGGATGGTGGGACTTCATCCACGAATCCCGCGTCGACCTGGCCCAGCTGTGCGGCAGCGCATTTCTCCTCATCGTCGGCGCCGGCGCCATCTCCCTCGACACCCGGCTGTTCCCCGCCGCCGCGGGATGCCCCCGCCGGTAAGCCCCAACCCTGCTACCCGAGCAGCTCCCGCGCCAGCTCTTCCAACGCCTTGCGGTCTTGGCGCAGGGCGCGCTTTCCCGCCGGCGTTGCCCGGTACACCCGCCGGATCCGGCCATCGACCAACTGCTGCTCAGAAGTCAACAGCCCCTCGGACTCCAACCGATGCAGTGTCGGATACAACGTGCCGGGGCTGATCTCGTAGCCGTGGCGAGCCAACTCTTTGGCGATCCACGCCCCGTGGATCTCGTGCTCCGCCGCATGATGCAGGATGTGCAACCGGACCGCGCCCCGCTGAAATTCACGCATCACCCGCAACTCCTCGCAGCACAGTGACAAAGCCGATATCGGAACTCGATCCTATCCAGGCAGCTGCGCAGCCGCCGCAACTGCGCCTGTAAGCGCGTCGGCGACGCCGTGCACGACATGCGCCGACAGAACACCGCGACCACCATCGGCAACAACGTCTTGCTGGACCAATAGTTCAAGCGACCAGCGGCCACGGACTGCCTGCGGCCTTTTGCCGCCATATTCAGCCCCGTCGCCATCGCGCAAGACGGTCAACGACCGCAGCTGGCATCGCGTGTTCCTGTCTGGTGATGGGAGACGCCGCCGACGAGTGCGCGAGGAGTCAACGGTGGTCTTCCTCGTGCCCAGTGCTGCCGGTGCTGGCGTTGTGGCGCCAGCTGGCGGGCATCATCGGCACGATGGGGGTGGCGCCGAACGCGTCGCCAGCTAGAGTGGTCAATCCTGCCGACCGCGTGATCTTGGAATTGCCTGCTGTCCCAGCAAAGCCCAGCGCGCCGGCGTCCCGCTCAGAGACGGCCGTGGATGCGGCTGGCGCGTGGCTCGGCGGCGCGCCCCAGTCTGGGTCGACCGCGACGTTCATATCCGCGAACTCGTCGCCGTAGCCGTGCTGTGGGGCGCGCCGGCGTCGGCGCGCCCGCGCCTCTTGCCGCGCGGCGGCCGCGGCGGCGGCGGAATCGGGTTCGGGTGCTTTTCGTTTCGCGCCGGAGCTGGCGCGTGCATCCATGCCCGAGTCGTACCCGATGCCGGGACCGCCGCCGACGGCATAGGGATAGGCGAAACCCGGGGCGCCGGGCGCCGGTGGAGTCGGCGGCGGTGCGGGCGGGGCCGGTGCGGTGGGGGCGGCCGGCGCGGTGGGCGCCCCGGCGGGCGCTGCGACGACGGCTGCGGCCGGGGGGATCCCGGTTGCCGGCCATACGTGGGCGGGGATGGGCGCGGGGCCCGGGGTGGCGGCTGGCAGCCCTGCAGGGATCGCGGCCAGACCTGTCAGGCCCGCCAAACTGGTGACCGCCCCCAGGTTGGCGATCGTAAGGCTGAGCCCGACCCCCAGCAGCAGCGGGGACTGGGCCAGCCAGCTCAGCAGCTGGGGGCCGTGCACCGTCACGGTTTCCACGATGAAAAAAGTCAGGGTGGGCAGAAACTGCGCCGGGTTTGTCAGCAGCATGTTGCCCAGGTCTTGAAATTTCGCATTGAGTTCGACGGCTCGTACAAACCACCAGAGCGGGTCGGCTGGGTTCGTGTAGTCGTCGTAGGGGATTCCGTTGACGGTCTCGTTGGCGGGGTCCCACTTCACTCCCAGCTGCTGCAGGACCTGCTGCAGGATTCCCCGTGGCGGGTCGGCGCCGTTGGCGGGTTGAGTTGCCTCGTCAGATTTGAGGATCGGCGGTGCCGGCGTGGTCTGCGGGTTGGTCGCGACCGCCGCATCCGACACCGCCTGATAGCTGGTCATCGTGGTGGCCGCCTGAACCCACATCCGCGCATAGTCGGCCTCGTTCAGCGTGATCGGGATGGTGTTGATGCCAAAGAAATTGGTCGCCACCAACACCCCGTGCATGACGTGGTTGGCGGCCAGCTCGCCCGGTGTCGGCATCGCCGCCAACGCGGCGGTGTAGGCCGCGGCCACGGTCTCGTGCGCGGCGGCGGCTGCCGCGGCGTCGGCGCCGGCCCGGGTCAGCCACGCCAGATACCGCACATGTGCAGCAACGTAGGAGTGCGCGCTGGGCCCCTCCCACGCCCCGGCTTGCACCGCCCCGAGCACCGCCATGAGTTCGTATGCCGCCGAACCATATTCGGCGCTCAGAACGGACCACGCCGCCGCGGCCGCCGACAATGCGCCCGGGCCCGGGCCAGCACTGAGCAATGCCGAATGCACCTCCGGCGGCGACGCCATCCACACCGGCGCGCTCATCGAGCGCCGCCGCTCACCAACACCCGATCAGCGTCGGGCACACCGAGTTTGCACGCCATCACCGCAACTCCATCCGATCCGCGTCCGCACCCCCGATTCGGCCGCGCCAGCGGCGCAACCCGTGGAGTGTTAATGACAATCGTTTTCGACAAGGTTCGCGGCGACTGTAGCCGAACCTGCCGCGAATGAAAATCGTTTTCATCACGAATTCGGGGTGTCGACGATGCACCCGGCACCGCATGAGCGCTATGGGCGCGCCGATTGGCGTCGGCGGCAACCCAATCCGGGTACGCGCGATCACCGATGCCGCGGGCCGATGCGCCATGACGGATGGCGGCGCCGGCTGAGTCGGCCCGGACAGGACCGAAACAACCCCGTGCTTGCCGAGCCGACACCATCATGTGTACCCTCTGGGGGTATGGGGTACTTGCGGAAGTGGATGCGGGCGGATGCCCGCCGCATCCCCGCATGCATCCGGCCCCGGCTTCAGCTGGTAGCCGCGGTGATCGCGGCGCTGGGGATGCTGGCCATCGCCGCGCACTCCGACGTGCTCGCACCGGTATCGCCGCCTGCGCATCCCGCGCACACCGCGGTGTCCTCGGCGCTGGGTGGCCAGTTCACGATCACTATCGATCACCCGCACCTGGACAACGGCTCGGCGACCGCCGACCACGAGGCGTTCCCGGCGGCGATGCTGACCAAGTCGTCGTTCACCGCCGCCCTGGTGGCGTTGGGCCTGGTCGCGGTGCTGGTTGCCGCCGCAGGGTGGCTGACGCACCGTGCGGTGCTGGCCGGGCGCGGTCCGCCGCGCGGGCGCGCCGGTGTCCTTACGGGTCCCGATCTGTTGACCCGCCTCTGTCTTTCTCGTCGCTGACTGGTCAGCGCCAGGCTGTTGTGTCTTGTCACGACGGCTGGTGACCGCTGACCGGTATCCATGGCCGCGCCCTGTTCGTTGCGGCCGCACTAGCTGAAAGCGACGATCCGATGAACAATCTCTTGTCTTTGCACCCGTGCGAGCTTGCCGAGCTGCCCTTTGGGGCGCTCGACCTGCGCAGCTCCCGCCGACCCGCCCCCCTGGCGGGCGCCCCCCGGACCGCGGGCTGCCAACCCGCCCCCGCGCCGTCTCGCCGGCCGGGCGCCTTGGTCGGCAACACCCCGGTGCTGCGGATTTCGGCGCCGTTGACCGCCACCGATCGCGGGTTTTGGGCCAAACTCGAAGGCTTCAACCCGGGTGGGAGCATGAAAGACCGGCCTGCCCTGCACATGGTGGAACGCGCCCGTGCCCGCGGCGTGCTGCGGCCCGGTGCCCGCATCGTGGAGTCCACCAGCGGATCGCTCGGGTTGGGGCTGGCCCTGGCCGGGATGACCTATGGGCATCCGGTGACCGTGGTGACCGACCCGGGCATGGAGCCGATCGTGCAGAACATGCTGCGCGCCTATGGCGCCGACGTCGATCTGGTGTCCGAACCGCATCCGGTCGGCGGGTGGCAGCAGGCCCGCAAGGACCGGGTCACCCAGCTGCTGGCCGCCGACCCCGACGCGTGGTGCCCCGACCAGTACAGCAACCCCGACAACATCGACGCCTACCGGTCGCTGGCCCTGGAACTCGTCGACCAGCTCGGACGCATCGACGTGCTGGTGTGCTCGGTGGGCACCGGCGGGCATTCGGCCGGGGTGGCCCGGGTGTTGCGCGAGTTCAACCCGGACCTGAAGGTCATCGGCGTGGACACGATCGGCTCCACCATCTTCGGGCAGCCGGCCGCGAGCCGGTTGATGCGCGGGCTGGGCTCGAGTATCTATCCGCGCAATGTCGACTACCCGATGTTCGACGAGGTGCACTGGGTGGCCCCGGCCGAGGCGGTGTGGGCGGCCCGTTCCCTGGCGGCCACCCATCACGCCAGCGGCGGCTGGAGTGTGGGCGCGGTCGCGCTGGTGGCCGGTTGGGCGGCGCGCACCATGGCCGCCGACACCACCATCGCCGCGGTGTTTCCGGACGGCCCGCAACGCTACTTCGACACCATCTACAACGACGACTACTGCCGCGAACACGGCCTGCTCGATCACCTCCCGCCCGCCGAGCCGGCCGTCATCACCGACCCCACCCAGACGGTGGTGCAGTCCTGGACACGGTGCGCCACGGTCGTGGATCCGGCGAAAGCGGTGCGCCGATGACCTTGGTCGCCCGCTTCGCCAGCTTCGATGCGCCCGCCCGGGTGCTGATGATCAACCAGTTCGGCATCAACATCGGCTTCTACATGCTGATGCCGTATCTGGCCGGCTACCTGGCCGGCCCGCTGGGGCTGGCGGCGTGGGCGGTCGGGCTGGTGCTGGGGGTGCGCAACTTCTCCCAGCAGGGCATGTTCATCCTCGGCGGCACGCTGGCTGATCGGCTGGGCTACAAACCGCTGATCGTGGCCGGCTGTCTGCTGCGCACCGGCGGGTTCGCGCTGCTGGTGGTCGCCCACACGCTGCCCGCGCTGCTCATCGCCTCGGCCGCCACCGGTTTCGCCGGCGCGCTGTTCAACCCGGCGGTGCGCGCCTACCTGGCCGCCGACGCCGGCGAGCGCCGCGTCGAGGCATTCGCGATGTTCAACATCTTCTACCAGGCCGGCATCCTGGCCGGCCCGCTGGTCGGGCTCGCGCTGATGGCGGTGGACTTCCGGATCGCCGCGGCCGGTGCGGCGGTGGTGTTCGCCGCGTTGACGGTGGCGCAGCTGTGGGCGCTGCCGCAGCACGCCGCCGATCGGCCCGCGCAGCAGACCTCGGTCTTGAGCGATTGGCGGGCGGTTGCCGGGAACCGGTCGTTCCTATTGTTCGCCGCGGCGATGATCGGCTGCTATGTGCTGACGTTCCAGATCTATCTGGCCCTGCCGTTGCAGGCGTCGTGGCTGGCGCCGCGGTCCGCATCGGCGGTGGTCGCCGCGCTGTTCGTGGTGTCCGGCCTCGTCGCGGTGGCCGGACAGCTACGTATCACGCGCTGGTTCGCCGCCCGCTGGAGCCCGGGCCGGGCCCTGACGATCGGCATGGGCATCGTGGCGGCCTCCTTCGTGCCGCTGGTCGTGGTGCCCGACGCCCAGCGTTTCGGCACCGCCGTCGCGGTGGCCGCCTTGCTGGGATCGGCGGCGATGCTCGCCGTCGGCTCGGCCGCGGTGTTCCCGTTCGAAATGGACACCGTCGTCGCGCTGGCCGGGGGCCGGCTGGTGGCCACCCACTACGGGTTCTACAACACCATCGTCGGGATCGGCATCCTGGTCGGCAACCTGGCCACCGGCTCGATCCTGGGTGCCGCGCGAGAAATCGGCGCCAGCGCACTGGTCTGGGCAGCGCTGGTTCTCCTCGGCGCCCTCGCCGCCCTGGCCCTGCATCGCCTCGACCGCGGACACCACCTCGCAGCTCGCGACACCGCCGCCGAGCCGCCCGCCCAGCCGGTCAGGCGCTAAACCATGAACGGGCCGAACCCGACCAGCCGCCGCGAGGCGCCCCGACCCGCACGGATGCGGCCGCTGATCGCGGCGGCGGGTATCGCGGCGGTGGTCGTGCTGGCGGTGTTGGGCGCCGCCCATTGCGGGCTGCCGGGATCGCGGCCGGCCACGCCGCGCCCGCCGCAGCCGGTGCTGGTGTCGGTGGACAGCCCGGTCGCGGCCACCGGTGAGCAGCCGCACCTGGATAACCGTTCGGCATCGGTATGCCATAAGGCGTTCACGGCCGCGGTGCTGCCGCAATCGGTGTCGGCGCCGCCCGCCGCGCAGGGTGTGGTCGTGGCCGTGGTCGCCCTGTCCGGCCGGTGGGCACCACACGTCGCCGCGGCCGGGCGCGGCCCTCCGCCTGGGCCTGCGGCACCCCTGGCGGGCCGGGATCGTTTGACCTGGTTCGGCGTGGCGCGTCGCTGAGCCGTCCACGCCTGGCTCGCATGCCACTGACATGACGGCCGGGCAGCGCCCGCCCGCACACGCGGGGCCGCCCCACACACCGCGACCACCGTGTCCGACACCGTTTCGGATCCAGCGCAGCGCACGCCAGGGGTGGCCAGCCGGCCAAGCGTCTGCACGGCGCGGCCGCGCCGGTGGCCTGACTCGGTTCGTCGGCCGGCGCCGGGCATCGGGCCGCTACGCATCCACCAACCTCGTCGCAACCAGCCAGTCAAGTGAAGGTCAAGAACATGGATTTCGGGGCGCTCCCACCGGAGATCAATTCCGCCAGAATGTATTCCGGCCCCGGCGCGGGGCCGATGCTGGCCGCCGCGGCGGGCTGGGACACGCTGGCCGCCGACGTGTATTCTACGGCGGCCTCCTACGCATCGGTGGTGTCCGCGCTGACCGGCGGGCCGTGGCAGGGGGCGGGGTCGGTGTCGATGGCGGCCGCCGCCGGCGGCTATGTGGGGTGGCTGCAGGCCACCGCCGCACAGGCCGAGCAGGCGGCGGCGCAGGCCCGGGCCATGGTCGCCGCCTATGAGACGGCGCGCGCGATGACGGTGCCGCCGCCGCTGATCGCGGCCAACCGCAGCCTGCTGGCCTCGCTGGTCGCAACCAACTTGCTCGGACAGAACACGCCGGCGATCGCGGCCACCGAAGGGCTCTACGCCGAAATGTGGGCCCAGGACGCCGCCGCGATGTACGGCTATGCGGGCGCCGCGGCCAGCGCATCCACCCTGACCCCGTTCACCGCACCACCGGCCACCACCACGGCAGCCGGGCCGGCCGGGCACGCCGCCGCGGCCGCCCAGGCCACCGGCACGTCGGCCGCGACCAACACCCAGGCGGTGTTGTCGCAGGCGGTGTCGGCGATGCCCACCGCGCTGCAACAGCTCGCCTCACCGCTGTCGTCGGGCACGTCGTCGCTGCCGTCGCTCAACGAATCCCTGAGCTCGATCAGTCCGGCGTTGTCGATGACCAGTTCGGCCGGCTGGATATCGAGTGCGCTGCTGTCCAACGCCAACCAGCTCAAGTCGCTGCTGCCGGCCGCCGCCAGCACCGCGGCGCCCGGATCGGGTCTGTCCGGCGCGCTGGCGTCGGGTGCGACGACAGGACTCGGTACGGGCGCGCTAGGGGGTGGTGTGAACGCCGCCGGCATGGCGCCCTTCGCCGGTGTCGGCCAGGCGACCCCGATCGGTGCCCTGTCGACGCCGCCGACCTGGGCGGCCACCGCCACCGGGATCAGCCCCGCCCCCGCCACGCTGTCCGGCGCCGCGGTGTCCGCTGCCACGGCAGGCACGGGTGAGCCGGCGAACCTGCTCGGGGCGGCACCGCTGACCGGCCCGGTTGCCCGCCCGGTGGACCCGGCTGCGGCCCGACCCGAATTCCGTCTCCCGGCACCCAAGGTGCTGCCGGACTCGCCGGCAATCGGATGATCAGACACGCCCCCGCCGAATGTTCTCAGCTGAGCGCTAGAGCATCACCGCGAACATGGCGGCGAAGCCGGCGGCCATCAGCCCCTGAGACAGCGGGCCCACGGGCGAATCCTGCGCGGCCGGCAAGGCACGGTTGGCCCGGCGTTGCGCGACATAGCGGTACAGCCAGTACAGTGCCGCGACGCTGAATCCGGCGGCGGCGATCCCATTGACACCGCTGACCCACCCGGGTTGTGCTGCGGCCGAGGGCATCTGCGACCCGGCCATGTCCATCCCGGCCATGTCCATGCCGGGCGCGCCGGCATGGCCGTGATGGGGGTCCGGGGCGTGCTGGCCGGTCATACCGCCAGCCATCACCGCATACATCCACACCATCGCCGAGGACATGGCGGCGTTGTAGCCATTGGTCAGCCGTGCCGCGACACCGCACGACGCGCGGGCCATCGCATACATGAACCAGAACGTTGTGAGCAGGAAAAAGGCCATCGGAGCGGTCACCGGCAGACCGGTTCCGGCCGGCCAGGCCATCACAATCATGGCCACCGACATCACCACGTGCACCAGGTGATTGACCGTGCAGGTCCATCGGTCGCGTTGTGCGGCAAGCAGATAGACGTAGCCGGCGGTACTGGCCAGGAACAGGGCGGTGACGATCCACCGCAGCGCGAGGTTGTCGATCACGAAACGAGAACCCGCCCCCCGGCCAACCCCATGGGCGCCGCCATCGGCGGGTAGCCCGCTCGTTGACAGCCGCACCCGGGCGGTGTCGCGTACCGGGCTGGTCGATGCGCGGTCTGCACTAAGCCTGCCTTAGGGATTCGTCGGCCGATTCCTCACCCAGCCGGTGACCAGCCCACGACGCGTGTTTTCCGGGCTGCGTGCCCGAGTACCGGCACCTACCATCGGTGGGCCGAGCAGTGGGCAGCGGGTGATCGAGCACGCACTCGCCGCGGCCGAGGCGTTCGTGTGCCTCAAGGCCGTTGCGGGGTAAGAGAATACGGCCAGGCAACGCGTTAGCCGCGACCGGCAATGGCGGTCGCGGCTAAGCGCCACGGGTTAGTTGTTACAGGTGCACGCGGGGTTGCCGCACTGGCAGCCGGGGCCTTGGGTGCACGCGGCGTCGCCGCAGTTGCAGGTCCCGGACTTACAGCAGGTGGCTTCGGTTTCTTTGGTCTCATTCATGACGCTGACCATACCCCGGTAGGGTAACTAGCGTCAAGGGTTTGTTGGCGTTTTCGTCCGGCTGGATCCCGGCGTGGTGGTCAGGAGCGGACGAGGCGCGCGATGGCCGCCGAGGCTTCGGCGAGTTTCCCCGACGCCTCGTCGCCGCCCTGGGCGACGGCCCGGGTCACGCAGTTCTCCAGGTGCTCGTCGAGCAGATTCAGCGCCACCGACCGCATCGCGCTGTTGACCGCGCTGATCTGGGTCAGCACGTCGATGCAGTATTTGTCGTCCTCGATCATCTTCGCGATGCCGCGGACCTGGCCCTCGATGCGACGCAGGCGTTTGGCGTAGTTGTCCTTCTGCTGCGCATACCCGCGTTCGGTTGTCATCGAGCCTCCAGCCGTTGCGTCGGTGGGTCCATCGCGGCCATCTCGCGTGCGCCCCGGCGACGGCCGATCACCCACCCTGGCACGGGGGGCACCGGCCATGGGTGTCTCCCCTGTACGCGCAGGGTATCGGTGGCTGTCACGCCGCCATCCTACCTACCCTGCGGGGGTACATACGGTGAGTTGGCGGCCGGACGTCAGTGCTGGTCGCCCTCGCCGCGTTCGATGGCCTCGGCGGCCTTGCGGGCGCCGATCAGCACCGGGTCCCAGACCGGGGAGAACGGTGGCGCGTAGGACAGGTCGAGGCCGGTCATCTCCTGCACGGTCATCTCGTTCCACAGCGCGACCGCCAGGGCGTCGATGCGTTTGGCGGCGTTTTCGGCGCCGACGATCTGGGCGCCGAGCAGCGTGCCGGAGCGGCATTCGGCGATGATCTTGGTCTTGATCGGCGCCGCGCCGGGGTAGTAGCCGGCGCGGGTGGTGGAGTCGACCACGCTGGCCGGGTGGGCGAATCCGGCCTGGGTCGCTTCGTGTTCACCTAGGCCGGTGCGGGCCACCTCGATGCCGCAGATCTTGGTCACCGCGGTTCCCAGCACGCCGGGAAAGGTGGCGTAGCCGCCTCCGATGTTGATGCCGGCGAGCCGGCCCTGCTTGTTGGCGTGGGTGCCCAGCGCAATGTGCACGCCGCGCCGCGAGACGCGGTGAAAGGTCTGCACGCAGTCCCCGACCGCCCAGATTCCGTCGTGGCCGGTGCGCATGCGCCGGTCGGTGACAATCCCACCAGTGGCCCCGGTCGGGATCCCGGCCGCGGCCGCGAGCTCGGTGTTGGGGCGCACGCCCAGGCCCAGCACCACCAGGTCGGCGGGCAGTGTTGCCGTCTCGGTGACGACGGCACGCACCCGGCCGGCGGCGGTGTCGAAGCCGACGACCCGCTCACCCAGGTGCAGGCTGATGCCGATCCGGCGCATCGCGTCGGCCAGTGGGGACCCCATGTCCGGGTCCAGGGTGGCCATCGGCTGCACGCCGCGGTCCACCACAGCGACCTGCACACCCTGGTGGACCAGTGCCTCGGCCATCTCCAGGCCGATGTAACCGGCGCCGACCACCACCGCGGTGCGGGGCTGCTCGGCCAGGGCGCGGCGTAACGCCAGGCCGTCATCCAGGGTCTGCACCCCGTAGATCCCGGCCGCCTCAGCACCCGGGATCGCCGGGCGCACCGGCACCGCCCCGGTGGCGATCACCAGCTGGTCGAAACCCTCCCAGCACTGGGCGCCACCGGCCCGATCACGCACGCGCACCGCGCGCCGGTCGCCGTCGATCTCGGTCACCTCGTGCCCGAGCCGGGCATCGATCGCAAACGTGTCGCGGAAGGCCGCCGGGCTGCGGGCGATCAGCGCGTCCAGCTCGCCGACAGTACCGCCGACGAAGTACGGGATGCCGCAGGCCGAATAGGAGGTGTAGTGGCCGCGCTCGAACGCGACGATCTCCAGGTCGTCGGGGGCCCGTCGCCGCCGGGCCTGCGATGCCGCGCTCATGCCGGCCGCGTCCGCGCCGATCACCACCAACCGCTCCCTCATCGACGCCCCTGCCCGGTTTCCGCGGTCGGCGGCGCAACCCTCATGCCGCGGGGTCCCTCAGGCGCTGGGTGCGCAGCCGCAGCGCGTTGGCGATCACGCTGACCGAGGACAGCGACATGGCGGCGGCGGCGATCATCGGAGACAGCAGCAGCCCCAACGCGGGGTAGAGCACCCCGGCGGCGATCGGGATACCGACAGCGTTGTAGACGAACGCGAAGAACAGGTTTTGCCGGATATTGGCCACGGTCATCTGGGACAGTTCCCGGGCGCGCACGATGCCGGTGAGGTCACCGTGCAGCAGGGTGACCCCGGCGCTTTCCATCGCCACATCGGTGCCCCCGCCCATCGCCAGCCCGACATCGGCGGCGGCCAGCGCAGGGGCATCGTTGACGCCGTCGCCGGCCATGGCCACGATGTGTCCTTGCTCGCGCAGCTGCGTGACGACGTTGGCCTTCTGGTCGGGCAGCACCTCGGCTTCGACCCGGTCGATTCCGAGGCGGCGGGCGACCGCCTCGGCGGTGACCCGGTTGTCGCCGGTCAGCATGACAACCTCGATGCCGTCGCGGCGCAGCGCGGCCAGTGCGGCCGGGGTGCTCGCCTTCTCCGGGTCGGCGATGGCGAAGACACCGGCCGCCCGCCCATCCACCCCAAGGTAGATCGCGGTGGCGCCATCGGCGCGCAGCCGGTGTGCGTCGGCTTCCAGCACACCGACCTCGATCCGGTGCGAGGACAGGAACGCGGCGTTGCCCAGCACGACGGTGCGGCCGTCGACGACACCGACCACGCCGCGGCCCGACGGGGCATCGAAGTCCTCGACGTCGGGGATGGCGACCCCCTGCTCTGCGGCGGCGACGACGACGGCACGGGCCAGCGGATGCTCGGAGGCCTGCTCGACCGCGGCGGCCAGCCGCAGCATCTCGGCGGAGTCGAAGCCAGATGCGGCCACGGTGTCGGTCACCGCGGGACGGCCTTCGGTCAGCGTCCCGGTCTTGTCCACGACCAGGGTGGTCACCTTCTCCATGCGTTCGAGTGCTTCGGCGTTCTTGATCAGCACGCCCAACCGGGCGCCGCGGCCCACCCCGACCATGATCGACATCGGGGTGGCCAGCCCCAGCGCACACGGGCACGCGATGATCAACACCGCCACCGCGACGATCAGGGCGTGCGCCAGCTTCGGGTCGGGACCCAACAAGCCCCACACCAGGAACGCGATCACCGCGACGGCGATGACGACCGGAACAAACACCCCGGAGACCCGGTCGGCGATCCGCTGGATCGGGGCGCGGGAGCGCTGCGCGTCGGCGACCATGGCCACGATCCGCGCCAGCATGGTGTCACGGCCGACCTTTTCCGCGCGCATCACCAGCCCACCGGTGGAGTTGATGGTGCCGCCGATGACGGGGTCCCCGGCGGTCTTGGTGACCGGCATCGATTCACCCGTCACGACCGACTCGTCGACCGCCGACGTGCCGTCCTGCACGGTGCCGTCCACGGGCACCCGCTCCCCGGGCCGCACGCGCAACCGGTCACCGATCTGCACGGCTTCCAGGCCGATCTCCTCCTCGGCGCCGTCCGCACCGATCCGCCGCGCGGTCTTGGGGGCCAGCTTCAGCAAGGCCTTGATCGCACCGGAGGTCTGCTCGCGCGCCCGCAGCTCCAGCACCTGCCCGAGCAGCACCAGCACAGTGATAACAGCCGCCGCCTCGAAGTAGACCTCCACGGCGCCCATGCTCCGAAACGAGTCGGGGAAGATGCCGGGCGCCACGGTGGCCACCACACTGAACAGCCAGGCCACACCGGTACCCATGGCGATGAGGGTGAACATGTTCAGGCTGCGCGAGCGCACCGAGGCCCAACCCCGCACGAAGAACGGCCAGCCCGCCCACACCACCACCGGCGTGGCCAACACCAGCTGGATCCATGCCGAGGCCGACCCCGAGATCACGTCGGGAACCCAGCCGAACAGATGACCACCCATCGCCAGCACGAACACCGGCACCGCCAACCCAA
This sequence comes from Mycobacterium sp. NGS50, assembly GCF_059812545.1. NCBI lineage: Bacteria > Bacillati > Actinomycetota > Actinomycetes > Mycobacteriales > Mycobacteriaceae > Mycobacterium > Mycobacterium sp. NGS50. The sequence goes on from NZ_JCALCW010000001.1 coordinate 49,708, forward strand.
GCCCCACCCAGAAACGCCGGGTCATATCGGCCAGCTCGTGACTGGGGCCGGTATCGGCGGTGACCACGACCGGCTCCAGCGCCATCCCGCAGATCGGGCACGATCCCGGGCCGGGCTGGCGGATCTCCGGGTGCATCGGGCAGGTGTACTCCGCAACCTGCCCGTCGCCCTCGCGGTCAACGTCCGCCTCGGGCCCCGCCTGCCCGCCACGCCGGTGATGGTCATGGCAGCTGGGCGCTGCGCTGTACCGATCGGGCTCGGCCGCAAACCGCGCACGGCATTGCTGGGAGCAGAAGACATAGCGATGTCCGTCGTGCTCGGCGGCAATACCGGTGTCGGCGTCGGCGGTCATGCCGCATACCGGGTCGGTGGCGGCGGATCGCGTCGGGGTTCTCGGGTCGTCGATGGGGCTACTCACACCTCACACTATACCCCATAGGGGTATAGTGCTTCAAGGTTTGGGCCCGCGGCGCGCGGGCTTTGTCCATGCCTACCCGGCGGCCTACCCGGGCCCTACCCGCATGTTCTCATCTGCAGCAGAGCATTGTGCCCCACGCTGCTTGCGCGCCGGTGTGGCCGATGCGCACGACCAGCCAGGCCGAAATGAGCGCGAAAACCAGGGTGGACGTTCCGGCGATGCCGATGCCGACGCGGCGGGCGGCCGGCGCCACGTTCGCCAGATCAGCGGCGAACAGGGGGGTGTGCAGCGACCACCACACGATCATGGCGATGCTCAGCAGCGCGGACCACACGATGAGTTGAGCGCCCAATGCGGTGTGGCGCGTGAGGGCGTCGCTGCCCATCACGTTGTGCTGCAGCCAATGTCCGGCCCCACTCGTGAGCGGGATCATCATCAGTGTGCCCACCGCCACGAACAACGCCGCGCCGCCGATGCGGCGGCGCGCCGCGGGCCACACGACCGCACACACGGCCAGCAGCGCGGTGAGGAGCACCATGAACGCGACGACGTGCGCCAGCAGCGGATGCGCAGGCAGACCGTTGATCGTGTCAAGCACCGGAGGCCTTCTTTCTCAGTCGCGGATCACTTTTTGTCGCAGCACATTTTGTCGTGCATCGGCGTGTCCATCGGCATGCCCGGTGCCATCTTGTCCATCGGCAGGTCAGCGCACATCGCGCCGGGGGACATACCGGGACCCGCCTTGCCCGAGGGCACACCCCCGGGCATGGGCATGTGGGGGCCTGCCGTGTCGCCGGGCATCGGTGTGCCCGAACACATGTCGGATTCGGGCAGATCGGGTGCGGGCGCGTCGTTGGCCTCCGACGCCGTGGCGATTACCGGGCCGAACGTGAGCGCTCCGGAGGACCCGGCCCAGGTTCCGGCGAAGAAGACACCCAGCGCGATACCGATTGCGGCCAGGGTGGCCGCAATCGTGCGCTGGTGCGCGCGCAATCCGATGCCCAGGGTGCTGAAGCGCCCCATGGTCGATTCCTTTCGGTGTGTGCTGAACAACCCCACTATCGATTCCTTTCGTTGTCCGTGGCGGGCACCTCGTGGGCGCCGTGGGTTCAGGTGCGGCACGTGCAGTGCGTGGGTGCAGCGAGGTCCGCTCGGCCGGGGGTGGCGGGCGCTGGTGCGTCCGGCCGCCAGTCGAAGTGGAAGTGTTTGCTTGAGCCACCGCGGTATTCGTGGGAAAAATCGAATCCCTGCGCGTGGTCGCGGGTGACCACACCCCACGTCGCGATCTGGCCGGGGCCGACCTCGGCGCCGGGTGCATTGACCGTGGTGACGCGCCGGTTCGGGTCCGATGTCGGGCCGGTCAGAGCCTGCACGCGCACATCGAGCATGCCGGGAATCTCGGCACGCCAATAGGCCAGGTCGTCGGCGGCGTCGAAGATGATCGGCGCGTACTCAATCCCGCGCACCTCGTCGATGAGACTTCCGAATACACCCGGCCAGCCGCCTTCGGCGCCGGTGAAGATGCGCTGCAGCGCATCGCGCTGCCTGGCGTCGGCCTTGGCGTCGATATAGAACATCAGTTTCATCGTGGCGGCGGGGTCGTTGATCCACATGTTGCCGGCGGACTCGCCGAGGGCAACCACCCCCAGCCCCCCGAGATCGACGTCACCGTAGTGACCGTCGTGGACCTGCCAGACCAGAGTGAACAGGCAATCCCCGTGCGTGGGCGCCTGGGCGAAACTGCACGGGCACGGCAGCGCGCAACTGCACACGTCAAACCACTCGCCGCGCAAATGCCAATCCACCGCCGCCGATTGCGTCATCGCCGCTCCTCCGCCCTATATACCCTTAGGGGGTATTAGTATATCGGGTCAGACTGTACAGGCGCAGGCGAGCGGTGGCAAGCTCCCTGGCGTTGCGCAGCGCGCCCCAGGTACCACCGTTGCAGGCCCCGCTAGCGCGCCGCGCCGTCAAGGAGCCCGCCGGACCCACACCCAAGACCGCGACACCCTCACCGCGGCCCGCGCTAACCCGGGGGCGCTGAATCCGTCGCCGGTGCAGCCACATCCGGGTCGCTCTCCAAAATCCAGCAGACCGTGGAACGGTCATGCTCGGTGGGGGCGCCCTGTGACGCGTGATCGAGCAGGGTCTGCAGGTGGCCTTCGAGGGCGACGAGTTCGGCGATCTGGGCGCGGACTTGGTCGCGGCGGGTGCTCAGGATCTGCCGGACGTGCCCGCACGGCGCCTCGCCACGGTCATGGATCGCCAGGATCTGGCGCACCTTCTGTAGCGTCAGACCCGCGGCCTGGCCCCTGCGGATGAATCGCAGCCGGTCCACGATGTCGGGTCCGTAGTCGCGATAGCCCGACGCGCTGCGTTCCGGCGACGGCAGCAGCCCCGATTCTTCGTAGAAGCGGATGGTCTTGGTGCTGGTATTGGCCCGTTTCGCCAGCTCGCCGATCTTCATACGCCGTCCCCTTGACCTTCCAGTGCACTGGAAGGATAACACTGGTTCGTGTCGGCTGCGCAGGGCGCAAGCAGCAGGGCGGGCGGTCGATCGGCGAGCACACTGATCGTTTCGATACCCGAAATCTGCTGCGCGGCAGGCACGGCCGCCATATCGCGGGCCGTGCTCGACCGTATGAGAGGGCAACGTTGAGAAGGGAGCGGCCGCGATGGTGTGGCATGCATTGATGGGGAAGATGGCGCCCACCGTGGTCACCGGGGTGGTCGGGGTTGCGGCCTATGAGGCGCTGCGGACGGTGGCGGGCAAGGCGCCGCTGCGGCGGGCAACGGTCAGCGCGACCGCCTGGGGAATACGGGTTGTGCGTGAGGCCGAGCGCAGGGCCGGGGCCGGTGCTGAGCAGGCTCGGCTGACGGTGGCCGACGTGATGGCCGAGGCCCGCCAGCGTGCGGGGGCCGAGGGCACGCCGGTGGCGGTGGTGGACCCGGACCCCGGCACATGAGCATCGGTGTTCTGCCCGCCGCCGAGGTCGGGCTGAACGTCGTCTCCGACGCCTCGGGCCGGATGCGGGTGCATGTCAGCGGGTTCGGGGTGGACGCGGTTCGCGCCGTCGCGATCGAGGAGGCCGTCTTGCAGGTGGCCGGTGTGCAGGCCGTGCAGGCCTATCCGCGCACCGCCTCGGTGGTGATCTGGTATTCACCGCCCGACTGCGACACCGCTGCGGTGTGTGCGGCGATCGCCGACGCCGAACACATTCCCGGGGAGTTGGTGCCCGCGCGCGCCCCGCACTCGGCCGATGTCCCCAAACCCGGTGCGCTGCGCCGGATCGCCGGCGGGTTGGGGCGGGCGCTGTTCGGCCTGCGCCGCCGCGAAGCTGACGCTACGCGCGGTGGCGCAAGTTGCGGAGGCTGCGGCTCTGTACCGGTCAGCGCGGGCGGGGTGTCGCCGGACGAGCAGAGCAGGCGCGAGCAGCGCACCTGGTTGCGTCGGGTGTGGTTGGCGTTTCCGCTGGGGCTGGTGGCGATGGCTGCGCCGATGATGTTCGGCGCCTATCGGTGGGCGGGGTGGCTGGCGTTCGCCGCGACGGTGCCGGTGCAATTCGTGGCCGGCTGGCCCTTCCTGAAGGGGGCGGTGCTGCGGGCGCGAGAGCGCACTTCGTCGATGGACACGCTGATCACGCTGGGCACGTTGACCGCGTTCGTCTACTCCACCTATCAGCTGCTCGCTGGGGGGCCGCTGTTCTTCGACACCTCGGCGCTGATCATCGCGTTCGTGGTGCTCGGCCATTATTTCGAGGCCCGAGCCCAGGGCAAGGCCCGCCAGGCGATCAGCAAGCTGCTGGAGATGGGCGCCAAGGAAGCCACCCTTGTGCTCGGAGACGGCCAGGAGGTCCTGGTGCCGATAGATCAGGTCCACGTCGGTGATCTGGTGCGGGTGCGGCCCGGGGAGAAGATCCCGGTCGACGGCGAAATCACCGAAGGCCGCGCCGCCGTCGACGAATCGATGCTCACCGGCGAATCCGTTCCGGTCGAGAAAACGGTCGGCGACCGGGTTGCCGGAGCCACCGTCAACACCGACGGGGTGTTGACGGTGCGCGCCACCGCCGTCGGCGCCGACACCGCGTTGGCGCACATTGTGCGCCTGGTTGAGCAGGCCCAGGGCGGCAAGGCGCCGGTGCAGCGGCTGGCCGACCGGGTTTCGGCGGTGTTCGTCCCGGCCGTTATCGGCGTTGCCGCCGCCACCTTTGCAGGTTGGACGCTGCTGGCCGCCAACCCGGTCGCGGGCATGAGCGCGGCGGTGGCGGTGCTGATCATCGCGTGCCCGTGTGCGCTGGGCCTGGCCACCCCCACCGCGATCATGGTCGGCACCGGCCGGGGCGCGGACCTGGGCATCCTGGTCAAAGGCGGGCAGGTGCTGGAAGCCTCGAAGAACATCGACACCGTGGTGTTCGATAAAACCGGCACGCTGACCCGCGCCCAGATGCGGCTCACCGATGTGATCGCCGGCAAACGGCGCCAGCCCGATCACGTGTTGCGGATCGCGGCCGCGGTCGAGTCGGGCTCCGAGCACCCCATCGGGGCGGCGATCGTCGCCGCCGCGCGAGAGCAGGGGTTGACGATTCCGGGCGCCACCGGGTTCGCCAACCTCGCCGGGCACGGGGTGCGCGCGCAGGTCGAGGGCCGCCCGGTGCTCATCGGGCGGCGCGCCCTCGTCGACGAGCACGATCTGGCGCTGCCCGATCACCTGGCCGCGGCGGCTGCCGAGCTCGAAACCCGGGGCCGCACCGCGGTGTTCGTCGGCCGCGATGACCAGGTTGTGGGGGTGCTCGCGGTGGCCGACACCGTCAAAGACGACGCCGCCGGCGTGGTCGCGCAGCTGCACGCCCTGGGACTGCAGGTCGCCATGATCACCGGCGACAACGCCCGCACCGCGCACGCGATCGCCACCCAGGTCGGCATCGACCGGGTGCTGGCCGAGGTGCTGCCGCAGGACAAAGTCACCGAGGTGCGCCGGCTCCAGGACGAAGGCCGCGTGGTGGCGATGGTAGGCGACGGCGTCAACGACGCCCCCGCCCTGGTGCAGGCCGATCTGGGCATCGCGATCGGCACCGGCACCGACGTGGCCATCGAGGCCGCCGACATCACGCTGATGTCGGGCCGGCTCGACGGCGTCGTGGCTGCGATCGGGCTGTCCCGACAGACCCTGGCCACCATCTATCAAAACCTTGGCTGGGCCTTCGGTTACAACACCGCCGCCATCCCGCTGGCCGCCCTCGGCCTGCTCAACCCGGTTGTTGCAGGCGCCGCGATGGGATTCTCCTCGGTCAGCGTGGTCACCAACTCGCTGCGGCTGCGCCGCTTCGGCCGCCACACCACACAGGTGCGGTCATATCCCGAGCAGGACCGGCGCGCACCCGAAAACGCTGTGGTGACCTCGCCCCCGTCCCAGGGACCCGGTCTCGCGTGATCCACGACCCGATCCTTCGCTGGTTCGTCATCGGCATCTTCGCCCTGAGCGCCGCAGAATGCGGGTGGGCGATCATCGCCGGACGCCGGCAGTGGAGCGTTGTCGTCAGCCACGGGCTGCATGTCGTGATGGCCGTGGCGATGGTGGCGATGGCCTCACCGTGGGGTGCACGCATGCCGGCCACGGGGCCCGCGCTGTTCTTCCTGCTTGCAGCGGGGTGGTTCGTGACGTTGGCCATCACCGTGGCCCAAACGCCTGGGCTGCGTGGGCGCTACGGGTATCACGGCCTGATGATGGCGGCAACGGCCTGGATGTATGCCCTCATGGACCGCGATCTGATGCCCGGCCCATCACCCACCCCGCCGGGGGCGCGGCCGAGCGCGTCGATGCCGGGCATGGACATGGCATCGATGAACACCCCGACCGACAGCAGCGGGTCACCGCCGTGGATCGGCGCGCTGAACTGGGTCGGCGCCGCCGGCTTCACCCTCGCCGCGCTCTACTGGACATACCGCTACTTCCACGCCCGGCGCCACAACGCGAACGCCCCGTTGCGATCGCTGGGCAACCTGGGCCAGACCATGATGGCCACCGGCATGGCAATCCTGTTCCTCGCCACGCTCTTTCAGATCTGACTCACCGCCTGCACAGCGTCGGGGATTGCCGCAGCGGTGAACACCGGCGATCAGGAGCGCACCAGCCGGGCGATGGCGGCAGATGCCTCAGCGATTTTCGCGTCGGCCTGCTCGCCGCCCTCGGTGACCGCGCGGCTCACACAGTGCTCGAGGTGCTCGTCGAGCAGGTTCAGCGCCACCGACCGCATCGCACTGTTGACCGCGCTGATCTGGGTCAGCACATCAACACAGTATTTATCGTCCTCGATCATCTTCGCGATGCCGCGGACCTGGCCCTCGATACGGCGCAGCCGTTTGGCGTAGTTGTCCTTCTGCGCCGAATACCCTCGCTCGGTTGTCATCGTGCCTCCCTGCATGTTCGTCACCCACGTGTCGCATACCGGGCGGCGACTGTGGCAACGGATCTCATGCGGCCAGTCTATCCCATACCCCCGTTGGGTATCCAGCGAGTTGGCCGGGTTCACGCCTGCGGCACCACCGCCGCGCGGTGCTGCCGTACCGGGCCGCGCACCACCAGGTACCGCGTCGACACGGGGACCTCCCGGCCACCCCAATACCCCTGTAGGGTAGGGGTATCGTTGTTCGGCGGTGCCGGTACCGGAAGGGGCCCGTCGGTGAGGGGCCGTTACCCCGTGCGGTGCGCTGGGCGCTATCGGGGGGCTCGGACACGCACCGGCAGCCGGCCGCGACCGGTCCGAGACCACTATGCAGGTAAGGGGTGAGGATCCATGGTGAGCGAATCGCCGTTGGAGCGGATTCAGCTGAGCCGGCGCGGGTTTGTGGGTGCCGCGATCGCCGGCGGGTTCACGTTGGCGGCCTGTGGACGATCGGGCGCACCGGCGGGCTCCCACGCCACCGGCGCCGCCGAGGCGGCGCTGGCCAAGCTGCGGGGCGCCATCGACGCGGCCGAGGCGGCCCGCCCGCACACCGGGCGCACCGTCACCGCCTCGCTGACTGCGCAGCCCGCCACGATCGACCTGGGTGGCCCGCTGGCGCACACGCTGGCCTACGGCGATGCGATCCCGGGCCCGCTGATCCGCGCCAACGTCGGCGACGAACTCGCCGTCAGCGTCACCAACCAGCTCAACCACCCCACCTCGGTGCATTGGCACGGCATCGCGCTGCGCAACGACATGGACGGCGCCCCGCCCGCCACACCCAGCATCGACGCCGGCCGCGAGTTCACCTACCGGTTCTCGGTCCCCCACCCGGGTACCTACTGGGCGCATCCGCACGTCGGCCTGGACACCGACTACGGCCTGTACCTTCCGGTGATCGTCGACGACCCGGCCGACCCGGCGCGCTATGACGCCGAGTGGATCGTCGTCCTCGACGACTGGACCGACGGGATCGGCAAAGCGCCCCAACAGATCTACGACGACCTGCGCGCCAAGACCCCGGCCAGCACCGGCGGCGGCATGCCCGGTATGCCCGGCATGGGTGAGATGCCCGGCATGGAGGGTGGGGCCAAAAGCGCCCTGCTGGGCGGGGACGCCGGCGACGTGGCCTACCCGCACTACCTGATCAACGGGCGCATCCCCGCCGCGCCCACCACGTTCGCCGCCAAACCCGGTCAGCGGATCCGGATCCGGATCATCAACGCCGGCGCCGACACCGCCTTCCGGGTCGCGCTGGCCGGACACCGCATGACCGTCACCCACACCGACGGCTATCCCGTGGCGCCCGCCGACGTCGACGCGCTGCTGCTCGGAATGGGCGAACGCTACGACGTGATCGTCACCGCCGGCGACGGGGTCTTCCCGCTGGTGGCGCTGGCCGAGGGCAAAAACGCCCTCGCACGGGCGCTGCTGTCCACCGCCGCGGGCAGCGCACCCGAGCCGGGATTCCAGCCTCCTGAGCTGATGGGCCGGGTCGGCACCATCGACCTGTTCACCGCGACACCGGCCGCCGACTTGGGACCGGGCAAACCCGACACCGCGCTGTCCGCGGAGCTGGGCGGGTCGATGAGCGACTACGTGTGGACCATCAACGGTGCGCGTTTCCCCGATGAGCGGCCGCTGTCCATTCGCCAGGGCCAGCGGGCCACGCTGACGTTCAGCAACACCGGGTCGGGGATGTGGCACCCCATGCACCTGCATGGACACACCTTCCAGCTGATCAAACCCGACGGGCGCCCCGGCGCCCGCAAGGACACCCTCAACGTATTACCCGGCCAGAAACTGGCCGTCGGACTCGTCGCCGACAACCCCGGCCTGTGGATGCTGCACTGCCACAACGGCTACCACCAGGAAGCCGGCATGATGACCCGGCTGGACTACACCCCCTAATCGCCCCTGCGCGGCGGTGCGCGCATCCGTCCCCGACGAGCCGCCGGGGCGCGCAGCGATCTTCAGGCGGTCGACGAGCGCCGCGTCGCGGCGGTGTCCTCCCAACGCTTGACCTTGCCCGTGGGGCAATCCTTAGGCTGAGGTGTACCTGGAAGAGATACCCCCATGCGACGACCACGGCGATCATTTACCCCCGAGTACCGGGCCCAGGCCGCCCATCGTGTCATCGACGGCAAACAGCGGGTCGCAGACGTGGCCCAGGACCTAGACCTCGATGAAAGCCTGCTGCATACCTGGGTGCGCGATGAACGCTGGCGGATGAGCAGCACCGCCACCACTGCCGGCACGGATCGGTACGCTCGTTCAGAGCTGTCGGCCGATGAGCGTGCCGAGCTGATCCGACTGCGCGAACAGGTGGCCGAGCAGGCGCAAACCATCGCAATCCTGGAACAGGCCACCGCGTACTTCGCCGCCCACCTCAACCCGGGCGGATCCGTTGCCGACGACCCGGGCGCATGGCCGGGCACCCGCGACAAGACCATGACGGGGGGCGGTACGGTCCGCTGGCCCGGCAACCACGCCAACGGCTCACGCCTGCCCTAGACGGTCGAACTCTCGGAGCAGGACAAAGGAGCGGGGTCGTGAAACATACCGTCGGTGCAGCCGCCAAGATGGTCGGCGCGTCCGCCAAGGCCATCCGGATCTGGGAAGCCAAGGGGCTGCTGGCACCGGCCGAGCGCACCGAGGGAGGCTATCGGCTGTTCACCGACCACGACATCGAAATCCTGCGGTTCATCTGCCGGGCCAAAGCACTCGGGCTCACCTTGCCCGAAATCAAAACCATCCTTGACCTGCAACGGGCGGGCGCCGCGCCGTGCCAGACCGTCACCACTCTGTTGGATCAGCACATCGCCGACATCGACCGTGCCATCGCCGACCTGCGCGCCCTGCGCGCCACCCTGGCCGCGGCGGCGCGTATCGCGCACAGCGATGCGCGCCGCGGCCAGGCCGCGACCGTGTGCCACATCATCGAGGCGCCCGGCCGGCCGCGAGACCAACCCGCCTAGCCGACTCCGGGGCGCCTCGGCCTGTACCGGGTCAGCGTCGCCGAGAATGCGGCAACCCCCGGCCGCGCTCAGCGATCCTGGGGCCGTTGCGCGGTGATGTAGTGCAGTCGGGCACGCTCTCCGCTGCCGGTGGTGACGAACCCGGCCTCGGTGATCAGCTCGCCGAGCCGGCCCACCCGGTTCTGCTCGCGCGCATGGGCGTTGACGACCGCCAGGATCCGGTGCGCGATCCCACCCCCTGCGGGGCGGATATCGGCGATGAACAGGCGCCCGCCGGGCCGCAGCACGCGAAACATCTCCCGCACCGCCTCCCGTCGGCGGTCGCCGGGAAAGTGGTGAAACGCCAGGCTGGACACCACCAGATCGAACGACTGCCCCGAGAACGGCAAATATTCGGCGCCGGCCACCTGAAATGTGAGATTGGCCGGTGCGTGGCGGGCGGCGTAATCCAGCATCGACGCCGACGGGTCGATGCCGACCACCGTGCCACTCGGGCTGACCGCCCGCGCGACGCGGCGAGCGAAATACCCGGTGCCACAACCCACATCCAGGACACGTTGGCCCGGCTCGGCACCCGACAGTGCCACCAGCCGGTCCCAGACGCGCGCCCGCAGCCCCAGAAACCAGATATTGGCGAGCACTTCATAGCCGCGCGGATAGTTGATCACCCACCCGGGGCCGTGCTCGTGCCGATCATGCGCGAACAGTTTCTGCGTCAGTCCCATCGCAACCCCTCCCGAAATTCACAGCCGACACCGGTCATTTCTGGATACCCTACACCCCTAATGGGTATAATCATTTGGGCATATGCATCGCCACCTCAGACCTATGCGGCCGGTGGCGACGCCCGGGCATCGCGGTGGAAGACAGTGGTATCTGTAAGAGTGTTACCGACCTAGTCAGGGGTGACGCTGACTACGGTGCGAAGCAACCGCGAATCCGTCAGCTCGCGCCGATTCGGCGACAGCGCGCACTGCCAGGACCCGCACGGCCGCACTCACCGGCCCGACCACGCCTAACCGTGGGTCGTCTCGATCATGGCGGCACCCGCGATAACGCTCGACCTCTTCGCCGCCCTCGGTTTTGGATGGCGCAGCCGACGACAGTTCGGCTGCAACGAAACCACCACATGCACGGAATCCGCAGACGCCTGGCTCGCTGGAACCACTGGCCGGTTCCGGATACGTCGCCGCCACGATCGCCGTCACGCCGCCCCGCTGCTGTAGCTTACGGGCGCTGTGTCTCCCAACACGGTCCTCCTCGTGACTGAATGCAGATGTTACGGCGCGGGCACAGACGAACGTGAAAGCTGGTGGCGAAACGGCTAATCGTTGCCGTATTCGGGCTCGTCTGGCCCTTCATCGCGATACTCAAATGAGGCGGGCAGCTTCGCGTAGCTGATTGCGTCGGGGCCACGCAGTAGCAGTCCGCAGGAACGGCAACCAAACTCCTCGGAGGCGATTTCGCTGACGCTGTAGACGTAGGTGCCTTCCTCGTCGTAGTCAAACACGTCTTCGACGTTGAGGGTGGTGCTTCCCCGCAAGGCGCCGACATTCGAGCATGCCGGGCACGTGTACGTCGTCGAGTACGGAAAGTGCCCACTGACCCGGGTGCGGATGGCCGCGATTTCGGCCGGCAGCAGCTCCCCGCGCTGGCGCCGTTGATAGGCGAGGTTTGCTCGGTCAATGAGTGTCTGACACCTCTGCTCGGCGTGTTGCTTTGAGCGGGTGAGTATTTGATCGATCTCTTGTACGCGGTCAGCGCCGACGAAGTCAGCTAGCTCTTTGTCTTGAGCGGCAAGCAGAATGCTGACCAGAGGCCAGAATTGTTCCCACCAGGTGCTGGCCGGGATGGTGGTGCAGAAGGGCGCGCCCGAATGCAGATAGCCGTTACGGTTGGCGGCGATCTTGAGTGCTCGGCCGAGGTCGAACTGCTTTGTCAGTGACTGGCATCGCCTGAAGACCGTCTTGGCTTGCACGGACACAAAGGTCGACGCGTCATCGTGTAACCCCGTAGCGATGAGCAAGGAATTGCCGTCGGCGGCGATGTCTGCGATCAGGGCAGGGTTAACTTTAGCCAACGACGCCTTGCCGAGCAGTTCGAGGGAGCAGGCGGCCCACAGCGCCCGTTCGTCAAAGTCTTCGGAATCGTCGAGGGCTCGGTTGATGAAGGTGACAGCCTTAAGCCAGATTGCATCGTAGTCGAACGATCTTGCGGGCATTAGATTCTCACGTCCCAGAGAAGTAGCAGGCGATGGATCTCGCGGTCCGGACTCAGTGTTGCGTCGCCGCGTGAGTGCAGTACGTGGTGGTTGTCGATAATCAGGATCTCACCCGGATCAGACCACGAGTGGGTGTGATCGGGCGCGGATGACATCACCGTGCGGGCCAGTCGTCGTGATCGTGGGTCGACGGGATTCATACAACCCGGATCGAACCGCACACAGTTATCGGATGCACTGTCGGCGTAGCGGGCTGTGGTGTAGAAGGTCGTGACGCCGGTGTCTAGTCGGAAGACGCCGAGTCGCATGTCCTCGGCGACCTCCTGACACGGGTTGGGGCCCGGGAACCGCAGCAGGTGGGTGGGAACGTCCTGCTCTCCAACGTGTTTCGAGCCGAGTAGCACAAAGTCGGGCGGTGCTTCGAGGTGTGCGCCATCGGTGTGGAACGGGAAGGGGCCATCGCCGTATAGGGTGCTCAGCGAGCGAGGTGCAGCGTGTTGGCTGCCTTGGGGGCGCAGCACCTGCACGTCGTCGTCCCCTCTGCGTGGGCGCACGATATGGAAGGGACCGGGGCTCTCGGCGATCTCTTGTGCGATTGCGACGAGGTCACCACGCGCAAGCTGCCAACCGAACTGCTTGGCTTGCAACAGTGCGACCTGGAGTGATCCCGTCTGGGGTGTGATGTTGTCCACTGCTGGGCTCCGTCGATCCGTCACGTGTTGACGACTGCGCAATCAGATAGTCATGTGTTCTAGTGACAAGTAGTCGCGTGTTCTATTCGCAAGCTGCGGTGCGGCGTGGCCCTCAGCTTGAGGTCGACACGACGTCGAGGATCGGGACGTCGATGCGCTGCGAGGGGATGCGGCGCAGCTCGAGTACGCCGATGAGCGCCACGGCCCAATCGGGGTCTTCGGGCGGAGCAAGAACACAAATCTGCAGTCCGGAGTAGGAGTCGCTGCCGATGACATCTCGGCAGGCGGCGTCCAGACACTTCCGTAGTTCACCACACACTTGGTCGAAGGCTTCTGCCGGCACCTCCAGAGTCGCCCGGTATTGGCCACCGTTCCAATTGTCGACACAATCGGTACGATAGCGGGACAGCGCTACCAGACCGGCCGCCAAGAGTTCACCCCGAGCCATCAGCAGATGAGCGATGCTGTGGTGGTCCGGATCGTACGTTCCACCTGTTTCAGGAGGCTGCGGCGCTGCCATCGGTCTTCCCTTCTCAACCCAACCCTGCCGGTCTCGAACACCCTCGCACGCCCGTCTGACAAACCTGGTCGAACCCCGGTGTTCCCGGCACAGGGTCCGTCAGTGAGCTGCCGCCTGAACCGAGAGATCATCGACGTGCGCGGTGATGCCGACGCTGGGGGCGTCGAGCGGAAACCCAGGTCGGTGACTACGACTTCGATCACGTTCGTGGCCAACACCCGGGTCGCGGCGGTTCGGGGGCTCTCCGGCGGGCGCGTAGAGATCGAGTAGGCGGCGCCCTGTCGGCCACAGATCGGCTGTTCTGCTGCGGCTTATGGCATTGTGGTGAATTGGTGCGCGGTCGACCTAGCATTGGGACAGCGAGCAGAGGGACGAGTTCGTGACCAAACGAGTGCACAGGCGGGCAGCGACCGATGGCGGTGTCGGCGCGCGGTACTGCCCGAGCTGTGGGGCGATGGTCCCCAAGGGGCTGCGCGGCGACGCGGTGTACTGCTCGCCAGCGTGCCGAGCCCGGCATTGGCGGTGGGTCCGGCGCAGTCGCATGCGGGTCCGCGCGATGCGCGCGACCGACCGTGCGGTGGCCCGATGCCCGGAGTGCGGGACGGCGTGGGTGGCCGGTGTGGATCGGCGTGTCGGCGCGCTGTATTGCTCGCATCGGTGCCGCACCCGCGGCTGGCGGCGTAGCCGTTCGCAAGATCCGTCACCGTGACGCTGCGGTCGAACGCTTCAGACTATCTGCCGAGATCGACCGAATAGTATTGGTAGCCTGTTGAAATAAGACGATCGTAGGCCTTGTCACGGCAGGATTGGGCGCGCACACTGTACGTGCATTCGTTGGATAGTCGTTCGTGATGCGACACGCGGATGCGCACGGAAGGTGAGTGCAGCTAGACAAGAGCGGATCGTGCGGGCCCGCCGCGCGTTGAGGGCTCGTCGGCAGCCGGTAACCCGCGGGTCGTGGGTTGAGCGAAATCGAGTGCAGGCGCGGTGGCGGCTCACGCGGTCCCGGTAGGGATCCCGCGAGGAGAGGACCATGTCCACCAAGATCGGAAATGTGACGCAACGTCGCTACGAGCAGTTGGTCGCCGAGGGCCGCGACCTCGTCGAGCAGCTGTCAGGCTGCCAGTTCGCGCTCGGTGACCGTGCACTGGAAATCGAACCACTGCGTCCCCGTGGCGGTGCGCACCCGGGCCTCGACGAGGAATTGCTTAACGTCGGCGACGCGATCCACATGTACGCCGAAGATATCGGGGTTCCCGCGGCGACGTTGAGAACCTACCGGTGGGTGTCGTCGCGCTGGCCCAAAGACCGGCGGGTGGCCGGTGTTTCGCACTACGTACACAAGGTCCTGGCAGGCCTAGATGACCGTTTCGACCTCATCGGCAAACCGCCGCGGAACGCCCGTACCGGTGAACACCGGTGGAGCATTGATGCGGCATTCCGGCGGGCGGGCTGGACCCCGCGCACACCGGTGAGCACGCAGGAGAAGGTCAACCGGATCCACGACCTGACCAAGGATGACACGGTCGCTGTCTCCGTGGCCCGCGATCTCCTCAAACGGCCCAACGTGGCGTTCCAGGCCATGGCCGACCAGTCGGCGCGCCACGCCGTGAACAGCGCCCAGTTCGACCATTCGCGGCAGATCGTGGTGTGCGCGCGCCAACACACGCCAGCCATCCGCCACCTTGAGCACAGCATCGAATACCTGGATCTGGTCGGCGCGTGCGCGCAGTTCGTGGCGGGCATCGGTCGGACGCTGCCGGGGCTGCGGGGCCATGAGTTCAGCGATGAGGAGAAGGCGGCGATATTGCGCAACGTGGAGCGGGTCCGCAGCACCGCCGACTGGATTCAGCACGCGATCGAAACCGGTGATGTCTCCCTGGATGAAGCCCTCGCCGAATTGCTCAAGAGCCGGTGAGCGATGGCGCGCCGTATCGCCGGCAATGTCAAGGCTGAGCGGGTCAGGTTGGCGTTGATTGAAGCCCGTCCCGGCGGATTGTCGTTTCAACAACTGTGCATGGCGACGGGTCTAACGGCCAGCCAGGTGCGCGGAGGGCTCACCGAGATCAAGGAGCACGCCGCCATGGAGCATCTCACCCCGCTCACCTGGTCTCATGGGACTGGGTACTGCTTTTCCCGCGAACCGTCCGACTGGATCGCCTACGAGCGCGCCCAAGTCCACACCGGCCTGACCCGGTTCGTGCGGCTCATCAAGGGCACCGCCTATCCCCACGCGCAACTCGAACCCGACGACGACTGGATCAGACTCGTCTTTGATCAGCTCGTTGGCGTGCGGGCCATGTTGGAAGGCATCACCCGGCAATAGACCCGGGATGCCGGCCAAGGCGTTGCACCCCGCGACGCCGCCGCGCCGGCACAAAACCGGTACCGCACATCGAAACGATCAGCGCCACCAACCCGGCATAAGCGGCAGCCGGAGAACGAGATGCGTGAGCATGTGTTTGCCAGCAATGACTGCTATAATTAGCAGTATTATGCCGCTAGATAAGACGGATTTTGCTGGTCCGCGCCGTATTACACGGTATCGGCGCGTTGCACTGCCGGTCGGGTTCTCCCGCACGCTGGGCATCGAGCCGGGCGGCTACGTGATGGCCGAGCGGGCGCGCAACGATCGTTTCGCCATCATGATCCGGCCCTGCTCGCGTCGAGGATCGGGCAATCCCCGCGTTGTCGATGATGTGCGTCAGGTGACCTTCCCCGCCGCACTGCTCGATAGCGCCGGGTTGGGGATCGGTTCGTTGGTGGCGTTCACTTTGGGCGCAGCGGCAATCAAGATGTTTGCGGCAAGCCGGATGGTGGGCCCATTACCCGTGCGGGGCAGGATTCGATGACCCGACCTGGTGACGACGACCCTCACGGCGTGGACGATGATGCGTCGATGATCCCTGTCGGCGCCGGCGCGGCCCCACCTCAGGTGCCGGCGCCGTCGCCGGCGCCACGGCCCGCGCACGATCGGCGGGAGAGGTGGATCAGTCGCCAGCGCGTGCAGCAGGCGGTTGATCTTGTTGGCTGGAGGGGCGTTGTCCTGCCGTTTACCCGTCTGTTCGCTCGCCAGGGCTTTCCCGTGATTCGCTGGCACGCCGGTGTGCGGGCGCGGCTGCTCACCGGGCCGGGTCCGGTATTGGACCGGCCGCTGTTGTCGTTGTGGGAGCTGTGGCCGGCGGGGATGTCATCGTCGCCACCGCCACCACCGCTGTCGGTGGTGGGATTTGTCTCGACGGCAACGTGGCGGCCGGCCTTCCAGGCGGCTCACGCTTTGCGCGGTGTGGGATCGACGATGATTCTGACGCCGCACAAACCGTCAGCGTTGCGGTTGTGCGATGCGGATGCGTCGGGGATTCACGTCGTGTGTCATCACGATGAAGACGGCGCGACCATGCTGGTGCGCGGACGGCTGGGTCCGGTCTCGACCGCACGCAGGATGGTCGCCAGCCGCTACTGGGAAGAACGATTGTTCGCCCACGCACTGCACCACAAGATGGTCGAGGATCCAGCGGATGTGGCGGTCAGCTAACGCCAGTGGGCGAGCGCCTTGCGCGGCTCCCAGGAGTTATTGGCGGTGCTCTGGATGGTGTAGTGCGCCTGCTGCGCTTGTTCACACATGCGGCCCCATGCTTCGGGCAACCCACCCACAGTTTGCGCTCCCCGCGTCAGCAGCTGTGTCCTTAGTTCAGCGATGGCGGCGACCGAATGCTGGAAGGCTGCTTCTTCGCGATAGTCCCGGTGCCGAGGTTCAGGGTCGACCGCCGGGAAATCGTCGAACGCGAGCTGAGCCGGTGCCGGTGCGGCGGCCCCGGCCGCTTCGGCGTTGCCGATCCATGTCAAGGTCGACCCGCCGCAGTAGACGCAGTGACACCGCCAGGCAGAGTTCTCGGGTTCGGCCAGGAATGCCTCTTCGAAGTTGGCGTTACGCACATACCGGAGCAGCGGGGCGATGAGGAAGGCCAGAAAGTCCTCGCCCGCGTCGGGCCCCCCATCCTTGATCGGGTAGAAGTGCCTGAGCGCTGAGGTCGCTCCTACCGCCGCTGCCGCCGCGCCGTACGCTAACGCCCCCAGCGCCGATGTATCAGTCCGCAACAACAGCATCGGGACCCCGGTGCCGATCGCGCTGATCAGGCCGTCGACGGCCCCCTTTTTGTCGAACGGGTCTCCTGAGTCCTCGACCATTAGCGCCACAGGGATGCCGAATTTCTCGATCTGCTGACACAGAACGTCGGTCTCGGTGGTGAGCCACTTGACCGAGACCGGTAGCGCGGTGATCACGTTGTCGCCCAGCTTCGCTGCCTGCTCGAGAGTGGCGCAGAGCCCTTCCTTATCGCCAGCGGCGATGTAGCCGGAGTCTGTCAGCGCATACGGCAGCTTCATCTCACGCTGAAAGGCAATCCACCCAGGATCAAGGGGCGAGCTGAGCCCGGCGAGTTTGCCGTTGCCGCCGACGTGAGGGTTGGGGTCAAGCGCGCTGAGGTGCCCGGCAACCTTGCGATTCCTGCCGGCGTACAGATTGGCATCGAGCAGCAGATCGACATTCGGCGCGTACGTACGGGTGTGCCACACTGCTGCGCGGGCATCCTCGCGGCGGTGATCGCGGCGACGTGCATCAACGGTGTAGACCGCGCCGATCTGGTGCTTTTGCACCAGATCCGACACTGCGGCCACCCGGCGGCATTCGGCCTGCACGAACAGCCGATTGGCCATCTCGGGCAACAAATTCGGCTGATCGCCGATGCCACCGGTCACGGTTTCACCACTCTCAGTCGAGACCGCGGAGGTTCATCATCGCGACAGCACAGGTAATGCCGCTCAAAGGCCCGCTCACTCATCACTGCAGCCTGTGCGAGTTCGCCGATGCTATAGCCGTGTTCACGAATATGAGTATTGACCACCGCATCTAACGTGGCGGGCGTTTCGGCCTGCAGCGTGCCAGGTTCGATCATGCGCCAACCCAGGCGACCCAACTTGATCTGAAACTCCTTGTACTGTCGCTCAGAGATGAGGTCAAGGTCTTTCGCACGCCGAATAAGTGCAGCAACTGAGATACCCCATTTGGATTTCAGCTCCAACAGACGCGGGAAATCCCTGGTCGTCAGCCCGACCAGTTCAGGGCCGATATCGTCTGCGGGGGCGAGGAATTCGGCCGCGAACGCATCCGCCTCGATTTCCTGATTCTCACCGGGAAGCCGGTGCATGACCAAATGACCGAGCTCGTGCGTGGTGGTGAAACGCTGCCGGTCACCGGGAAGACCGGTACGGATCACCATAATCGGAGGGCGATCCGCGTCATGGGGCCACGTACTGACCGCGTCTTGGGCGTTGGTCCCCAACGGGCGAACCACCACAATGACACCGACAGCCTCCAGCAACTGCACCACGTTGGTGACCGGCCCGGCGGGCACACGCCAATGCACTCGCAATGCCCGGGCGATCTCGCGGGGATCCCCGTTGTACTCATCGATGTCGAGTCGCTGTAGACGCGCCTCCGGCACAATTTCGATGCCAACCAGCAGTCCCTCCACGCTGATCCGAGTCAGATGCGTGACCGCTTCAATCCTGCGTTTGACCGCCGCCGGAATTTTCGAATGCCGCCGGCGGTGATGCAGACAGGTGACCTCAAGCCCTTGTACCGGCAGATCGTTGGTGAGCAGTCCCGGCGGGCACTCCAGCGCCTCGGCGACCGCCACCAGATGTTCACCGTGCAGATCGACGACGCCCGTTTCGACCTTCGAGATGAACCCCTGGCTCATGCCAGCCGCGGCGGCAAGATCGCGCTGCGACCACCCTTTCGCTTCTCGTACCAGGGTGACCAACCGCGGGTGCGCCTGCTCGGTCACCGTGAATGGTATTCGTGATCAAGGCGATTGCGCGCGGCCGCACGTGCCGAGCGGATCACCGGCGGCGACAACGGGGTGAGCGGCAACTGCGCGACCGGCTCGGCGGCCTGACTCCCCCCCGGCAGACGAACCGAGTAATACAGTACCGGCCCGATATGGCAGACCAGGGCCAGATGCTGCAACTGGCGGTCAGCTGAATCCAACACATACCCGGCCGTCAGAACAGTGGCCTCCGGCATACCGGGCAGCTGCGGATCACCCAGATGGAACGCCAACCGCGTCTGGCGCTCAGTATCACTGGGGCAGATTCCCAGCTCTGGGGTCAGTTTCTTGAACCGGATCTGTACGAGACCGCTATCGAGGTTGACCCACGGCCGACCATATCGGTCATCAACCCACACCCCTTCGATACCAGCGAACCGGCGATGCACCGGCCCCCTCACGAAATCGGCGACGAGCATCCCGCGGGCCCCAGCGCCCGCCTGCGCCATCTGGGGTGAGGCCACCGCGCGCACCTCGGCGAAGGTCGTCCACGCCTCCTCAAGGACCGCACCCAGGCGCCCCAGATGGGGCTTGACGATCGGCAGTACAGCCCGCAGCGGACGTGGTGGCGCGATGTCGGGCACCTGTGCCATGTGCAACCTCCCTAGCAGGGGCAACTCCACCGAGGATAGCAGATCGGAATCATTCGCATCATTTTTGGACGGTCTCCGCGTAAGCCGGTTGGGGCGCGCCACCCGAAACGGCCACCTCGGTGGGCCCCTGCCCCACCCCGCCTCTCCGGCCAAAAGGAGCAATGCTGGCGTTCGCTGAATCGTCGGGGTCGCCCGGCACAGCGCCGACGACCCGCCTCATCCTGGTTCGCTCGTTGAAAGCTACGAATGCGCGCCGAGCTTCTCGACGGTTTGCGCGGTGTAGGTCGTTTTGGCGTAACCGCCGGGGGTGGTTTCGATTTTCATGATCGCCTCGATACGAACGCGGTCACCGACGGCCAGGCCGCGGGTCTGACTGGGGTCCACGCGGCCAAGTTTGACGGTGACGGTGTCGCCGTCGTCTTGTTGGACCAGCCATGAGCTCACCGCGGAGACGGTCAGGTATTCACCGACGATGGCGACGGATTGCTCGTCGAGGTTGGCGTGTTCGACCACGTCGGCCATGTACGCCGCTGCGGTGGCGGTGACCCGGACGCGCCGGGTGGTGCGGGCGGGTTGTTGCCAGTCGATATCGATGTCAAACCCCGCACGGTCCAGCGTTTTTGCCAGGTCCCGTACCGCCGAGGCGGTGCGCGGGCCCATGGCGCCGAGTTGGTGCACGAAAGCTGATTCCTCGGGGCTGGGGCCGATGTCGTTGCCGGCTGCGAACACGTCGATCGTCGCGCCGAGGGCCGTGTCGAGCATCTGGTCCTCGGATTCGAGTTCGGCGAACATTCCGGGTCCGCCGACCTCCTCGATCGGAGCCAGGGCAGGGGTGAAGGTCAAGATGATGGAGCCGGGGGCGGGGGCGGCGGTCAGCAGCAGATCCGTGCGGCGCCGGACGTCGGCGTTGGCTTGCCTTCCCAGCTCCTTATCGCCGTTTTGTGAAGCGCCTACGGCGGTGGCGATCCTCTGGAATCCGGTCATGACGCGGGCGACGTCGTTGACCTTGGCTGCCGAGCCGATGACTCCGTCGCCGGTGATGCGGATGTTGCCGTGCGAGGCCAGGGTGCGCCCGAACGGGTCGGCATCGATCATCGCCTCGATGCCGATGCGGGACAGATCGTCGGCGGTGCTCCAGTCCGGCAGCTGTTCATCGATGTCGGGGGTGTTCATTGCGGCCAGGATCGCCGACTCCAGCCGGTCGAGTTCGTCCTCAGGTGTAGTCATCGATGATCACCTCCACATAGCCGCGCCGCGGCCACGCATCCGCCCGCGTCGGCCCGGCCCCCGTCTGGCCGACCGCCAAGCGCTGCAGCAGGTCGTCGACCTGGCCGCGGCACGTGCAGTACCGCGCATAGTAGTTGTCGCTGGCGCGCGGGTCTGCCTGGCAATGCCAGCCCGCGATCTGGGTGTCGACCTTCAGGCCGGCAAGGCGACGAACATAACCCGGTACCGCGAAGGCGCGCAACAACTTGCCGGCCGCGACATCCAGGCGGGCTTTGTCCAATTCAAAATCTTCGGCCCAATACACGCACTGCACCGCCGGCGGGTCGGTGTCCTCGGACAGGAACGGACCATGCATCCAGGCGGCGTTGACATGGACATGGCGCGCAAGCAGGTTGGTCGCCGCTTCCCAATCGCGCCATAGTTCGGCTCGGGTGGGACCTCGGTCATCAACGAAGCGGGCACGCAGTTGTTCTCGCGTTGCCCGATACCGCCCCGGGGGTAACACCCCGTCTGGCCCGAGTTTCGGTATCACCACCTTGCACCCTTCTGGCCTCGGCCCCCGTCAGGTGGAATCCCCCGCCCCGGGCGTTTAGCCCACAGCGCACACCGCAGTCGATGCACCATCACCGGGCGGCCAATGCCGACCGCCCGTCAGCGCGTCCTGATCGTCCTCGACGTCGCTGAACAGCGCGGCAGTGGTGTCATCGATCGAGGCGATCACCGCGCGTGCCGCATCCACCAACGGGCTGTCGGTGTGGCCGGCGTGCAATGCGGCGGCCAACTCATCGCGTGCGGCCAGCAATGCCCCGAAACTCGGGGCCGCCGGCGGCGCCTGCTCGATGACGAATGCCCGCAGCAACTCATCGAGCGCTCGGCGCTGGCGGGTGCTCATCCGCTGGGCTTCGGCCGGCACCTGGTATTGCTCGGCGGCCGGTGGCCGCACGCCTACGGCGGCGAACGCGACCGTTTCGGGAACTTCGGCCAGGTACGCGATGGCCCGGATCGAAGCGTCCGTGGGCCGAGACGCATAGGTGCCCTGTCGCAGGCGGTTGAGCGTCGCGTGGGAAATGTCGTGGCCGGCCTGCTGGGCGAGATCGGCCAGACGGCGCCCAGAGGCACCGTCGTGACGCTTTACCGCGATGTCGATCAGATCCATCAACGATCGACTGGTTCTACTCATCGCCATACCCACCTTCATATCGCTGGGGTGCGCGCACATGCACATCTCTTATTGTTCTGCCACATGTAACGCGAGTCAAGCGCAACACACCGTCCTCGGTTCACCGCAGACGCTTCCGCAGTTTGTATTGTGACACACGTGTCACGTTCCACGAGTTGTCTTGTTCGACCCCTTCTGCGGAGCGGGTGGCCACAGCGGGCGGCCCAACGCATGTTCGAGGCTTGCCAGCGTCCCGATGTCGCACAACACCGTGCCCGCCAGGATCCGGCCGATGGTGGTGTGGGCGACGCCGGTGGCCGCGGCCAGCGCGCGTTGACCGGTCCCGATCTCGGCCATCGCCAGCCGAAGTGCACGGGCCAGGTACTGGGCAGCCGACGCCGAGGGCGGTGCGTCGGGAAGCAACGGGCCTTCGGGCCACCCGCCGGCGGCCAGATACCCGATCGGCGGTTGATCGCCGTGACCGCGCGACATGAGCCGACGATAGCGCCCAGCACTGAGGGCAGCATCTGTGCCGAGTATCACCTCCCGCAGATTGGTGCATATACGCACCACGTGGGAGGGTGCCGCCATGACACCACACCGTATGACGTGGGACAACACCCATGACGACGCAGCTGACGTTGCCGTTGCTCTGGGGGCCGGCCTTGGCTGAGGGAAGCCTGGCGTCGGCCGCCGACACCGTGACCGCGGCCTGGGCTGTCGACGGCGTGATGTCTGAGCAGACATTGGACAAGTTCGTGCTGCTGGTACGTAGATTCACCCGTTTCGCCGCCGCACACGACGTCACCACCCTCGCAGGCGCCGACGACGACCTGGTCGCCAAGTTCGTTGCCGCCAAAGGCCGATCACGTCACGGCGTGGTCGGTCCCGCCGCCGTGGCGACCATGCACAACCGCCGCGCCGCGCTGCGGGCGTTCTTCCGCACCGCCCGGCGCCTCGGACTGACCCTCGATGACCCGACCACCGACATCGCCGTCCCCGACCGCGAAGCCTCCACGGTCCGCCCGCTACACGACGACGAGGCCGCACTCGTGCGGCTGTTCTCCGAGCACGCCACCCCGACCCGCCATGCCGCCACCACCGCACTGCTGCTGGCCGGCGCGCACACCAGCGAACTCGGATACATCCGCATCGCCGACATCGACACCACCGCCCACACCGTCTGGGCGCACGGCTCAACCAAACACCGTGCCCGCCTCCTCACCCTCGATACGTGGGCCCGCCGGGTGATCTACCAACGGATCAGCCACATGACCGAACAGGGCGCCACCGCCGACACCGTCATCTGCACCGGCTCCGACGGCTCCGATGCCCAGCGCCAGGCGCGGGTCTGCGTCACCGTCCGCGATGTCCTGACCCGCGCCGGACTCACCGGAACTGCCGGAATCAAGCCGTCCTCGCTGACCGCCTACGCCGCGCTACGCGTCTTCGAGGACACCGGCCGCATCGAAGCCGCCGCCCACCTCACCGGCTCCGGCTCACTCGACGGTACCGCCTCACTCATCGGCTACCGGTGGAGCCAGGACATCTGATCTGCCATGTCGTCGAAGCACGGTTCGTCGCATCAGCGCCCCGACGCCGACGACGCTTACGGTGCTCGCCGCGTCGACCAGCGCAAACGTGAGGCACTGGCCACACCGTTCGACGGCACGCTGCTCGAAATCGAGAAGATTCGCGCCGTCGCCTCCTATTCGGCGTTGTATGCGATCAGCAACCTGATACCCGATCGCGCACCCAACTCACCCGGGCGCCCGGCGCACTACCCGGCATGGGTAGCGGTCATCCACAAAGTCCTGCACGGCGCGTTCGGCAGCGCCAACCACGCCAGCCGCATCATGACCAACCCCCAGTACTGGCAGATCATCTGCCGCCACGCGGCGACGAACGGAAAAACCGCCCGCTCCACACCGCCACGACGCCATCACCACACCTACGCCCAAGACCGCCTCGACACCCACATCGACGCCCTGCACCAAGGGCTGATCGACACCGCCGCCGCCCTCGCCCGCCAACTCGACTGCCTCAACCCGACCACCCGGGCATCACGCCGCGAGCCAGTACGCGGACAATTCGTCGTCGGAGACGGCACCGTCGTCGCCGCCCCCGAACGCAAATCAACCATCGAACGCAAAACCGCCAACGGTGTCCGCGGCGTCAACGCCCACCTGGAAGTCCAAAACGGCGACGGCGCACCCGAATACCGCTACGGCACCAAATTCGCCATCCTCAGCGCCCGACCCGACAACACCCGCAACCTGCGCGTCGTCCTCGACACCGCACCCGTTCCGCCCGGCAAAGGCTACAAAGGCGAAGCCGGCATCGCGTTAGCCATGCTCGACCGCCTCACCAGCCGACCCGACGTGCGCGTCGACGGCATCTGCTACGACGGCGCCTTCCGCGGCACCCACATCGACCACGCCATGAAAGCCGGCCTCACCGTCTTGGCCCCACCACATGCCGGCACCGCCATGCCGACCCCGCTGACCACCATCGGCTGCCGCTGCGGCGACACCCACACCCTGTGGACCAACCAGGGACGACTGCACGAACGCACCATCCTCGACACCGGCGAAACCCACCTCCAGCCCCTCCCGGTGGCCAAGGTCTACTCCCGCCGCAACCGTAGCGGCACACACCGCTGGTACATCGACTTCGCCACCACCTGCGGAACCGTGCACACCCAACGAGTCGACACCACCCCCAAAGACGCCGAAAAGGGCTACAACCGCACCGAACACCTACGCCAGCACACCAAAACCGACGAAGGCGACAGCGTCTACGACCGCTGCTACGGCTGGCGCGAAGACGCCGAATCCCTAAACAACACCCTCGACCGCACACTCTACGGCGGCCGAATGACCGCCCACACCGCAACCCGACAACACACCGTAATGATCGGATTCGCGTTAGGCCGCAACGCGATTGCGGCCTACATCCATCAACGACAAGCGCAACCCGCCACCGTCTGACAGGCCCACACCGGACCCGTCTACCCACCAGCTAGTCCCACCCGCCCCATCAGGCACGGCGAACCCACACGCATCACCAACACCGCGCCGCCGAGCCCCCGACGCACTCACCCAGCCGCACGCCGCCCACCACCGGCGATCCACTAGAGTTTTCAACACCTATTCCTACTGGTCCCCCGCCCCCGTAGCTCAGGGGATAGAGCACGGCTCTCCTAAAGCCGGTGTCGCAGGTTCGAATCCTGCCGGGGGCACTAGCTGACCTATTGACTGAAAACGCCCTCCCAGCTGACATACACCCCCGAAAACCGTGGGGTTGCGCCGCTGCGACAACGTTTTCAGTCACGCTCCCGGCTACATGACCACCGGCTAGCGTGTCACCGCCGACACCACCGCCCACACCGAGCAGCCCAGCGCCCCCAGCGCGCTGACGGCGCCCAGGTAGAACCCGTACCCGGCGGCCACCGGCGCCACCACGTTGACGTGGTAATACCAGACCGTCAGCCCGGTGATAACCATCGAAATCACCAGCGCGGCAGCCGAAGCCAGCCGTGTCGACAGGTCGCGGCCGGCCATTGCGCCGGCCACCAGCAACAGCGACGCCAGCAACACGATCAGCTGCCCCACGCCGAACCGGGGCGGCAGTTCCAGGCTGCCCGCGCTGCCGCCGATGGCGCTGGCGTGACCGCCGCCGTGGACGCTGGTGGTCAGCCACGGCAACCAGACGCTGATCAGCAGGGACACGGCGAACAGCGCAACCAGCCAACCGGCACGCAGGCGACTCATAGCGCGAGGTTAGCTTGCCTCGCCGAGTTCGCCGCGGGCCGCCATCACCAGGGTGGTGGTCAGGTCGAGCCGACCCAGGAAGGTGTCGTCGTGGCTGACCACCAGCACCGCCCCCCGATAGCTGCCCAGCGCGTCGACCAGTTGATCCACGCTGGCCAGGTCGAGATTGTTGGTGGGCTCGTCGAGCAGCAACAGCTGCGGCGGAGGGTCGGCCAACAACAGCCGGGCCAGCGCCACCCGGAACCGCTCGCCGCCCGACAGGGTGCCGACCCGGCGGGACACCGCATCGCCGCGCAGCAGGAACCGGGCCAGTTGGGCGCGCACCTCGCGCGGTGACGCGGTGGGTGCGGCCGCGCGCACCGTGTCGAGCACCGAGGCCGTGTCGTCCAGGCCGTCGAGGCGTTGCGGCAGGTAGCCGACCCGCTCGGTGAGCAGCCGACCCGCGGAGCCGTCGAGCAGCGCTTCGAGCAGGGTGGTCTTGCCGACGCCGTTGGGTCCGATCACCGCAATGCGCTCGGGCCCCTGCACCACGATGGGCCCGCGGGTTCCCGGTAGTTCGGCGAGCCGCCGGCTTTCCGGCACGTCCGGGTCGGGCAGCTCGACGCGAATCCGATCGTCGGAGCGGACCAACGCGGCGGCCGCGTCGAGCTCGGCCTGGGCCGATTGCACCCGTTGGTCGAGGTTCGCGCGCAGCTTGCCGGCCGAGACCTGCGCGTTGGCGGCGTTCTGGTTCATCACGATCTTCGCTGCGCGCCGGTTCTGGTAGGCGATCTGCCCGGCGCGCCGACGCCGGGCCAGTTTGGTCTCGGCCTCGACGCGCTGGCGTTTCTCGACCCGCACGGCCTGCTGGGCGGCCCGGGTGGCGGCGCGGGCCGCATCCTGCTGCCCGTCCAGGTGTGCCCGCCACACGCTGTACGGTCCGGCGACGGTGCTCAGCCGGCCGTCGTGCAGCTCGGCGGTGGCGTCCATGTGCTCCAGCAGCGTGGTGTCGTGGCTGACCACGACGAGCGCGCCCGGCCATGCGGTCACCAGCCGGGTCAGGCGAGCACGGGCGTCGCGGTCGAGGTTGTTGGTCGGCTCGTCGAGCAAGGTGATCGGTGCGCGCCGCAGCCACAGCCCGGTCACCGCCACCAGCATCGCCTCGCCGCCGGACAACTCGTCGACGCGCCGGTCCAGCGACGTCGAGTCCAGCCCGATGTCGCGCAGTGCTTGCCCGGCCCGGGTTTCGATGTCCCAGTCGTCGCCGAGGACGTCGAAGTGCCTGGCGGTGCCCGTGCCGTTCTCGATGGCCCGCAATGCGGCCACCCGCCCGGCGACCCCCAGCAGCTCCGCGGTCGACGCAGCGAGGTTCAGCGTGAGGTTCTGCGGCAGGTAGGCCACCTCCCCCGACGCCGTGACGTGTCCGGTCGTCGGCGCCAACGCACCGGCGATCAGCCGCAACAGCGTCGACTTTCCGGCGCCGTTGGCGCCGACCAGGCCGGTGCGACCGACGCCGAGGGAGCCGTTGACGCCGGAAAGTGCGGTGCTGCCATCGGGCCAGCGATACCCGAGGTCGGTGAAGGTGATGACAGGATCAGACATGAGGTCTCCGGAGGATTCAGCGGATGCGCTGATGACCGGAGCGCAAGCAGGCGTCGGTTATCAGCGCGCGGGCAACGGCGCGCGACCGGTACCTGTCACTGTGCTGACCTCCTGTGCGACGACGCCGACCAGGCTAGCCACGCCGTGGCGCCGCCCGCAACCGATTTATTGCAGCGACGACAGGTTGAACACCGCGCCGGTTGGATCGGCCGCCGCCGCCAGCCGACCGTAGGGGGTGTCCTCGGCCTCGCGCAGCACGGCGCCCCCCTGCGCGTCGATCACGCGCAGCGTGTGGTCGACGTCGTCGGCGCCGAGGAACACCGTCCAACTGCCCGGCACATCCGCGGGCAACTCGGCCGCCCCGTCCCACACGCCGAGCAGCTGCTGGTCACCGAACCAGGCGGTGGCGTAGCGGAATTCGTCGGTGTCGGAAACCGGTTCGGTGCGCCACCCGAAGATGGTCCGGTAGAAGTCGACGGCCGCCTCGTAGCCGCGCGTGTTCAGCTGATGCCAGACCGGGGCACCGGCCTCGCCGATCACTTCGAAGCCCTGATGCTGCAGCGGCTGCCACAGCCCGAAGAACGCCCCCACCGGATCGGTTGCCATGCTCATGAATCCCTTGGCGGGCACCTCCATCGGCGCGACGCAGGACGAGCCGCCGGCCGCCACCAGCGCGGCGACGGTGGCGTCGATGTCGGCGGTGTGAAAGTACGTGGTCCAGGCATCCGGCGCGTTCCACTCCGGGTTGTTGGCCATCAGCCCGGCGACAAGATGTCCGTCCTTGGCGGCGTTGACGTATCCGCCGTATTCCGGCCCGGCGGTCTCGAAGGTCCAGCCGAACACGGTGCCGTAGAAGTCCTGGGCGCGTTGCAGATCCGAGGACGTCAGGTCGATCCAGGTGGGTGCGCCCAGCGGGGCGGCGGCTCGGACGGGCACGATGAACTCCTCAGCGGTTGCAGATGATCGGTTTCGTCAATACCGACCAGCGTCGCACCCGAAACTCATCGCAGGGTGTCGCGCACCTGAAGAACCCGTGGCAACTCAGGCCGGCGCGAACACCGAGACGAATCTGCGCAGCGATTCGTTGATGTCGGTCTTGAGCGCGGCCGCCACCAGCATCCCGATCGGGCCGAACAGCGCCGGGCCGCCGAGGTGCAGGTCCAAGCTGACCACCGAGGCGTCGCCCTTCGGCTTCACCTTGGCGATCAGCTTGACCTTGACCCCGCCCCGACCATCGCCGTTGAGCGTCATGCCCTCCGGCGGCCGGAAATGCACGATCGTCCACTTGATGCGGTTGAGCATGCCCTTGACCTCGACGATCGAGTCGAGGACCGTGCCCTTGTCCAGTTGGTCGGGCAGCGGGCTGCGCCACACCCGGTGGATGGTCAACCAGTCCTTGTAGCGGGACAGGTCAGAGGCGTGCGCCCAGGCCTGCTCCGGGGGCAGCGGCACGTCGATCGAGACGGACAGCTTGGCCATCGGTCACTCGCCTTTGGCGTCGTCCTGCAGGGCCTTCTTCGCCGCATCCTGCACCTTGTCGACCGCACCGGCGAACTTGCCGTCGGTCTTCTCGTCGACCAGGTCGCCGGCCTTGTCAATCGCGGCGCCGACCTTGTCCGCGTTCTTCATCGCCAGGTCTTTGGCCTTGTCCAGAAATCCCATGATGCCGTCCTTTCTCGAACCAAACCCTACCGTCGGGCGATCCGGCTACTTCCACAACCGGGCCGGCTCGCCGAGGACGGCGTGCTGAATCCACCACCCGGCTTCGATCGCGGCGGCGCCCAGCACCCCGATGGCCAGCGCGGTCGATGTCACCGCCAGATTGGACGGGTCGAGCATGAACTTCTCCCGCGCCCACGGGATCGAGAAGATCACCACATAGGCCAGACCGGACACCGCCACCAGCGCCACCCGCCACCACTGGTACGGGCGCGCCGCCACCGCCAGCACCCACACCGCCGACACCAGCAGCGTGATCAACGCCGCCGTGGACGCCTGGGTCTGCTGCACGACGGACGCCTGCCGGCCGTGGTACGCCACCAGATACGAGGCGAAGGTGGCGATCCCGACGACCAGACCGGACGGCAGCGCCGAGGTCATGACGCGGCGGACGAACCCGGGGTGGGCGCGCTCATTGTTGGGGGCCAGCGACAAGATGAACGACGGGATCCCGATGGTGAACCAGGCCGCGATCGTGACGTGGATCGGCTGGAACGGATACAGCAGCGGGTCAGCACCGAACCATTTGGCGCCCAACCCGGCGAGCCCCACCAGCAGCGCCAGCAGCACCGAATACACCGTCTTGGTCAGGAACAGATTCGACACCCGCTCGATGTTGCCGATCACCCGACGACCCTCGGCGACGACGTAGGGCAAGGTGGCGAACTTGTTGTCCAGCAACACGATCTGCGCCACCGCCCGAGCCGCCGGACTCCCGGCGCCCATCGCGACACCGATGTCGGCGTCCTTGAGCGCCAACACGTCGTTGACACCGTCGCCGGTCATCGCCACGGTGTGTCCGCGCGACTGCAGCGCATGCACCATGGCGCGCTTCTGGTCCGGGCGGACCCGCCCGAACGTGGTGCACTCGGCGACGACGTCGGCGAGTTCGGCGGCATCGGTGGGCAGCTCGCGGGCATCCATCGTCTCGCCGCGCAGCCCGAGCTTGTGCGCGACCGCACCCACCGATACCGCGTTGTCCCCCGAAATCACCTTGACCGACACATTCTGGGCGGCAAAGTAGTTCAGCGTTTCGCGGGCATCGGGCCGCAGCTTTTGTTCGAGCAGCACCAGCGCGGCCGGGGTTACGGTGCCCGGCGCGTCGGGGTCGTCGACGGGCCGGTCACTGGCACCCAACAACAGCACCCGCAACCCCTGGGCGCCGAGCTGCTCGGCGCGCCGGGCCGGCTCCGACGTCGGGTCGAGCAGCACATCCGGTGCGCCGATCACCCAGTTGCCGTGATCGCCGTAGGACGCGCCGCTCCATTTGGTGGCCGACTTGAACGGGGCGGTGGCGGTCGCGGTCCAGCCCGGCGGGACGTGGTGGGCCTCACCGATGGCCGCCATGCTGGCGTTGGGGCGGGGGTCGGCGGCGGCCAGCGCGGCCAGCGCGGCAGCGATGACGCCCGGGTCGGTGTCACCGAGCTCGGCGACGTCGGAGACCCGCATGCCGTTCTCGGTGAGGGTGCCGGTCTTGTCGGCACAGACCACCTCGACGCGGGCCAGCCCCTCGATGGCGGGCAGCTCCTGCACCAGGCAGCGCCGCTGACCCAGCCGGACCACACCGACCGCGAAGGCCAGCGAGGTCATCAGCACCAGCCCCTCGGGGACCATCGGCACCAGTGCCCCGACCATCGCCAACACCGAATCACGCCACCCGACTCCGGTGGTGAACAGCTGGGTGTAGATGGTCAGCAGCCCGGCCGGGACCAGCAGATAGGTGATGAACTGCAGGATTTTGTTGATACCGCTGCGCAGTTCGGATTTGACCAGCGTGAACTTGCTGGCCTCGGCCGCCAACTGGGCGGCGTAGGCGGCGCGGCCGACCTTGGTGGCCCGGTAGGCGCCGGCGCCGGCCACCACGAAGCTGCCCGACATGACCTGATCCCCGGCAGTTTTGGTGATCGCATCGGCTTCCCCGGTGAGCAGGGATTCGTCCACCTCGAGGGCGGCGTCCTCGAGGATGTCGCCGTCGACCACGATCTGGTCCCCGGGCCCGAGTTCGATGATGTCGTCGAGCACCACGTCACTGGGGGGCAGCGGCCGGGTTCCGGACGCTCGACGCACCATCGGTTTCGCCTGCCCGACGATGGCCAGTTTGTCCAGGGTCTGTTTGGCCCGGATCTCCTGGACCATGCCGATGACGCTGTTGGCGACGATGAGCAGACCGAACAGACCGTTGATCAACGAGCCGGTGGACACCACGATAACCAGCAGCACGCCCAGGATCGCGTTGATCCGGGTGAAGACGTTGGCCCGGACGATCTCGGGCACGCTGCGGGTGGCACGGGTGGGGACGTCGTTGGTGTTGCCGTCGGAAACCCGTTGGGCGACCTCGGCATCGGTGAGGCCTTCGGCCCGTGTTGTCGTCACCGGGTGAGCGTTCCCGTGACCACGGCCGTAGCCGCCCGCCCGGTCATTGCGCTACAACCTCCACCACGGTTCTCGGGCGACGGCGCCGGGCTCCACCCGGCCGCCGGGTTTGGGGACCGCCACGGACACCCCGGCCGCGTCGGCGGCGGTGAGCAGCCGTTCGATCGGCTCGTCCCACGGGTGCGGGGCCAGCCGGAATGTGCCCCAGTGGATCGGAACCAGCAGCCCGGCCTCGGTGACGTCGCGGTGCGCGGCCACCGCGTCCTCGGGGTTCATGTGGATGTCGGGCCAGGCCGCGTTGTAGGCACCGACCGGCATCAGGGTGAGGTCGAAAGGCCCGTACTCCGAACCGATCTGGGCGAAACCGGTGGTGTAGCCGGTGTCACCGGCGAAATACACCCGGTGTGACGGGCCGAGCATCGCCCAAGAGGACCACAGCGTCAGGTTCCGGGTCAGGAATCGCCCCGAGAAGTGCCGGGCCGGGGTGCAGACCAGGGTCAGGTCATCGACGCGGGCGCTGTGGTTCCAGTCCAGCTCGACGATGCGGGATTCGGGGAGGCCCCAGGCCCGCAGGTGCGCCCCGACACCGAGCGGAACGAAGAACGGCGCCCGCTGGCTGCGGGCCAGGGCGATCACCGTGTCGATGTCGAGATGGTCGTAGTGGTCGTGGCTGATGACGATCGCGTCCAGGGCCGGCAAGGTCTCCAGGTCCACCGGCGGCGGATGCAGGCGGCCGGGGCCCAGCACATCCGACGGCGAGCAGCGCTCACTCCACACCGGGTCGGTGAGCACCCGGTAGCCGTCGATCTCCACCAGGGCGGTCGCGTGGCCCAGCCAGCTGACCGCGAGCTCGCCGGCCGGACCGGCAGAGCCGTCCGCGTTACCCGGTTCGGCCAGCGGGATCGGTGCCGCGGGACGGCTGGCTCCCCGGCCCCCGATCAGCTCCCACAACACCCGCCGCTGCTGTTCGAGGTCCAGGCTGATCATCGAGGCCGGGTCGGCGTTGACGAAGACGCCGTCGCGGTAGTTCGGGGAGCCCTGCGCCACCGCGCGGATCGCGACCGGGTCCGCGCCCAGCGCCGCGGGTGTGCCGTGCAGGGCGCGCAGTGTCCAGCCGCCGGCGGCCAGCGTGGCCGTTCCCGCCGTCAGCCGCAGCGCCGCACGCAGCATGCCCGTCAGTTGCGGGCCGCGACCCGCGCTGCCCGCGTCGTCCCCGCTTGCGCTCACCGCACTAGGCTCCCTGGAATTTCGGCGGCCTCTTTTCGATGCGGGCGACCTGCGCCTCGATCACGTCCTGGCTGCCCCACGCCTTGTCGAACAGCTCCTTGTGCAGCGGCGACTGGTCCTCGAAGGCGCCGTCGTCGTTGAGCACCCGCTTGGCATGCTTCAGCGCCAGCGGCGCCAGACCCGCCACCTCATGCGCCCAGGCCTGCGCGTCGGCCAGCGCGCCGATCCGGTTCGCCATCCCGGTCAGCAGGGCGGCATCGGCGTTCAGCCGCTCGGCGGTCAGCAGCATCGCCCGGGCCCGCCCGTGCCCGGCCAGCGATGCCAGCCGGCGGATGCTCCAGTTATCCAGAGCCAATCCGTACTTGGCCACCGGGAACTGGAAGAACGCGTCGGGCGCCACCACCCGCAGGTCGCAGATCATCGCCAGCTGCAGTCCCGCGCCGATCGCGGCACCGTTGATCGCGCCGATCACCGGCATTTCGAAGTCGCTGATGGACTTGTGCAGCGCGATCAGTTTGTCCGGGTAGTCGGCGGCGAACGCGTCGCCGGACAAATCGGCCCCGGCGCAGAACACCGTGCCCTGCCCGGTCAGCACGATCGCCCGTATGTCATCGGCACTGGCCTGCTCGACGGCCTCACGCAGGCCGTCGACCAGTTCGGAGTTCAACGCGTTGCGGCGCTCTGGTCGCTGCATCTCAAGGGTCAGGACGTTGCCGTCCCGGGTCACGCCAATCATGCGCCAAGCCTATTAGCCTCAATTCGTGGACCGGATCGGGGCCGTCGAGCTGCGCGACGCGGTGCTGGACGCCGGGTCGTTCATCAGTTGGGACACCGCCCCGCTGGAGGTGCCGGCCAACCCGGAGTACACCGCGGAGCTGGCGGCGGTGCGGGCCGCCACCGGCCGCGACGAAGCCGTGCTGACCGGTGAGGGCCGGGTACACGGCCGCCGGGTGGCGGTGATCGCCTGCGAGTTCGACTTCCTGGCCGGGTCGATCGGGGTGGCCGCCGCCGAACGCATCACCACCGCGATCGAGCGCGCCACCGCCCAGCGGCTGCCGCTGCTCGCGTCGCCGTGTTCGGGCGGCACCCGGATGCAGGAGGGCACCATCGCGTTTCTGCAGATGGTCAAGATCGCCGCCGCGGTGCAACTGCACAAACGCGCGCACCTGCCCTACCTGGTCTATCTGCGTCACCCCAGCACCGGTGGGGTGTTCGCGTCCTGGGGGTCGCTGGGTCATGTCACCATCGCCCAACCCGGCGCGCTGGTCGGGTTCCTGGGTCCCCGGGTGTATGAGCAGCTCTATGGTGAGCCGTTCCCGCCGGGCATCCAGACCGCGGAGAATCTGCAGCGCCACGGGGTGATCGACGGCGTCGTTCCACTCAAGTGGCTGCGGCGGACGTTGGAACGGGCGCTGAAGGTACTGGTCGACGACCCGGGTGCCGCTCCCCCGCTACCCGTCGCGCCCCCGGTGCGCGACGTGCCGGCCTGGGATTCGGTGCTGGCCACCCGGCGCCGCGACCGGCCCGGGATCGCGACCCTGCTGCGGCACGGCGCCACCGAGCGGGTGCTGCTCTCGGGCACCGGCGAGGGTGTGGCATCCACCACGCTGCTGGCGTTGGCCCGCTTGCGCGGTCAGCCGGCGGTGGTGCTGGGCCAGCAGAAAATCGGCGGTCTGGTCGGTCCGGCGGCGCTGCGGGAGGCCCGCCGCGGGATGGCGCTGGCCGCCGGGCTGCGCCTGCCGCTGGTGCTGGTCATCGACACACCGGGCCCGGCGCTGTCCGCCGAGGCCGAACAGGGCGGGCTGGCCGGTGAGATCGCGGCGTGCCTGGCCGAGCTGGTCACGCTGGCGGTCCCGACGGTGTCGGTGCTGCTCGGTCAGGGCAGCGGCGGCCCGGCGCTGGCGATGGTGCCCGCCGATCGGGTGCTGGCCGCGCTGCACGGCTGGCTGGCGCCGCTGCCGCCGGAGGGGGCCAGCGCGATCGTGTTCCGCGACACCGACCACGCCCCGGAGTTGGCGGTTGCCCAGGGGGTGCGCTCGGCAGACCTGCTGGCGTGCGGGATCGTCGACACGATCGTGCCGGAGTATCCCGACGCGGCCGATGAACCGATCGACTTCGTCAAACGGCTGGCCGGGGTCATTGCCGCCGAGGTGCACGCGCTGCGCGACGTACCCGATGATCAGCGGATGACCACCCGGCTGGCGCGCTACCGGCGTATCGGGCTGCCGCTGACCTGATCGCCGAGATCGACGGCAGCGCGGAATCGTTCGAGTGAGACACGCGCTAGTGTCGATCTCGGCGCAAGAACTGCGCCCCAATCAGGCAAGATGGGCGGCATGGACACGGGTACAACCTCACCGCGGGTACTGGTCGTCGACGACGACGATGACGTGCTGATGTCGCTGGAGCGCGGGTTGCGGCTATCCGGGTTCGAGGTCGCGACGGCCCGCGACGGCGCGGAGGCATTGCGCAGCGCGACCGAGACCCGCCCGGATGCCATCGTCCTCGACATCAACATGCCGGTGCTGGACGGCGTCAGCGTCGTCACCGCACTGCGCGCCATGGACAACGATGTGCCGGTCTGCGTGCTGTCCGCGCGCAGCTCGGTCGATGACCGCATCGCCGGTCTGGAGGCCGGCGCCGACGACTACCTGGTCAAGCCGTTCGTGCTGCAGGAACTGGTGGCGCGGGTCAAGGCGCTGCTGCGGCGGCGCGGATCGACCGCCACCTCGTCCTCGGAGACGATCACGGTCGGCCCGCTGGAGGTCGACATCCCGGGCCGGCGGGCCCGCGTCAACGGTGTCGACGTCGACCTGACCAAGCGGGAATTCGATCTGCTCGCGGTGCTGGCCGAGCACAAGACGGCGGTGCTGTCCCGCGCACAGCTGCTGGAGCTGGTGTGGGGCTACGATTTCGCCGCCGACACCAACGTCGTCGACGTGTTCATCGGCTATCTGCGGCGCAAATTGGAGGCCGGCGGCGCGCCCCGGCTGCTGCACACGGTCCGCGGCGTGGGGTTCGTGCTGCGGCTGCAGTGACGAGGCGGTCGTGAACATCTTTGCCCGCATCTTCACCCGGACACCGTCGCTGCGTAGCCGGGTGGTGCTGGCGGTGGCCATCGGCACCGCCATCGCGGTGCTCATCACCGGCGCCATCGTCTGGTGGGGCATCACCCGCGACCGCATCGAACGCCTCGACCGCCGGCTCGACGAGGCGGCGGGTTTCGCGATCCCGTTCATCGGCATGGGCGGCGACATCCCCCGGTCCACCAGCGCCAAGAACGCGGTGATCACCGTGCGCAAGGGCGACGCGGTGACCTCCAACTCCTCGGTGGTGCTGCCGCAGTTGCCGGCGGGCTACGCCGACACCGACGTCGACGGGGTGCGCTACCGGGTGCGCACCGTGGAGATTCCCGGTCCCGGCCCGCGATCACTGGCGGTCGGCGACACCTACGACGCCACCCTGGCCGACACCAACAACCTGCACCGCCGGGTGATCCTGATCTGCGTGTTCTCCATCGCGGCCGCCGCGATGTTCGCCTGGCTGCTGGCCGCGTTCGCGGTGCGGCCGCTCAAACGGCTGGCGCATCAGGCCCGGTCGATCGACACCGGCGACGAACGGCCGCAGATCGAGGTGCGCGGCGCCACCGAGGCCGTCGAGATCGCCGAGGCGATGCGCGGCATGCTGGGACGCATCTGGACCGAGCAGGACCGCACCAAGGAGGCGTTGGCCTCGGCCCGCGATTTCGCCGCGGTGTCGTCACACGAGCTGCGCACACCGTTGACCGCGATGCGCACCAATCTCGAGGTGCTGTCCACCCTGGATCTGCCTCCCGAGCAGCGCAGTGAGGTGATCAACGACGTCATCCGCACCCAGTCCCGCATCGAGGCCACCCTCGGCGCGTTGGAGCGGCTGGCGCAGGGCGAACTGACCACCTCCGACGACCACGTCACCGTCGACATCACCGAGCTGCTCGACCGGGCCGCGCACGACGCGATGCGGATCTATCCCGACCTGGAGGTGTCCCTGGTTCCGTCGCCGACCTGCATCATCCTCGGCCTGCCGGCGGGGCTGCGGCTCGCCGTCGACAACGCGATCGCCAACGCGGTCAAACACGGCGGCGCGACGCGGGTGCAGCTGTCGGCGGTCAGCTCGCGGGCCGGGGTGGAGATCGCCGTCGACGACAACGGCAGCGGGCTTCCCGAAGAGGAACGCGCGATGGTCTTCGAGCGGTTCTCCCGCGGATCGACGGCGTCGCATTCGGGGTCGGGGCTGGGGTTGGCGCTGGTCGCCCAGCAGGCGGGGCTGCACGGCGGCTCGGCGTCCCTGCAGGACAGCCCGCTGGGCGGGGTGCGGCTGCTGCTGCAGCTGCCGGGCCCGCACTGACCGTCATCCGTTCGCCGGGTGGTCGAGTTGACGCGCCAACGCGACCAGATCCCCGGCGACCAGGGTTGGTTGCGGCAGGCCGTGAACCCGCAGCGCCGCGTTGCCTGACCGGGTGATCAGCGCACCCCCGAATCCCGCGCATTGGGCGCCGACGGTGTCCCACGCGTGCGCGGCAACCATCAGACAGGCTGACGGGTCGACCCCAAGCTGCTCACACACGTGCCGGTAGACCCGTGTGTCCGGTTTGAACGCGCCGACGGCATCGACGCTGAACTGTTGCTCGAAGAAACCGGCCAACCCGGCCTGCTCCAGTGGGCTCGGGCCGTCCGGGTTCGGCGGCGAATTGGTCAGCGTCACCATACGAAAGCCCTTGTTGCGCAGGAGCGTAAGCCCGTCAAAGGCATCGGGGTGTGCGGGCAGATGCAGCATGGCCAGCCGCAAATCATGCGCGTCCTCGGTTGTGGTGGCCACCTGGTGGATGTCCGCGAGCATGGACAGCGCGCCCTGCCCGAGGGTGAGGTAGTCGACGTATCGCCCGGACAACGTGGCGGTCATCGAATACGTCACCAGCTGAGCGAACCACTCGCGCATGACCCGGGAATCGCCGAAGATCCGGTGAAACAGTGGCGACAGTGCACCGATATCGATCAGGGTTTCGTTCACGTCGAACACGAGGACCGACGGCGCGGCAGCAGTCATTGCATCACGACTACCATCTTTCCGCCGGCCTGTCCGGACTCCATGATCCGGTGCGCGTCACGGATCTCGGAGAAGGAGAAGACGCGGGAAGGCCCGGCGTCGAGTTGGCCGTCGGCGACCTGCCGCGCAATGTCTTCCAGTGGCACATCCGATAATGGGAAGCCCGGGGTACCGAACACAAAGCTGCCGAAGAAGGTCAGGTTCACACCACTGGCCATCTGCAGCAGCGGGTTGAAATCCGCGATCGGGTCCAAGCCCCCCAACCATCCCGCCAGGCAGGCACTCCCGCCGCGACGCAGCATGTTCAGCGAGTCGAGGATGGTGCTGTTGCCGACCAGATCGAGAACGGCGTCGACCCGCTTGGCCTCCCCCAGGTGAGCGGCCAGATCCGGCGCTTCCAGTTCAACGCACGCAGCGCCGAGTTTCTCGAGCAGCGCGACCCGTTGGCGACTGCGTGTCGTGGCGATGACCCGCGCACCCGCGGCGACCGCCAACTTGACGGCGGCCTGGCCGAACGAGGATGTCGCCCCACGTATCACCAAGGTCTGCCCGGCGTTCAGGTCGAGGTTGCGGAACAGGCACGTCCAGGCCGTGGCGTACGTTTCGGGCAGCGCCGCCAATTGCTGCCACGGCAACTCCGAGTCGATGGCGGCGACGTTGGCCGCGCGTACCCGGGTGTATTCGGCGTAGCTGCCGTTGACGGTCCGCCCGAGTCCACCCATCAGGGCCGCCACCTTGGCCCCGACCGGAAACTCGCCGCCCGGGCAGGAATCGACCAAGCCGACGCATTCGATCCCGCTGACTTCGGCGGCTTCGGCCCATTCACCTCGCCGCATGTGCATTTCGGCGTGGTTGATGCCGAAACCCTTGACCCTGATCACCACCTCACCAGGCTTGGGCCGCGGCTTGGGGAGATCGGCGTAAACCAGGCTGTCCGGTCCCCCGAACTTCGTCAGGATCATGGCACGCATGTTTTCCCCGCCCGCCTGTTCGCGCACGATGGCCGGTCCCGCCGTCATAGTGTCCGACATCTTCGGCACTCCTCACCAGAAATATTGGGTTACTAAACCCAGTATTATGGGTCCTGCATCCCATTATGTCCAGGGTGAAGAACCACAGATGAGCGATCGCCACACCCCTGTCACGGAGGCGGCGCGTAGGAGCGGACGTAGTCGATGGCGGAGTCCAGCGCCACGGTCAGCGGCTCCGGGCTCTGGGCGGCGTGGGTGAGCATGGCACCACCCTGGTGTGCAGCCACCAATGCAACGGCCAGGTGCACAGGGTCGGCGTCGGTGCGGAGGTCACCACGGCCGCGCATCGCCGCAAACCCCGAGCTGAACAATCCCAGCCATTGCTCATAGCCGGCGGCCAGATCGTCGAGGACGTCCACGTCGCCTTCCAGCAGTTCACCGGCGAGCGAGCCGTAGACGCATCCACCGCGGCGGTAGACGCTGTCGATGTCAGCCGTACAGGCGGCTGCCCATGCCTGCAGTGCTTCGAGGCTGTCCAGCGCGCCGAACCGCGGTTCATGGTGGAACGCCATCACACCGGCACGGCGCGCACCGATGACCTGACGTGTCAGCTCACGCTTGTCCCGGAAATAGTGCGCTATCTGTGAGCCACTGACCGACGCGTTCCGGCGCAGATCATCGATGCTGGTTCCGGCGACGCCCCGCTCGAAGATCAGCTCGGCCGCGGCCGCCACGATCCGCGCCCGCGTTTCGCGCCCCTTCCGGGTGAACCCGGCCGTGTCCTGACCGGAGCCGCTGGGAGGCAGCGGATTCGGGCGTCGCCCGCGGGGCCGCCGGGCTGGACGTGGAGTACGTTCGGCGGGGTCGGACGCGTACATCCGCAGCTGGTTGACGGCGAATCGCACGGCTCCGGCGTGCAGCCACTCCTGCCGATAGGTGAACGCCAGGGTGCCACCGCCCTGGTGAGCACTGACCATCGTCACCGCCAGCCGGCGCGGGTCGGCGTCGCCGACCAGCAGGCCGCGGTCCCTCATCCCGAGGATCGACTCCTCGAACAGCGAGATCCATTGCCCATACCCCACGGCCAATGTCTGACGGGTCGCGTCGTCGGATTTGGCGAGTTGGCCGGCGAGCGCATGGTAGGTGGGCGTGCCGCTGTAACCGATGCGCCGCAGGTGACGCATGTTCAGGTCGATCCAACGCTCGAAGTCGTCGAAGGTCGCCAAGCCGCGCAGCGCGGGCTGGCGGTGAAAGTTCAGCACCACGTCGATCTGGCGCACCAGCACGGCGCGGATCAGCGCCTGCTTGTCCGCGAAATAGTGGGTCAGCTGCGAACCGCTCACCGCGGCAGCCGTCCGAAGCTTGTCCATGTTCAGGCTTGCCAGCCCGTCGGTGAGGATCAGCGCTGCCGCTGCTGCCACGATCCGTTCACGGGTTGCGCGCCCCTTGGGTGTCAGGCCCGCAGCGGACGCGTCGACATTCGCCATCGCCCGAGGCTAGCGCCCCGACCTTCGGTATATGGGACATTCAACCCAGTATGTCGCGGCGTCGTTCAGTTGGGTGGATGATGCCCGGAGAGGAAGGACCGGATCAGCGGGACCACCTCTCCGAGGGCCGACTCGAGCAGGAAATGCCCGCCGTCGAGCAAGTGGATCTCGGCATCGGGCAGGTCCTCGGCAAAGGCCTTTGCCCCTGCGGGGCCGAATATCTCGTCGCCGCGGCCCCACACCGCCAGCAGCGGCACGCCACTCGCACGAAAGTACTCGTGCAGTCGCGGGTAGAGCGCAGCATTCGTGGCGTAGTCGCGAAAGAGCGCGAGTTGCACCGCATCGTTGCCGGGCCGTGAGATCAGCGCATAGTCGTGGTACCAGGATTCGGGATCGACCAGCGTCTCGTCAGCCACGCCGGTCAGGTATTGCCACCGGGTGGCTTCCAGGCTGAGGAACTGGCGGACCGGGGCCTCGGTCTCTGGTGTTTGTTCGGTTTGGTACGCCCACACCGTCTTCCAGAAGCTTTCGACGAATCCGGCGTCGTACCCATTGCCGTTCTGGCTGATGATCGCACTGATGGCGGCCGGGCTGTTCAACGCCAGCCGCCACCCGATAGGCGCGCCGTAGTCCTGCACGTACATGGCGTAGCGCTCGACGCCGAGGCCGCGCAACAGCCCCGATGTCAGTGCGGTCAGCGCGTCAAAGGTGTAGTCGAACTCATCGACGCCGGGTGCGTCCGACAGCCCGAATCCCAAGTGGTCGGGGGCGATGACGTGATACCGATCGGCCAAGGCCGGAATCAGATGCCGAAACATGTGGGAGCTGGTCGGGAATCCGTGCAAGAGCACGAGGGCGGGCGCGGCCGGATCGCCGGCTTCCCGGAAGAACAACCGGCATCCGTCGACGGTCGCGTATCGGTGATGAACAGCGGACATCGGCGGTTCCTCCTGAGCCGTAGCGGGATTCGAACACGTCGCAGGTCCTGCACGTCGCCGTTGCCCGCGTCCGGGTCGAATTTGGGTTGCGCAACCCAGTATGCACGTCCGGAGCGGTCCACGCCAGACCCGGCCGCGCAGTCATTGACCGGCCGCCGTCGACATGGCAAGAATTTGGGTTCTACATCCCACTCTGCGGCGCGGCCCGTGGCCCCGACGCGCAGGTGACTATGTCCCGTTTTCGTCCGACTCGTCAGCGGAACCGGCCGCCGCGT
This sequence comes from Mycobacterium sp. NGS50, assembly GCF_059812545.1. Classification (NCBI taxonomy): domain Bacteria; kingdom Bacillati; phylum Actinomycetota; class Actinomycetes; order Mycobacteriales; family Mycobacteriaceae; genus Mycobacterium; species Mycobacterium sp. NGS50. The sequence continues at coordinate 91,279 of NZ_JCALCW010000001.1, forward strand.
CACCGGTGACCGGGCGGATCATCAGGGCAGTCGTCAGCACCACTCCCAGCGCGAAGGCCACCGCCGTCAGCCACCAGTTCACGTCAGTCATCGGCGCCACTCCTCGTCTGCGTCGGCGGCTTGACCAAGGCGGTCGCCGCGCCCCAGGCGACCAGCGAGCCCGCGACGAACGCCAGCAGATAGCACAACCACGGGATGACGAAGCTCATCTCGGATTCTCCTTCGCTCGCCCGACGGTGCTCATCGCCCCGGCGGGGTCGGAGCAGCCGGTACGGTCGGCGGGCCGGCCGTCTCGATGGTGTTGACGATGTTCACGTACGGCCAGGCCCTGGTGGCCGCGGCCTCGACCGCGTCCTGGTCAGCGGCCACCTCTGCGGTGCCGCTCAACGTGACGGTGTCGCCGCCGACCACCAGACCGAAATCGGGGATTCCCGCGGCCGCATCGAAAAACGGTCCGGCGGAGGAGAAGTCGAGTGCCTTGACGTCGGGGTTGATCTCGACGTTGTCGTTGATGTTGACGTCTTTGCCGACGGCGCCGATCACGGTGTCCAGCAGGACCCGCTTGGCCTCCAGGTTCGGCATCGCGCCGTCCAGGGTGACCTGGTCGCCGCTGCGCGTGATTGTCAACGGCGCCAGCGTCAAGGCCCCGGGCAGCGGAGCCGGCGGCATGTCCGGCACCGAGGTTTCGGTCAGCGTCGGGAGGGTGCCGGCGGGGGTGCCCGCCTCCGGCAGGGTCCGCTCGGACAGGCCGTAGCCGATGACCGCCAGCAGCAGCGGGATCAGCACCACCGCGATCAGCCAGGCGATGCCGGGCGGGCGGCGGTACCAGCCGGCGCGGGGGCGGGACTCGGCGGTCGCGTCGGCCCCTTCGGGCTCGGGACCCGATTCGGTGTCAGGCTCGGACTCGGGCATGACCCCTCCTGTTGTCGATGAACGCTACCGAGTGCCGATCAGATCGATGACGAAGATCAGGGTCTTACCGGAGAGCCGATGCCCGGAACCGGCCGGTCCGTACGCCTGCTCGGGCGGAATCACCAACTGACGCCGACCGCCGACCCGCATCCCCGGAATGCCGTCCTGCCATCCCTGGATCAGGCCGCGCAGCGGAAACTCGATGGTCTCGCCCCGGTTCCACGAGCTGTCGAACTCTTCACCGGTGTCGTACTCGACACCCACGTAGTGCACCTCGACGGTGCCACCCGGGGCGGCTTCGGGTCCTTCGCCGACCACCAGGTCCTGGATAACCAGCCCGCTGGGTGCCGGGCCGCTCGGAAACTCGATCTCTGGCTTGCTAGTCACCCGGCTTACCCTAGTCGGCCCCGCGCCACTGTTGCCGAGCAGACGCAGAAGTGCCCCGAAACGGGTGTTTCAGGGCACTTCTGCGTCTGCTCGCGCGGGATCAGCTGGCGCCCACGCCGGGGTAGGCCCGTTCCCGGTGCCCGGTGTAGATCTGGCGGGGCCGCCCGATCTTACTGTCGCCCTCGTCGTGCATCTCCCGCCAGTGCGCGATCCAGCCGGGCAACCGTCCCAGCGCGAACAGCACGGTGAACATCCGGGTCGGGAAGCCCATCGCGCGGTAGATCACGCCGGTGTAGAAGTCGACGTTCGGGTAGAGCTTGCGCTCCACGAAGTAGTCGTCGGTCAGGGCCACCTCTTCGAGGGCCTTGCCGATCTCGAGCAGCTCGTCGTCGCCGCCCAGCTTGCCGAGGATCTTGTCGGCCTGCTCCTTGACGATGCGGGCCCGCGGGTCGTAGTTCTTGTACACCCGGTGGCCGAAGCCCATCAGCTTGACGCCGTCCTCGCGGTTCTTCACCTTGCGGACGAACTCCTTGACGTCGCCGCCGTCGGCCCGGATACCCTCCAGCATCTCCAGCACCGACTGGTTGGCGCCGCCGTGCAGCGGGCCCCACAGCGCGTTGATGCCACCCGAGATCGAGGTGAACAGGTTGGCCCGCGAGGAGCCGACCAGCCGCACCGTCGACGTCGAACAGTTCTGCTCGTGGTCGGCGTGCAGGATGAACAGCATGTCCAGGGCCCGGACGATCTCGGGGTCGGCCTCATAGGGTTCGGCCGGTAACCCGAACGTCATCCGCAGGAAGTTCTCCACCAGGGAAAGCGAGTTGTCCGGGTACAGGAACGGCTGGCCCATCGACTTCTTGTAGGCGTAGGCGGCGATGGTCGGCAGCTTGGCCAGCAGCCGGATCGTCGAGACCTCCACCTGGGCGCTGTCGGTCGGGTCCAGCGAGTCCTGGTAGTAGGCGGATAGCGCGTTGACCGCGCTGGACACCACCGGCATCGGATGCGCGTTGCGCGGGAAACCGTCGAAGAACCGCCGCAGGTCCTCGTGCAGCATGGTGTGCCGCTGGATCTGGTGGGTGAATTCGGCCAGCTGCTCGGTGGTCGGCAGCTCCCCGTAGATCAGCAGGTAGCTGACCTCGATGAAGTTGGAGTGCTCAGCGAGCTGCTCGATCGGGTAGCCGCGGTAGCGCAGGATGCCGGCGTCGCCGTCGATGTAGGTGATGGCGCTCTTGGTGGAGGCGGTGTTGACGAAGCCGCCGTCGAACATGGTGTAGCCGGTCTTGGCCAGCAGCGAGCCCAGGGCAATACCGTCGGCGCCCTCGGTGGCGCGGACGATCTGCAGTTCCGTCTCACCGCCCGGGTACCGGAGAGTTGCGGTGTCGTCGTTCGCGGCCACAAGAACCCCTTTGGTCAAGTCACTCGGAGATAGCTGCCGGTATGGGTGCGTATAGAGAAAGGTAGTCGTTATCCCGCAGGCGTGCCTGCGCGGGGGGCTGCAGGCCCCTCGGCCGCTCGCGACACCCGGTAGCGCACGAACGCCGGCACCACCACCGCAGCGATCACCACGACGACGACAACCAGCGCGCCGCCGCCGGCCGCGGCCGCCGAGGTCCCGATAACCGCCGCCGCAGCGCCGTGCACCCCGTCGGCCAGCCGCGGCCCGCCCGCCACCACCACGATGAACACGCCCTGCAATCGGCCCCGCATCTCATCGGAGGCGACGTGCTGCAGGATCGTCGACCGGAAGGCCGCCGACACCATGTCCGCCGCGCCCCCGATCGCCAGGAACACCAGCGCGATCCACAACGCCGCACCGGGCCGGCCGTCGGCGGAGGCGACGGCCAGCCCGAAACCGGCCATCGCCGCCCCGAAGACCACGATGGCCACCACGGTGGCCAGGCCCTGGCGGCGGATCCGCGGCAGCCAGCCGGAGAACACCCCGCCGGCGACCGCCCCGGCCGAGAACGCCGCGGCCAGCAGCGCCATGGCGGTGCCGCCGTCGACCGGCCCGCCGAAGCTTTCATGGGCGATCTGCGGGAACAGGGCCCGCGGCATGCCGAACACCATCGCGATCAGGTCGACCACGAACGACATCAACACCACCTGGTTCCCCGCCAGGTAGCGGAACCCGTCCAGTACCGCCGCCCAGCCCCAGCGCGCCGCGTCGGCGGTGTCGGCCCGGCCGACCGGCATCGGCGTGAGCCGCCACGTCGCCCAGATCGGCAGCAGGCAGGTCGCGGTGTCGAGCAGGTACAGAGTGGACAGGTCCACCCAGCTCAGCAGCATCCCGGCCAGCAGTGGGCCGATGATCGCGCCGAACTGCGTCACCGTCATGTTCAGCGAGTTCGCCGCCGGCAACTGCTCGGCGCCCAGTATTCGCGGGATCGCCGCCGAACGAGTGGGCGCGTTGATGGCGTAGAACGCCTGCTGCAGCCCGAGCAGCCCCATGACCACCCCGACGTTGTTTATCGCCGCCGCGGCCTGCCACCACAGCAGGCCCGACGCCACCGCCAACCCGCCGGAGGCAATGATCAGCAACTTCCGCCGGTCCATGGCGTCGGCCCAGGCACCGCCGAGCAGGCCGAACACGACCAGCGGCACCAGGGCGACCACGCCGGCCAGCCCGACGTAGGCCGAGCTCCCGGTGAGGGCGTAGATCTGTACCGGGACCGCGAAGATGGTCAGGTTCGCCCCGATGACGGTGGGTATCCCGGCCAGCCAGAGCCGGCGGAAGTCGGCGTTCCGCAGCGGCGTCGTGTCCGCGAATAGCCTCACCGACGCTACGGCTGCAGGCGCTGGATGCGACCGTCGGTGATACGGATCCGGTTGTGCAGCCTGTCTTCTCGGCCCTGCCAGAATTCGACTACCTCGGGGGCGATCAGATATCCGCCCCAGTTCGGCGGCACCGGGACGGCGGGGCTGTCGGCGAAGCGGGCGGTGACGTCGGCGAGCTGGTCCAGCAGCGCGGCGCGCGACGGGATCGGCTGCGACTGGCTCGACGCCCAGGCCCCCAGTTGAGAGCCGCGCGGCCGCTTGGACCAGTAGTCCGCGGTGACTTCCGGGCTGACCCTGGTCACCGGGCCGCGGATGTGGAACTGGCGCCCGAGCTGGTACCAGGGAAACGTCGCCGACGCGTAGGGGGTCGCCGCCAAATCGGCGCCCTTGGCCGAGTCGTAGTTGGTGAAGAAGGTGATGCCCGTCTCATCCAGGCTCTTGCACAGCACCGAGCGGCTGACCGGCCGGCCCGAGTCGACGGTGGCCAGCACCATCGCATTGGGCTCGGAGATCCCGGCGCGTTCGGCGTCACCGATCCAGTTGCGCAGCAGCACATGCCAGCCCTCGTCGAGCCAGCTCTCGTCGAGGTCGCCGCTGCTGTCTTTTTCCGATTGGTATTCCACTCGCATTGCCGCCAGGTGTTCGTTGTCCGGGCCCGCCATCTGCGCCACTGCGGTAACGCTACCGCCCAGCCGCGCACCCCGGTTACCAACCGGTAGCAACCCGTCGGGCGCCGGATGCGAGAATCGGCCCATGCCTGTAGCGGTCCCGGAGAATATCCCCGAAAACTTCGTCGCCGGCTTGGAGGGCGTGGTGGCCTTCACCACCGAAATCGCCGAACCCGACAAGGACGGCGGTGCGCTGCGCTACCGCGGCGTCGACATCGAGGACCTTGTCGGCCAGCGGGTCACCTTCGGCGAGGTGTGGGCGCTGCTGGTCGACGGCAGCTTCGGGCGCGGCCTGCCGCCGGCCGAGCCGTTCCCGCTGCCGATCCACACCGGCGACGTCCGGGTAGACGTGCAGGCCGGGCTGGCCATGCTGGCGCCGATCTGGGGATACGCCCCCATCCTCGACATCGACGACGACACCGCCCGTGACCAGCTAGCCCGCGCCTCGGTGATGGCGCTGTCCTATGTCGCCCAGTCGGCCCGCGGCATCTACCAGCCGGCCGTTCCCCAGCGCCGGGTCGACGAATGCACCACCATCACCGAACGGTTCATGACGCGCTGGCAGGGTGAGCCGGATCCCCGGCACGTCGAGGCCATCGACGCCTACTGGGTGAGCGCCGCCGAGCACGGGATGAACGCCTCGACGTTCACCGCCCGGGTGATCGCCTCGACCGGCGCCGACGTGGCGGCGTCGCTGTCCGGCGCGATCGGTGCGATGAGCGGGCCGTTGCACGGCGGGGCGCCGGCCCGGGTGATCCCGATGATCGAGGAAGCCGAACGCACCGGCGACGCCCGTGCGGTGGTCAAGGGCATCCTCGACCGCAGCGAGAAGCTGATGGGCTTCGGGCATCGCGTGTACCGCGCCGAGGACCCGCGTGCCCGGGTGCTGCGGTCCACCGCTCAGCGGCTGGATGCGCCCCGCTACGAGGTGGCGGCCGCCCTGGAGCAGGCGGCGCTGGCCGAGCTGCGCGAACGGCGACCCGACCGGGCCATCGAAACCAACGTCGAGTTCTGGGCGGCGGTGATCCTGGACTTCGCGCGGGTGCCGGCCAAGATGATGCCGGCCATGTTCACCTGTGGCCGTACCGCCGGTTGGTGCGCGCACATCATGGAGCAGAAGCGGTTGGGCAAGCTGGTTCGTCCGTCGGCGATCTATGTCGGCCCCGCACCGCGCAGCCCCGAGTCCGTCGACGGTTGGGACGCGATTCGGCGGGGCTGACCCGCGACGCGATGAGTTTTGTCGGTGCCGGCGGTCAGTATCGGTGCGTACACCCGCAGCTACCGCTACCACCGAGGAGTGACCATCGTGGCCATCAACGTTCAACCCGCCTTGTCCCCGCACCTGGTCGTCGACGACGCCGCTGCCGCCATCGACTTCTACGTCGCCGCGTTTGACGCCGTCGAGCTGGGCCGGGTCCCCGGCCCGGACGGCCGGCTGATCCATGCCGCGGTGCAGATCAACGGCTTCACCGTCATGCTCAACGACGACTTCCCGGAAACGTGCGGCGGCAAGGCCATGACCCCCAAGGCGCTGGGCGGAACCCCGGTCACCATCCACCTGACCGTCACCGATGTCGACGCCAAATTCCAGCGCGCCGTGGACGCGGGCGCTACCGTGGTGGCCGCGCTGGAGGACCAGTTCTGGGGCGACCGCTACGGCGCGGTGGCCGACCCGTTCGGCCACCACTGGTCGATGGGGCAGCCGGTGCGCGAGGTCAGCATCGAGGAGATCCAGGCGGCAATGCGCTGACGCCGGGCCGCCGGTGAGGGGCGGCTGTGAGCGATGGCGAGGTGCTGGACCGACACGACGTGGTGGGGCTGGCCGGGCTGATTCGCGACGGTGAGCTGAAACCCGACGAGTTGCTGGACGTGGTCGTCGAGCGCATCGAGCAGCGCAACCCGACGATCAACGCGCTGATCGCCACCCGCATCGAGCAGGCCCGCGCCGAGATCGCCGCCGGGCTGCCCGACGGTCCGCTGCGTGGCGTGCCGTTCGCGGTGAAGGACGCGCTGTGCGACGTGGCGGGGCTGCCCAGCACCTCGGGATGCCGGCTGTTGGCCGACGCGGTCGCCGGTGCCGACGGCGTGCTCGCGGCCCGCTACCGGCGGGCCGGCCTGGTGCTGGTCGGCAAGACCAACACACCGGAGTTGACCCGCAGCCCCTCCACCGAGCCGCTGCTGCACGGACCGACCCGCAACCCGTGGCAGCTGAGCCACACCGCGGGTGGATCGTCCGGCGGGTCGGCGGCGGCGGTCGCGGCCGGGATCGTGCCCGCCGCCCACGGCAACGATGCCGGCGGATCCATCCGGGTCCCCGCGGCCTGCTGCGGGCTGTTCGGGCTCAAGCCGTCCCGCGGCCGGGTGCCCGAGGACCGCGGTTCCGGCGCCTTCACCGATCCGCTGAACTGCAGTCACGCGCTGACCCGTTCGGTACGCGACAGCGCGGCGCTGCTCGACGCGATCGCCGGCCCCGGCGCCAGCTACCCGTTCGCGACCCTGCCGGAAGCGCCGCACGGCAGTTTCCTGGCCGCCCTCGACGACCCGCCGGCGCCGCTGAAGATCGGCACCTCCAGCGCCGACAGCGACGGGATACCCGCTCACCCGGCGGCGGTGCAGGCGGTGCGGCGGGTCGCGGACCTGCTCGCCGATCTGGGCCACCAGGTGAGAACCGATGCACCGCAATGGGATTCGGTGACGGCAACGTTGTCGACCGCAGCCGTCTTCGTCAGCACCATGCAGGCCTGTGTCGAAGACGGGCTCGCCCGGATGGGGCGCGCATGGTCGGAGGATTCGCTCGACGACGTCGAGCCGTTCACCCGGTCACTGCTGGAATACGGGCGCACCGTCACCGCCGTCCAGTTGCTGCAGGCCTTCGACGGCATCGAATCACTGTGCCGCCAGGTCGCGCCGTTCTTCGAGTCCTACGACATCTGGTTGGCCCCGACGCTGCGGGTGCCGGTGCCGCGGCTGGGCGTGTTGGACCCGACCGATCCGGCGGCGATGGCCATCCACGGCGCCGAGATGGTGTCCTTCACCGTCATCGCCAATGTGACCGGATTGCCGGCCGCCAGTGTGCCCGCCGGATTCGATGAGTCCGGCCTGCCGGTCGGAGTTCAGCTGATGGGACCAATGGGGTCCGAGGCCCGCCTGCTGCGGCTGGCGCGCCAGATCGAGCTGGCCGCGCCCTGGCCGTGGCAGGCGCCGTACCCGCCGGCCTGATCGCCTAGCGCTGAACGAGTTTCAGCAGCCGGCGATGCAGCGGGGGCTGCGGCGCGCCTGCTGCCGCGGACAGCATGTCGCGGATGTCGATGAACTTGTCCCGGGGACGCCCGTCGGCGCTGCCGCGGGCCCGCTCGGCGGCGTCGATCGCCTTCCAGCCGGCGGCGTCGACGACATCGGGTTGACGTTCGTGCACCATCCGCCAGACGGCTCGCGGCCCGCCGGCGAGCTCGGCCATCTGCCCGGCGTTGTAGTCGGCGACCAGGGTCTGCACGGTTTGCAGCGAGTCGGACTTGTTGGTGCCGATGAACCCGGTCGGGCCCCGCTTGATCCAGCCCGACACATAAGCCCCCGGCACCGGCTGCCCGGACGCCGGGTCGATCACCCGGCCCTTGTCGTTGGGCACCACCGCGGTGTCGTCGTCGAACGGCAGGCCGGGGATCGGCTTGCCGCGGTAGCCGATTGAGGTCAAGACCAGACCGACCGGCAGCGTTTCGACCGCATCGGTTCCGGTGACGGTGAACTCGATAGCGCTGACGCGCTCCGGCCCGAGGACGCGGCTGGGGGTCAGCTCGTAGGCCAGCCGGATGCGCGGGCGGGTGATCGGCGCAGAAGCGTCCCCGAGTTTGCTCAGGATCTCCAGTTTGCTGCGGGTCAGCGAATCCTCGACGGTCGCCAGGTCCCGTCGCACCCGGTCGTGGTCGCGGGCGTCGAGCACCACTTCGGCGGTCTGGGTGAGCCCGATCAGCTCGGGCAGGGTGAACGCCGAGGCGGCCGGGCCGCGCCGGGCGGCGATCACCACCTCCTGCACCCCGGACTCGCGCAGCTCGGCCAGCGCATGGTCGGAGATGTCGGTGCGGGCCAACGCATCCGGGTCGGCGGTCAGGATGCGGGCCACGTCGAAGGCGACGTTGCCGTTGCCCACGATGACGACCCGCTCATGGCTGAGGTTCACCGGCAGATCGGTGAACTCCGGATGCCCGTTGATCCAGGCGACCAGTTCGGTGGCGGTACCGGTACCGGGCAGGTTCATCCCGTCGATCTCGAGGCGACGGTCGTTGGGCGCCCCGGACGCGTACAGCACGGCGTGGTGGTAGCGCAGCAGGTCGTCGTGACTGAGGTGGTTGCCGATCTCGACGTTGAGGAAGAAGTTGAACCGCCGGTTGGCGGCGACCGTGTCGAAGAGCCGGGTGACCAGTTTGGTGCGCTGATGGTCGGGGGCCACCCCGGCGCGCACCAGCCCGTACGGGGTGGGCAGCTTCTCGAACATGTTGACCAGCACGCCGGGCTGGGTCAGCAGTTCGTCGGCCGCGTACATCGCTGCCGGGCCGGAGCCCACGATCGCGACCGTCAGCGGGTGGCGGCCGTGCCGGATTTCAGCAGCCGGCAGCACCGGCGCCAATTTCGAGGTCGGCGGCAGTTTTACGCCGGCCGGACGATCCGGGTAGTGGGCGGCGTTGACGGCGATGAACGGCTGCTGTTGGGCGGCCAACCGGGTGTCCGGCCCGATCGCCTCGACCGGGCAGGCACGCACACACGCACCGCAGTCCACGCAGGCGATCGGGTCGATGTAGAGCATCTCGGTGGTGGCGAAGCCCGGCTCGTCGGGCGTGGGGTGGATACAGTTGACCGGGCAGGCGAAGACGCACGATGCGTCGTTACAGCACGCCTGGGTAATAACGTGCGGCATGAGTGATCTGGTCTCGCGCTAGGCGGCCGGAACGGCGGCCAGGTGCTGACGCTGCGGCTCGCTGCGGTAGCGCGACGGCTTGCCGTTGATCTTGCAGATCCGCCACATCAGCTTGGCCACCGGATTCATCAGGCCGGTGTCGTGGCACAGCATCCGCACGTCACCGAACATGTCGCGCAGCATCTGCCGGGATTCCGGAGAGCGGAAGAAGATCTCCTTGCGCACCGAGCGCGGGATGTCGAACTCCTCCCAGAACGCCTTCGGCGGCACGATGATCGCCGAACACAGAATCCGCATGGTCAGCGGGACGAACAGCGACAGCCAGAACCGCTTGCCGGCCCGCAGGTGCGGAACACGCTTGCGCAGGTACTCGTGGGCGAAGGAGATGTGCCGGGCCTCCTCGGCCACGTGGATGGCCATCACCTTTTCCATGATCGGGTGCAGGGTCTTGCCCTCGCGCAGCACGTTCTTCTGGGTGTGGTCGATGGGCTCCTCGCCGGCGAGGATGCCGAACCAGAACGGAATCGGCATCGGCCCGGCGACCAGCGGGATCAGCGGCTGAATCCACTTCAACAGCCGCGGCATGCCCGGCACGTCGGCGCCGATGTGGTTCACCATCTCCTGGAACATCATGGTGTGGTTGCACTCTTCGACCGCTTCGTGCAGGCAGTACCGGTATTCCGGGGAGCCGTTGGGGGTCCAGAATGCGTACTCCATCAGCCCGCGGATCAGGATGGACTCGAAGTGCAGGCCCACCTTGGCGACGTTGGCCTGCCGCCACATCCCGATCTCGATCTGACGCTCCTGCGACTGCGCCTGGTACCAGGGGTGACGCCCGAACGGGTCGGTCGCCGGCAGGATCCAGCGCGGGTCGTTGTCGAAGACCGCGAACTCCGGTGACTTCCAGTCGATGTCGGTGTACGGATTGAAATTCCGACGCACCGACCCCTCGGACAGTGTGTCGAGAATCTCTGTGTAGGCCGGGTCATCCGAGACGTCCATGTTGCGCCGCCAACGGCGAACCATCCGCGTCCGAGCCAGTTTCTGAGCCATCCCGAGAACCCTCCCGTTAAGGTTTACATCTGGGCTAGTTGTGTACAACGGTACCGCAGGTATCACAAACTTTCTAGACCCAACCTGCCCGCTGTGGCGCGGCCGAAACCTGGGAGCTTAATGTGATCGGGCTCACTTTGAGCAACGGTACCCCGCCGCCGTCGATTTTCGCTCAAAACGGTCTGACCAGCCGATATTCAATATCAGGGAGGACGCGCGAACCGGCGGCAGCAGCCGCAGAACTGCTTGTGATCTAGATCACGCCTGGCTAACCTTAATGTGGTCGGAGGAGATGGCCATGGTGCGTACCCCCTACATAGCCGCGATCGCCGCTATTGCCGGCGGGAATTTGGTTGCCGCTACTCCGGTCCCGCCGGCGCCGCCCGAGGTCCAAGTCCGCCATGTGCAGCTCACCGACGCCTTGTCGGACCTGTGGGGCCAGCAGCTGGCGGCGAATTACACGCTGGTGCAGAACACGTTGACCGCCAACGCCAGCATGGTCAGCGGCCAGGAGACCCTCGCCACCGACCTCTCGGGTCTGTTTCCCGCTGCCCAGCAGCCCCTGGCCACGGCGGCCTACCAGCACTTCTTCGACGCCACCAACCTGATGACGGGCGCCGAGCAGGGTTCCTTCTTCGGCCTGGACGGGGCCCGGCTGCTGGCAGACGCCGCGGGGAACACCTCCCAGTACTCCCCGATCGCGTTGAACGAGTCGTTGCTGTTGGCCCCGTTCGTCCCGGCCACCGCGAACATCGGCGGGCTGCAGGGCGCCGTCACCCAGGATCTGGTGTTCACCAGCGAGCTGCTGGCGTTGCTCGGCGGCCAACAGGTCGCCGACCTATCCCTGCTGCTCGTGAAGTTGGCGCATGACGAGATCACCTTCGACAAAGCTCTCATCGCGGCCGAGACCGCCTTCAACACGGCCCTAGTTCAGCATGAGGTGGCCACGGAAATGGCCGCCTTCGGTGGCGGCCCCGGCAGCGACAGCGTCCTCAACGGCGCCATCGACCGCGGCTTCAACGCCCTCAACATGATGTACGACGCACAGGAGCAGAGCCTCAACAATTTTCTCGGAATCACCGCCCTGGCCAACTACGACCCGATCGCGCTGACGCAAAGCTTGCTCACCGGCCCAGCCGCACAGGTCTTCAACGATGGCAGCATCGGTGGGCTGACCGGCATGTCGGACCAGAGCCTGGCGCAGTTGACCGACCTGTTCGGCATGACCCCGACGCAACTCACCTTCGCCTTCACCCACTTCGACGCCACCGGCCTGTTCACCGGCCTGCAGGCGCTGTTCAGCGACCCGACATTGATCGCCGGCCCCTACGGTGACGTGTTCGGCACCGATCTGTCACCCATCCTCGCCGACATCACCCACATCTGGGACGCCATCTTCGGCATCACCCCGTAGCTGCCGGTGAGCGCTGCGCTGACGCCCTGGATCGGAGTTGCCCGGCAGGCCCTACGCTGGTGGCCATGGCTGAACAGCTCACGCTCCCCGACGCGATCAAACCCAAAGACGGCCGGTTCGGCTGCGGCCCGTCGAAGGTCCGCCCGGAGCAGCTGGCCGCCCTGTCCACCACGGCCGCCGGCCTGTTCGGCACCTCCCACCGCCAGGCGCCGGTCAAAGACCTGGTCGGACGGGTCCGCAACGGGCTGCGCGACTTCTTCGCGGTGCCCGACGGCTACGAGGTGATCCTGGGCAACGGCGGCTCCACCGCGTTCTGGGATGCCGCCGCGTTCGGGTTGGTCGACAAGCGCTCGCTGCACCTGACCTACGGCGAGTTCAGCGCGAAGTTCGCCTCGGCGGTGGCCAAGAACCCGTTCGTCGGCGACCCGATCGTCATCAAGGCCGACCCGGGCAGCGCGCCCGCCCCGCAGTCCGACCCGTCCGTCGACGTCATCGCCTGGGCCCACAACGAAACCTCGACCGGCGTCGCGGTTCCGGTGCGCCGGCCGGCGGATTCCGGCGACGCCCTGGTGGTCATCGACGCGACGTCGGGGGCCGGTGGGCTGCCGGTCGACATCACCGAGACCGACGCCTACTACTTCGCGCCGCAGAAGAACTTCGCCGCCGACGGCGGGCTGTGGCTGGCGATCCTGAGCCCGGCCGCGCTGGCCCGCATCGAGGCCATCGCCGCGTCGGGTCGCTGGGTGCCGGAGTTCCTGTCGCTGCCCATCGCCGTGGACAACAGCGTCAAGAACCAGACCTACAACACCCCGGCGATCGGCACGCTGGTGCTGCTGGCCGAACAGATCGACTGGCTGGTCGGCAACGGCGGGCTGGACTGGGCGGTCAAACGCACCGCCGACTCCTCGCAGCGCCTGTACAGCTGGGCCGAGCAGCGGTCCTACACGACGCCCTTCGTCGCCGACCCGGCGCTGCGGTCGCAGGTCGTCGGCACCATCGACTTCGTCGACGGCGTTGACGCGGCGGCGGTGGCCAAGGTGCTGCGGGCCAACGGCGTCGTCGATACCGAGCCGTACCGCAAACTGGGCCGCAACCAGCTGCGGGTGGCGATGTTCCCGGCCGTCGACCCCGACGACGTGAGCGCGCTGACCGAGTGCATCGATTGGGTGGTCGAGCGGCTGTAAGCCATCCCCGCGTGTCAGCGCGGCCGCTGCCGCGACCTGCACTAGAGTCCGCAGCAGACTGTGCGAGGAGATGCCATGCAGGAACTCAAAGTCGTTGGACTCGACGCCGATGGCAGGCACATCATCTGTGAGGTCGCGGACCCCGCCGAGAACACAGCCAAGTTCATCCTGCCGGCCGACGACCGGCTGCGGGCGGCGCTGCGCGGCGACGCGGCGCGGGTCGGCCAGACCCAACTCGACATCGAACTGCCCAGCGCGCTGCGCCCCAAGGAGATCCAGGCCCGGATTCGTGCCGGAGCCTCCGTCGAGCAGGTAGCGGCCGCGGCCGGCGTCGACGTCTCCCGGGTCGAGCGGTTCGCCCACCCGGTGCTGCTGGAACGTTCCCGCGCGGCCGAACTGGCGACGGCCGCGCATCCGGTACTGGCCGACGGGCCCGCGGTGCTGACGCTGCTCGAGGTGGTCAGCACGGCACTGGTCGCCCGCGGCCTACGGCCGGACAGCACCGACTGGGACGCGTGGCGCAACGAAGACGGCCGGTGGACGGTCCAGCTGGCCTGGAAGGCGGGCCGCTCGGACAACATCGCGCATTTCCGGTTCGTCCCCGGCGCGCACGGCGGGACGGTGACCGCCCTCGATGATGCGGCCACCGAGCTGATCGACCCCAGCTTCCAGCGTCCGCTGCGGCCGGTGGCCCCGCTGGCCCAACTCGAGTTCAGCGAGCCCGAGACCCCGCCCCAGCAGGTCGCCCCCGAACCGGCGCCGGTACAGGCACCCGCCGAGCAGCCGGTCGAGTCCAGCGAGCCCGTCGAGCAGCCCGCTCCGGCGCGCAGCCGCCGCAACAAGCCGGCGGTGCCGGCCTGGGAGGACGTGCTGTTGGGGGTTCGTTCCAGCGGCACGCAGCGCTAGCGCGGGACTCAAGCGGCGGCTATCCCAGGCCTACCCAGCCCAGGCCTACCCGCGCCAACCCAGCCCTACCCGCGCCAACCCAGGCCGCGAGGCGGAAATTCGCGACGGGTGGGCGGTGTGTCGCGTCGTGAAATTCCGGCTCGGCGTCGTCAGGAGAACGCCAACGCCACCAGCGTCAGCCACGCGACGCCCACCCCGACGCCGGCGCCCAGCACGAACCAGCGCAGCACCGGCGTGTAGCGCCATCCCCACAGCGTCGGCGCCAGCCCGCCGACGGCGACCAGGTTGAGCCCGACCGCCAGCACCGCATGCACCCGCAGCAGCCCGAGGCTCAACACCACCATCGCGGTCGCGGTCACCGCCGCGACGAACGCGGCCACCGTCAGCCCCGTCCCCCAGGGGGTGGCGTCGGCGTCAGGACCCATGAGCGCCGAGCCTAACCCGCTCATAGAAGGCCAGCGCTGCGGCCGTCGCGACATTGAGCGAATCGGTGCCGCGCGACATCGGGATGCGGACCCGACGGTCGCTGAGCCGCATCACCGTCTCGGTCAACCCCGGACCCTCTGCCCCCACCAGCACCGCCACCCGCTGCGCACCGAGCTCGCCCATCGCGTCCGCCAGTGGCTGCGACTGCGGATCGGGCGTCATGGCCACCAACCGGAACCCGAGCTCACGCAGCAGAACCACGTCGGCGGGCCAGTCGGTCGCCCGGGCGTAGGGCACCAACAGGGCATGACCCATCGACACCCGCACCGCCCGCCGATACAGCGGGTCCGCGCAGCCGGTGCCGAAAACCACGGCGTCCACGCCGAGGCCCGCCGCGTTGCGAAAGATCGACCCGAGATTCTCGTGGTCGTTGACCCCCTCGAGCACCGCGATCGTGCGCGCTCCCTCGACCACCTGCGACACCGTGGGCTCGGGCACCCGCCGGGCGGCGGCCAGCACCCCGCGATTGAGGTGAAACCCGACCACCTGCGCCATCACCTCGGCGGACACCCGGTAGTAGGGCGCGTGGCAGCCGATCAGGTCGTCGTCCAACTCGGTCAGCCGACGATCGGTGCCCAGCAGCGCCAGCGGTGTGAAGCGGGAGGCCAGCATCCGCTGCACCACCAGCACACCTTCGGCGATCACCAGCCCCTTGCCGGTCGGCAGATCGGGGCGACGGTCGATGCTGTTGAGGTCCCGAAAGTTGTCCAGTCGCGGATCGTCGGGGTCGGTGATGTCATGCACCTGCACCCCGCACGCCGTCACGGCGCGAACACTACCGGTGGGGTCGCGGCGGGCTCGGCTAGGTTAGACACGATGTCCGCCGACCCTCCGCCCCAGCCGCCGCCGTTGCCGGCCGCGCTGCTGCAGGTATGGCCGGTGATCACGGTCATCGCGTCAGGCTGGGTGGTGGCCGCGGCGGCGGCGTTTTTGGTTCCCGCCCTACAGAGCTGGCGCCCGGTGAGCTTGGCCGGGCTGGGCGTCGGGGTGCTCGGTACGTCGATTTTCCTGTGGCAACGTGACGCCGCCCGTCGCGGCGCGCGCGGCGCCCAAACCGGACTCGAAACCCAGGTTGGCCGAAACCGGCCACACAATCAGTGAGGAGTGGGGCAATGGCAGCACCATTACTGCAGGCGCAGATCGACATCAACGCACCGACCGCGAAGGTCTGGGACCTGGTTTCCGACCTGCGCCGGATGCCGCAGTGGAGTCCGCAGTGCCGCTGGATGAAATCGTTCGGGCCGCTGCGCGCGGGCACCCGCACGCTCAATATCAACCGCCGCGGCTACTCGTTCTGGCCCACCACCTCCACGATCCTCGAGGTGGTTCCCGAGCAGAAGCTGATGTTCCGGGTGAACACCAACGGCAGCGTCTGGAGCTACGAACTGGAGCCGACCGCGACCGGCACCCGGCTGATCGAGAGCCGGCACGCCGAGAACGGCGTCAAGGCCGTGTCGAACCTGCTGGTGAAAACGTTCATGGGCGGGGTGCCCAGCTTCGAGAACGAACTGGTCGACGGCATGAACGCGTCGCTGGCCCGGATCAAAGCGGCCGCCGAAAGCTAGTCGGCGGGTGCGTTGACGTCGAGCACCCCGTCGTCGTAGGGCTCGTAGCGGGGCGATCCGCTGCCCGCCGGGACCGGGGTGTCGCTGTGCGCGCCGCAGCCGTACCCGCAGTCGACCACGTGACCGTCCGCGGACATCTCATTGCCGCACACCCCGAACATCCGGCCCAGCGATCCGGCCAGCGGCAGGAAGAAGCCGCAGTCCCGGCACGCCCGTTTGGTGGAGCGCGCCATCGCGGAGTCGGGGCCGTAGTCGCCGTCGTGCCAACGTTGCGCCGCATCCCCGCGACCCCAGCGGCTCATCACCCGGCGTCGCCCGAGCCCGATCTCTCCGGCGACCTCGTCAACCTGAGGGTCACCGCTGGAGGTGTAGCCCGGCACCAGACGCGGGTCGTCGGCCGGTGTGGCCAGCAGATCGCCGGGGCCCAGGTCGCCGGGACGGACTCGCTGATCCCACGGCACCCACTCGGGTGCCAGCAACGCGGTCGGGCCCGGAATCAGCACCACCTCGCTGATGGTGACGTGATCGGCACCGGGATATGCCGCCACCACCACCGCCCACTGCCAGCCCTGATAGCCGGGCAGGTGGGCCAGGAACCGGTGGGTGACCGCACTGGCATCCTCAGCCTGCGCGCCCAGGTAGTCACCCACCGTCTCGGCGCCGCTGTGCTCCGCGACGGCAGCCCGCGCCGTCTCTACGGCATCGGTGAGCACGGCCGGGGTGGGTTGCTCGTCGGCCGCGATCGTCGTCTCGACGTCTGGGGTGGGTCCGGTCACGTCTCTAATAGTGCCGTAGCACTCGGCGCGCAGCCACAACCCCTTCCTTGCGGCGCCCATCCACCGCCATAGGGGAGAATCGATGCGTGACCCCACCACGCCGCAATCACCCCAACCCGGGGCCGGTTCGGCGGCAGGCACCCCCCGACGGTGGCAGGCCACCGCGCAACCGCTCGGCCGGCGAGCATCCCGGGATGGCCAATTACCCCAGCGAACGGCCCCGGCCTGGTCAGCCGGGCCGGCGGCCGCCGAACGCCAGTGCCAACCCCTACCTTCCGCCGCTGCATGAACAACCGGAGCCACCGCGATACGGCGAGCCGCCGCGTCCGGCCGGCGAACGGATCACCGTCACCCGCGCCGCCGCTCAGCGCAGCCGCGAAATGGGTTCGCGGATGTACGGGCTGGTGCAGCGCGCTGCTACCGCCGACGGTGCCGACAAGTCCGGCCTGACCGCGCTGACCTGGCCGGTGGTGGCGAACTTCGCGGTCGACGCCGCCATGGCGGTGGCGCTGGCCAACACCCTGTTCTTCGCGGCGGCGGCCGGTGAGAGCAAGGACAAGGTGGCGCTGTACCTGCTGATCACCATCGCCCCATTCGCGGTGGTCGCCCCGCTGATCGGGCCCGCGTTGGACCGATTGCAGCACGGCCGGCGGGTGGCCTTGGCGATGTCGTTCGCACTGCGCACCGCGTTGGCGGTGCTGCTGGTGATGAACTACGACGGCGCCACCGGCAGTTATCCGTCCTGGGTGCTGTATCCCTGTGCGCTCGGGATGATGGTGCTGTCGAAGTCGTTTTCGGTGCTGCGCAGCGCGGTGACCCCGCGGGTGATGCCCCCGACCATCGATCTGGTGCGGGTCAATTCGCGGCTGACGATGTTCGGTCTGTTGGGCGGCACCATCGTCGGCGGCGGGATCGCTGCCGGTGTCGAGTTCCTGTTCACCCGCCTGTTCGCGTTGCCCGGGGCGGTGTTCGTGATCGTCGCGGTGACGCTGGCCGGAGCGTCGCTGTCGATGCGCATCCCGCGCTGGGTGGAGGTCACCGCCGGTGAGGTGCCGGCCACCCTGAGCTATCACGCCGGGCCCAGCCCGCAGCGCCATTGGTCCGAGCACATCAAAACGGCGAGCGGTGCGCTGCGGCAACCGCTGGGCCGCAACATCATCACCTCGCTGTGGGGCAACTGCACGATCAAGGCGATGGTCGGCTTCATGTTCCTGTATCCGGCGTTCGTCGCCAAGCAGCACGATGCGACCGGCTGGCGGCAGCTGGCCATGCTCGGCCTGATCGGGGCAGCCGCCGGAATCGGTAATTTCATCGGCAATTTCGCCAGCGCGCGACTGAAGTTGGGTAGGCCGGCGGTGTTGGTGGTGCGCTGCGCGACGGCGGTGACCGCGGTTGCCCTGGCGGCCGCGGTGGCCGGGACGCTGTTGATGGTCGCGGTGGCGGCGTTGGTCACCTCCGGGGCCAGCGCGATCGCGAAGGCGTCGCTGGACGCGTCGCTGCAGGATGATCTGCCCGAGGAGTCGCGGGCGTCGGCGTTCGGGCGGTCCGAGTCGACGCTGCAGCTGGCGTGGGTGCTCGGCGGTGCGATCGGGGTGCTGGTGTACACCGATCTGTGGGTCGGCTTCACCGCGATCACCGCCGTGCTGATCCCGGGCCTGGCGCAGACCGTGCTCAGTTTCCGCGGGAACTCACTGATCCCGTGGTTCGGCGGAAACCGCCCCGTCATGGTCGAACAGCAGGGCGGGGAGATCGACGCCGTCGTACACGCGCCGGAGTGGGGCCGGCGGTGAGAGTTCGCGTCGCCGCGCTGGTCGCGGCCGTTGTCGTGCTGGCCGGCGCCGCCGGCGTGGGCGCCTGGCGGCTGGCCCGCAGCGACGGTCCCGAATTGCCCCGGATCAGCGTGTACACCCACGGGCAGCTGGCCAGGGTCGGGCCGTACGAGTACTGCAACGTGTTGGACCTCAACGATTGTCAGACGCCGCACACCCAGGGCGAGCTGAGGGTCACCGGCCGCGACGCGGTGCAACTGTCGGTGCCGACATCGATCAGTGCGGCACCCTGGCGGCTGCTGCAGGTCTACGACGACCCGACCAACTCCACCACGACCGTCTTCCGGCCGAACACCCGGCTGGCGGTCACCATTCCCAGCATCGACCCGCACCGTGGACGACTGACCGGCGTGGCGGTGCAGTTGCTGACCGTGGTCGTCGGCCCCGACGGCCAACTGTGGGGCACCCCGCACGCCGAATGGTCGGTACGCATGGTGTGGGACTGAGCCTGCGCAACGCTCTTGACGTCGTTCGCCGCGCGCCGAGATCGACGCCAGCGTGGACTGTTCTCGACGTTTTGCGCGGCGACGTCGACCTCGTGCGACCCGCCCGCGATGCCTCAGCCGTTCTTGGACAACTGGAACTCCAGAACCATCGCTCTGCCATCCGGCAGTGTCATGGTGTCGGTCCCCATCAGCGAATCGTTGTCGAAAGACAGCGGATCGCCGGTACCTTTGACACCGGCCCACCGGTTGCCCTGCAGATGCAAATCACATGCGCTCTCGGGATATCCGGGTCTTTCCCAGTGGATGCACCCTGAGCCGCAGGGTGTCAGCACTATCTCGAAGCCGCCGCCGGCAAGACCGGTGTTGGTCCTGGTGTACGACCCGCTCGGCGTGTCGGCGGACGCCGGGGCCGCCGCCGCGAACGCAACACCGGCCAGCGCCGCAGCGACAACCGCACTCGTCCTGATCATCGTGTTCATCGGAGGGACGCTATCGGCCCCAACGATGGGTGCGGTACAGGGATTTCCCTGGTAATCGGTGCGCCGTCAGCTACTAGGGGTGGCACCGTGACCGGCCGGCACCCGCTCCCCGTCGGGCGTCGGCCCCGGCGGGGAGCCATCGCCGAATGGCCTGCCGCCCAGCGCTTCACGGCCGTGCGGGCTGAGCCAGTCGGCCAGCTCGGGCCCCTTGGGGACGATCCGGGTCGGGTTGATGTCGGCGTGCACGATGTAGTAGTGCTGTTTGATCTGCACGAAGTCGGTGGTGTCGCCGAACCCGGGTGTCTGGAACAGGTCACGTGCGTAGGCCCACAGCACCGGCATCTCGGACAATTTTTGCCGGTTGCACTTGAAATGCCCGTGATAGACCGGGTCGAACCGGGCCAGTGTGGTGAACAGTCGGACGTCGGCTTCGGTGATGGTGTCCCCCACCAGGTATCGCTGGTCGGCCAGCCGGTCGCTGACCCAATCCAGCGCGGTGAACAACCGGTCGTAGGCGGCCTCGTAGGCCTCCTGTGAGCCGGCGAAGCCGCACCGGTAGACCCCGTTGTTGATCTCGGTGTAGATCCGCCGCGCGACCTCGTCGATCTCGGCCCGCAGCGGTTCGGGGTACAGCACCGGCGCACCGTCGCGGTGGTGAGCCGTCCACTGCGTGGAGAAGTCCAGGGTGATCTGCGCGAAATCGTTGGTGACCACCTCGCCGGTCGGCACGTCGACGACCGCCGGAACGGTGATGCCCTTGGGGTAGTCCGGGAACCGTTTGAAGTACGCGTCCTGCAGGCGGGGGATCTTCAGGACCGGGTCGACGCCGCCGGGGTCCAGGTCGAAGGTCCAGCTGCGCTGATCGTGGGTGGGCCCGCAGAACCCGATGGAGATCGCCTGCTCCAGTCCGAGTAGCCGCCGCACGATGATGGTGCGGTTGGCCCACGGGCAGGCCCGGGCGACCACCAGTCGGTATCGGCCCGCCTCGACGGGATACCCGTCGCGTCCGTCGGCGGTGATCCGGGTGGTGATGTAGTTGGTGTCACGCTGGAATTCGCCAGCGCCGGCGACATAGGAGGCCATGTCACCAGGGTGCCAGTCGAAGCTGTGCGCTGTGAGTCATTCCGGCGCGGCGCGCAGCGGCTCACAGCCGCGAGGCCGCGGAGTCGCCGAGGATTCGCCGCGCCAGATTGGGTTCGGTCGAGGCGCCCGGCTCCCAATGCGCAATCCACGGCCCGGTGCCCTCGGACTGATCGAGGATGCCGCTCTCCAGCCAGGTGTAGTCGTCCTGAAGGACGTTGCGAGCCAGTTGGATATCGCTGCTGTCGGTGTTGGTCCACAGTGCGGCGAACAGCGACTCGATGCGCAGACTCGCCTGCCGGCAGAAGGCGTCGGCCAGCTGATATGCCTGCTCCCCCTCGGCCGGGTCGGCCACCCGTTGCGCTTCGGCCCGCACGCATGTCGCGGACACGGCGAACAGCTCCGCGCCGATATCCACCACCCGGCCCAGGAATCCCTGCTTGCGCTCCATGCCGGCCTGCCAGCGGGCCATGCCGTAGAACGTGTTGCGGGCCAGCTTGCGGGAGCTTCGCTCGACAAACCGCAGATGCGCCGCCAATGTGCCGAACTCGCGGTATGCGGTGGGCCGTTGGCCGTCGCCGAACACCAGTTGTGGCAACCACTTTGCGTAGAAGCTGCTGGCGCCGACTGCTGCTTTGGCCTTTTGGCGGAGGTCGGCTTTGGGATTGGCGAGCTCACCCGCGGCGGTCAGGTGGGCGTCGACGGCCTCACGCGCGATGAGCAGCTGCATGATCTCGCTGGACCCTTCGAAGATGCGGTTGATCCGCAGGTCCCGCACCAGTTGCTCGACCGGTACCGCCCGCTCTCCGCGCGCGGCGAGCGACTCGGCGGTTTCGTATCCGCGGCCGCCGCGGATCTGCAACAACTCGTCGGCGATGACGCAGGCCATCTCGCTGGACCACAGCTTGGCCAGCGCCGCCTCGATTCGGATATCGTTGCGGCCTTCATCGGCCATCTGCGCCGAAAGCTCCAGGACCGCTTCCAGCGCATAGCTGGTTGCGGCGATGAACGCGATCTTCTTGGCGACGGCCTCATGCGCGCCGACCGGTTTGCCCCACTGCACCCGTTCCCGGGACCACTCCCGGGCGATCTTCAGCGACCACTTCGCCGACCCGGTGGCCATCGCGGGAATGGCCAGCCGCCCGGCGTTCAGTGTCGTCAAGGCGATCTTGAGGCCGTCGCCTTCGCGTCCGACGAGGTTCTCGGCCGGCACCCGGACCCGGTGCAGCCGGGTCACGCCGTTCTCGATGCCCCGCAGACCCATGAACTTGTTGCGGCGTTCCACGGTGATCCCCGGCGAATCGGCTTCCACCACGAAGGCGCTGATGCCTCCCTTGTGCCCCTCGCCGCTGGGCACCCGGGCCATCACCACCAGTAGTTCGGCGACCACACCGTTGGTGGTCCACAACTTCACCCCGTCCAACTCGTAGGCCGCACCGTCCTCCACCGGAGTGGCGGTCGACGCCAGCCGCGCCGGATCGGAACCCACATCGGGTTCGGTCAGCAGGAACGCCGAGATGGCCCCGGTGGCGCAGCGCGGCAGGAACCTCTTCTTCTGTTCGTCGGTGCCGGCCAGCTTGAGCGGTTCGGGCACGCCGATCGACTGATGCGCGCTCAGCAACGCCCCCAGGCTGGGGTGCACGCTGGACACCATCACCAGTGCCCGGTTGTAGGCGACCTGCGACATGTTCAGGCCGTCGTACTCGGCCGGGATCTTCAGCCCGAAGCAACCGAGGTCGGCGAGGCCTTTGACGTATTCGTCGGGGATCTGGGCGTTACGTTCGATGACCGCCCCGTCGACGGTGTCGAGAAATTCCCGCAACCGGCCGAGGAACTCCTCGGTGCGGGCGGTGTCGGCATCCGACGGCCGCGGGAACGGGTGAATGAGCGGCAACGGAAACCGCCCGAGGAACAGCCCCTTGGCGAAGGACGGCTTGTCCCAACCGCTTTCGCGTGATTCCTCGGCGACGGCTCGTGCTTGCTCCTCGCTGACCTGCGCCTGCTGTGTCATCGGACACCTCCCTAACCGGCCATCGTTGAGGATCGCTCCTTCCCGAATTGACCGGTGGGGCCCAAATCAAACCATCGGCGGCCGAAGGACGGCGCGGGGCACCGCGATGTCCGCTGAGATCGACGTGCAAATTTCGCAAACCGCCGATTTTCGGGGCTGTGAGTCAATTTGGACGTCGATCTCAGCAGCCAGCCGGGACAACTAGGCGTCGAGTTCCCGCGCGACCGCCTTGACCACCTCGGACACCCGCCGGGCGGTCTTGCGGTCCGGGTAGCGCCCCTTGCGCAGCTCCGGCTGCACCGCCCCTTCCAGCAGGGTGATCATGTCCTCGACCATGCCGTGCAGTTCATCGGGGCTGTGCTTGTGCTCGGCCGGCGCCTCGCGGCGCGGTCGGGTGATGCTGGGCGGCGGGTCGATCAGTTTGACGCTCAACGCCTGCGGTCCGCGCCGACCGGCGGCCATGCCGAACTCGACGCGCTGGCCCGCCTTGAGGCCTTCGACGCCTGCAGGGAGTGCAGATGACCGGACGTAGACGTCCTCGCCGTCCTCTTGCGATAGGAAGCCGAATCCCTTCTCGGCGTCGTACCACTTCACCTTGCCGGTCGGCACTGGTCTCACCTGCTTGTCTCACGGGCCACATCTGTGGGCAACATAATGAAGCGCCCCGCCTGCGCAGGACGCAATGACTGCTGATCCTACTCGGCTGGCGGCCGTCCGAGCATCCTGGTTACTCGGTAGGCTGGTCGCACTGGTGGAGGAGAAATGCGCCTAGTTCTGAACGTGATCTGGCTGGTCTTCGGCGGGCTGTGGCTGTCGTTGGGATACCTGCTGGCCGCACTCTTGAGTTTCGTGCTGATCATCACCATCCCGTTCGGCTTCGCGGCGCTGCGAATCGCGTCCTACGCGCTGTGGCCGTTCGGCCGCACCGTCGTCGACAAGCCCGGCACCCGGCCCGGAGCGCTGGTCGGCAACATCATCTGGATTCTGTTGTTCGGTATCGGCCTGACCATCAGCCACCTGGTGACCGCGCTGGCCATGGCGGTCACCATCGTGGGCATCCCGTTGGCCTTGGCCAACCTCAAACTGATCCCGGTGTCGCTGATGCCGCTCGGCAAGCAGATCGTGCCGGTCGACCAGGTGGAACGGGTGTCGGCATGACACAGACCACCCTGGGCTTTCCGGGGATGCCAAAGCGCGACCGCGGCGCCCCCACCCCGAGCGAGGCACCCGGGTCGGGTCCGCTGCTCGACACATTCGGGCGGGTGGCGACCGACCTGCGGGTCTCGCTGACCGACCGGTGCAACCTGCGATGCACCTACTGCATGCCGGCCGAAGGCCTGGATTGGCTGCCCAGCGACCATCTGCTGCAGCCCGACGAGCTGAACCGGCTGATCCGCATCGGGGTCACCCGCCTGGGCATCACCAGCGTGCGGTTCACCGGTGGTGAGCCGCTGCTGGCCCGCCACCTCGAGGACGTGGTGGCCGCCACCGCCGCGTTGCAGCCTCGTCCGGAGATCGCGTTGACCACCAACGGCCTGGGCTTGGTGCACCGGGCGGCCGCGCTGGTGGCGGCCGGCCTGGATCGGATCAACGTCTCGCTGGACACCATCGACCGCGCCCATTTCGCGGCGATCACCCGCCGGGACCGGCTACCCGAAGTCCTTGACGCCCTGGCGGCGGCCAAGAAGGCGGGCATGGGGCCGGTCAAGGTGAACGCCGTGCTGGATCCGACCACCGGGCGGGACGACGTGGTGGATCTGCTGCGGTTCTGCCTGCAACACGGCTACCAGTTGCGGGTCATCGAGCAGATGCCGCTGGATGCCGGCCACCAGTGGCAGCGCGGGGCCGCGCTGAGCGCCGACGACGTCCTGGCGGCGCTGCAGCCGCACTTTCAGCTGCGTCCGGACCCGAAGCCGCGCGGCTCGGCTCCCGCGCAGCTGTGGCTGGTCGATGAAGGCCCAGACACCCCGGCCGGAAAGTTCGGTGTCATCGCGTCGGTGTCGCACCCGTTCTGCGCCACCTGTGACCGCACCCGGTTGACCGCCGACGGCCAGGTCCGCAACTGCCTGTTCGCCCGGGAGGAGACCGATCTGCGGGTCCTGATGCGCGGCGGCGCCGACGACGACGCCGTCGAGGCCGCCTGGCGCGCGGCGATGTGGCGCAAGCTGCCCGGGCACGGCATCAACGATCCGGGCTTCATCCAGCCGGACCGCCCGATGAGCGCGATCGGAGGCTGAGGTGTCCGACCAGCTGCAGATCACCGTGCGGTACTTCGCGGCCGCCCGGGCGGCCGCCGGCCTCGACTCCGAGTCGCTCAGCCTGCCCTCTGGCGCCACGGTGGCCACCCTGGTGCAGGACCTCGCCGGCCGCGACACCCGACTCGCCACCGTGCTGCAGCGATGCTCCTATCTGTGCGACGGGATCGCGGTCCGCGACCAGCAGAACGCGCTTCGCACCGGCGACACGATCGATGTGCTGCCGCCCTTCGCCGGCGGCTGACGTGATTCTGGTCACATAACGAATTGATCACGACTTGGCAACGGCCGCGTTAGCAAGATTCTGACCAGCGCGAACCGGGTCGTTTCCTGGCGGTTTCTGCAGCGCTGCTCGTCGCAACGCCGAATGAGACCAAAGATGACGGGGCCGCAATTTCCGGTTACCGTTCCTCTTCGAGCTAGCCGGACTGCGTTGTCCGGCGAGCCTGTCCCGCCCGTAACGCCGAGCTCCATCCGACGGGCGGGGACACCAACGGAAAACATTGCGGATGGAGGCGGGGGACCCATTGGGTCCACCGAGTGGACCCGGAGCCGTACGCGGCTCCTTGGGGTGAAGTCGATGTCGTCGCACGCGGCGATACCGGCCGGGCAGCCTCTCCAGCCCGAACCCGACAGCTGACCTCGCGGGCGTGGACAGAGAGGACATCACCGACCTATGAGTGGACGGCACCGCAAGCCCACCCAGTCGAACATGAACGTCGCCAAGATCGCCTTCACCGGCGCTGTGCTCGGTGGCGGCAGCCTGGCCCTGGCAGGCCACGCGCTGGCAGCCACCGACGGCGAATGGGACCAGGTCGCCCGCTGCGAGTCCGGCGGCAACTGGGGAATCAACACCGGAAACGGCTACCAGGGTGGCCTGCAGTTCTCGCCGAGCACCTGGAGCGCCCACGGCGGCGGCCAGTACGCCCCGTCTGCGCACATGGCCAGCAAGGACCAGCAGATCGCCATCGCCGAGCACGTGCTGGCCACCCAGGGCCGCGGTGCCTGGCCGGTGTGCGGCCGCGGGCTGGGCGCGTCGACGCCCCGCGAGGTCCCGGCCGAGGCTCCCGCCGAGAACCCGGCGCCCAACGACGAGCCGGCCGCGCTGAGCAACCCGATGCCGCCCGAGGAGCTGCCGGCACCGCCGGAGGAACTGCCTCCGCCCGCCGAAGAGCTGCCCCCGGTCCCTGCCGAGGAGGCCCCGGCCCCCGTCGAGCAGGCCCCGGCTCCCGCCGAGGAAGCGCCGGCTCCCGTCGAAGAGGCACCGGCCCCGGCCGAGGCGGCCCCGGCTTCGGTCGAGCAGGCGCCCGCGCCGGAGGAGGCCTCCGCGCCGGCCGACGAGGCCGCGCCCGGAGACAACGGGAAGATCGTCGCGACGGACTTCACCACCGAGTCGGAAGCCCCCGCCGAGGCGGCGACCGAGCCGTCCGAGCAGAACGCCCCGTCGGCGTCCACGGCCGGCTACACGCAGCGGTTGTGGCAGGAGATTCAGTCGCAGAACGTGGCCGGCAACGACGCGTTGGCCGCGTTCGCGCTCGCCTGATCGCGCCCGTCAGCGGCGGGCAGTCACGCGGAGCCGACCCATTCGTCGGTGCCGTCGCCGAAGTACTGGTGCTTCCACACCGGTAGCCGGGCCTTGATGGTGTCCACCAATCGCGCGCAGGTGGCGAAGGCAGCCTGCCGGTGATCGGCGGCCACGGCGGCCACCAGCGCCGCGTCACCGATCTGCAGGGTGCCGACCCGGTGACTTGCCGCGATCGCCCGCACGCCGTCGCACGACGCGGCGATCTCGTCGAGCACCTCGGCCATCACCTGCGCGGCTGAGGGGTGCGCGGAGTACTCCAGCCGCAGCACCTGATTGCCGTGGTCGTGGTCGCGGACCACACCGACGAAGCCGACGACTGCGCCCGCAGCGCGATGCCCGACCAGGTCTTCGTGTTCGGCCAGGACGATCGGCTGTTCGGTCAGCGCCGCACGCAGCACCTCGGCGCGGCTCATCGCGGGTGATCCCCGCCCGCGAGTTGATCCAGGGCGTGGTCGAGCACGTCGGCCAGGACCCCGAGCCCGTCGCGCACGCCACCGGTGGATCCGGGCAGGTTGATGACCAGGGTGCGGCCGGCGACCCCGCACAGCCCGCGGGAGAGCACCGAGGTGGGCACCTTGGGCAGACCGGAGCGCCGGATCGCGTCGGCCAGCCCGGGAATCTCGTAGTCCAGAACCGTCGCCGTCTGGGCCGGGGTGTCGTCGGTCGGGGTGATGCCGGTGCCGCCGGAGGTGATGACGACGTCGACGCCGTCGGCGACCGCGTCGCGCAACGCCTGCCCGACCGGGGCGCCGTCGGCGACCACCACGGGCTGCACCGTGCGGAATCCGCGCTCGGCCAGCCAGTCGGCGATGATCGGGCCCGACCGGTCGTCGTAGGCACCGGCGGCGGCGCGGGTGGAGGCAATGACAATTCGTGCCGACCGTTCGCCCATCAGCGCACCCAACTCCCCGTCTTGCCGCCTTCTTTGCGCAGTACCCGGATGTCGTCGATGCGGGCCGCCGGATCCACCGCCTTGACCATGTCGAACAGGGTCAGGCCGGCCACGCTGACCGCGGTGAGCGCTTCCATCTCCACCCCCGTGCGATCGGTGCTGCGCACCGTCGCGGTGATCCCGACGTCCGACTCGCCGACGCTGAAGTCGACGTCGACGCCGGTGAGCGCCAGCTGATGGCACAGCGGGATCAGGTCAGGGGTGCGTTTGGCCGCTAGGATGCCCGCCAGGCGCGCGGTGGCCAGCGCATCGCCCTTCGGAAGCCCGCCGGCAGAGATCAGCGCCACCACGTCCGGGCGGGTGCGGAACGTGCCGGCCGCCACCGCGGTGCGTTTGGTGGTCTGCTTCTCACTGACGTCCACCATGTGCGCCGCTCCCCGCTCATCGATGTGGGACAGCGGGCCCGGAGACGGCGCCGACATGGCCGCTCCTCCGCTAACGGTTGACGACGGTGACCGGGTGCAGGTACGGCAGGTTCTCGGACGGCTGCGGGAACTCCACCTCGCCGAACGGGGACAGCGCACCGGTTCGGTCGGTGGCCAGTTCGCTCACCGCATGGTCGTCCGGGCCCGTCGCCGGCCAGCCGTTGTCGACGTACCTGCTCTTCTGCGCCTTGTTGTCAGCCACGCTCCCCATTCTGACAGGTCCTGGGCCGGCTGGTTGCGATGGCTATGCACTGGTGCGTCTCGACCGCCGGCAGCGGCCCAGGCCGGCTGTCTCCCCGCTGCTTTACCCTGGTCAGCGATGACCAATCGCAAGGGCACCCCGCTGGGCTCCTGGCTGGCAGAGCTGCCCGACGAGCGCCTGATCCGGTTGCTGGAGCTGCGCCCGGACCTCGCGCAACCGCCACCGGGCAGTATCGCGGCGCTCGCGGCGCGCGCGCAGGCCCGCCAGTCGATCAAGGCGGCCGCCGACGACCTGGATTTCCTGCGGCTGGCGGTGCTCGACGCCCTGCTGGTGCTGCGGGCCGAGGCCGCCCCGGTGCCGGTCACCAAGCTGGTCGCGCTGATCGGCACCCGCGCACCCGAGGCCGATGTGCTGGCTGCCCTGGACGACCTGGCCAAGCGCGCACTGGTCTGGGGCGAGTCCGAGGTCCGGGTCGCCGGCGACGCCGGTGCCGCGCTGCCCTGGCACCCGGGCCAGGTGACGGTGGAGGACACGTCACGCACCGGCGAGCAGATCGCCGAGCTGATCGACGGCCTCGACGACGCACAATCGGAGTTGCTGGACCGGCTGGTGCGCACCTCGCCGCTGGGCCGCACCCGTGACGCGGGCCCGGGCGCCCCGGCAGACCATCCGGTGCCACGGCTGCTGGCGGCTGGGCTGCTGCGCCAGATCGACGACGAGACGGTGATCCTGCCGCGGCAGGTCGGGCAGGTGCTGCGCGGCGAGAACCCCGGCCCCACCCAGCTGACGGCACCCGATCCGGTGGTGGCGACCACCACCGCCCGCGATGCCGACGCCGCGGCGGCCGGGGCGGTCATCGACCTGCTCCGCGAACTCGAGGTGCTGCTCGATGCGCTGGGTGATGCCCCGGTCGCCGAGCTGCGCAGCGGCGGCCTCGGCGTCCGCGAAGTCAAACGGCTGGCCAAGGCGACCGGCATCACCGAGCCGAGGCTGGGGCTGATCCTGCAGCTCGCCGCGGCCGCCGGGCTGATCGCCGCCGGTACCCCCGACCCCGAACCGCCCGAGGGTGACGGTCCGTTCTGGGCGCCGACGGTGGCCGCCGACCGGTTCACGGAGACACTTCCCGCCCAGCGCTGGCAGCTGTTGGCCGATACCTGGCTGGAGTTGCCGGCCCGGCCCAGCCTGATCGGCACCCGCGGACCCGACGCCAAACCCTATGGCGCCCTGTCGCATTCGCTGTACTCCACGGCGGCACCGCTGGATCGTCGGCTGCTGTTGGGTATGCTGGCCGGCTTGCCGCCGGGCGCCGCCGTCGACGCCGCGTCGGCCTCGGCGGCGCTGGTGTGGCGCCGGCCGCGCTGGTCCACCCGGCTGCAGCAGGGGCCGGTGGCGGACCTGCTAGAGGAGGCGCATGCACTTGGCTTGGTGGGCCGCGGCGCCATCAGCAGCCCCGGCCGGGTGCTGCTGGACGGGTCTGCCGACAGCGTCGTCGCCGAAGCAATGGCCCGCGCGCTGCCGGCGCCGCTTGATCACTTCCTGGTCCAGGCAGACTTGACCGTGGTGGTGCCCGGGCCACTGGAACGTGACCTGGCCGCCGAACTGTCCACCGTCGCCGCCGTCGAGTCGGCGGGCGCCGCAATGGTTTACCGGGTCAGCGAGCAGACCATCCGACACGCGCTGGACATCGGGCGGACCGCCGCCGGCCTGCACGCGTTCTTCGCCAAGTACTCCAAAACTCCGGTGCCGCAGGGCCTCAGCTATCTGATCGACGATGTCGCCCGCCGGCACGGACAACTACGAATCGGTATCGCGGCCTCGTTCGTGCGCTGCGAAGATGCGACGCTGCTAGCCCAGGCGGTCGCGGTTCCCGCAGCCGAAAGGCTGGGACTGCGCGTGTTGGCGCCGACGGTGGCGGTGTCACAGGCGCCGATCGCCGACCTGCTGGCGGTGCTGCGCGACGCCGGCTTCGCCCCGGCCGCCGAAGACGCCTCCGGGACGATCGTGGACCTGCGCTCCGGCGGTGCTCGGGTTCCCGTCCCGCAACAGCGTCGGCCGTATCGCTCGGCCCCGCAGCCCGGCAACGCCAACCTCGCCGCGCTGGTCGCGGTGTTGCGCAAGGTGACCACGCTGCCGTTCGACGACGCCCGCGTCGAACCGGCAACGGCGCGAATGCTGCTGCAGCACGCCGCCGATCAGCAGCTCACGGTGATGATCGGCTACGTCGACGCCGCCGGGGTGGCCACCCAGCGGGTGGTCTCCCCGATCACCGTGCACGGTGGGCAGCTGGTGGCCTTCGACTCGGCGTCGGGGCGGCTGCGGGAGTTCACCGTCCACCGGGTGACATCGGTGGTGGCTGCCCCGGACCTGGGAGAATGACGTCATGTCCGACAGCCCCGAACGGGTCATCGACCAAATCATCGACAGACTCGGCGACTGGCGCGGCGAGCTGCTGGCCCGCATCCGCGCCCTGATCAACGAGGCCGAGCCCGAGGTGATCGAAGAGATCAAATGGCAGAAGCCGTCGAATCCCCTCGGTGTCCCGGTGTGGAGCCACCGGGGCATCATCTGCACCGGCGAGGTCTACCGCAACAAGGTCAAACTCACCTTCGCTCGGGGCGCCGCGTTGCAAGATCCCGACCGGCTGTTCAATGCCAGCCTCGACGGGAAGGTCCGGCGCGGCATCGACCTGGCGCAGGGTGACACCATCGACGCGCCGGCCTTCATGCGACTGATCAACGCTGCCGCCGCGCTCAACGCGTCGTAGGCGGGATGCCGGTGTCGGCGAGGTCCGGATAATGGACGCCATGAGCACCGATGGCCCGTTGATCGTGCAGTCCGACAAGACGCTGCTGCTGGAAGTCGAGCATGAGCAGGCGGGAGCAGCCCGGGCCGCCATCGCACCCTTCGCCGAGTTGGAACGCGCACCCGAGCACATTCACACCTACCGGATCACCCCGCTGGCGTTGTGGAACGCCCGCGCGGCCGGACACGACGCCGAGCAGGTGGTCGACGCGCTGGTCAGCTTCTCGCGCTACGCGGTGCCGCAACCCCTGCTGGTCGACATCGTCGACACCATGGCCCGCTACGGACGACTGCAGCTGGTCAAGAGTCCCGCTCACGGGCTGACCCTGGTCAGCCTGGACCGCGCGGTGCTCGAAGAGGTGCTGCGGAACAAGAAGATCGCGCCGATGCTCGGCGCCCGCCTCGACGAGGACACCGTCGTCGTTCATCCCAGCGAGCGCGGTCGGGTCAAGCAGATGTTGCTCAAGATCGGCTGGCCCGCCGAGGATCTCGCCGGCTACGTCGACGGTGAGGCGCACCCGATCAGCCTGCGCCAGGACGGCTGGCAGCTGCGCGACTACCAGCAGATGGCGACCGACTCGTTCTGGTCGGGCGGCTCGGGTGTGGTGGTGCTGCCCTGCGGTGCCGGCAAGACGCTGGTCGGCGCGGCTGCGATGGCCAAGGCCGGCGCCACCACGCTGATCCTGGTCACCAACACCGTCGCCGGCCGGCAGTGGAAACGTGAGCTGATCGCCCGCACCTCGCTCACCGAGAACGAGATCGGTGAGTACTCCGGTGAGCGCAAGGAGGTCCGGCCCGTCACCATCGCGACCTACCAGGTGATCACCCGTCGCACCAAAGGTGAATACCGGCACCTGGAGCTGTTCGACAGCCGCGACTGGGGGCTGATCATCTACGACGAGGTGCACCTGCTGCCGGCCCCGGTGTTCCGGATGACGGCCGATCTGCAGTCGCGGCGACGGCTGGGCCTGACCGCGACGCTGATCCGCGAAGACGGCCGCGAAGGTGACGTGTTCAGTCTGATCGGACCGAAGCGGTATGACGCGCCGTGGAAGGACATCGAGGCCCAGGGCTGGATCGCGCCGGCCGAATGCGTCGAGGTGCGGGTCACGATGACCGACAACGAACGGATGCTCTACGCCACCGCCGAACCCGAGGAGCGTTACCGGCTGTGTTCGACGGTGCACACCAAAATCGCTGTGGTGAAGTCGATCCTGAAACAGCACCCCGGCGAGCAGACGCTGGTGATCGGCGCGTATCTGGACCAGCTCGAGGAGTTGGGTGAGCAACTGGATGCCCCGGTGATCCAGGGTTCGACCAAGAACGCCGAACGCGAAGCACTCTTCGACGCCTTCCGGCGCGGCGAGGTATCCACCCTGGTGGTGTCCAAGGTGGCCAATTTCTCCATCGATCTTCCCGAAGCCGCGGTGGCGGTACAGGTTTCCGGGACGTTCGGGTCACGCCAGGAAGAGGCTCAGCGCCTCGGCCGGTTGCTGCGGCCCAAAGCCGACGGCGGCGGTGCCACCTTCTACTCGGTGGTGTCCCGCGACAGCCTGGACGCCGAGTACGCCGCGCATCGGCAGCGATTCCTGGCCGAGCAGGGCTACGGCTACATCATCCGCGACGCCGACGATCTGCTCGGCCCGGCGGTCTAGCGCCCTTGTGCCGCGAGATTGCATCGTGGGACGAAAAGTACGAGTAGGTGTGTACCTGTGTGCAGTCTCGGCGAGTGTGGCGTCGGCGCCCTCAGTCGAAGGTCACCACGATCTTGTCGGCGGCGCCCGGCGTCGCCGCGGTCGCCAGCGCTTCGCCGACGCGGTCGAACGGCACCCTGTGGCTGACGATCCGGGCGTACTTCTCCCATTGCGCGCTGAGATCCTCGGTCACCTCGAAGATTTCGCTCGGGTAGCCCATCGATCCCACGATCGTGATCTCGTTGCTCATCAGGGAAAGGAAGTCGACCGGCACCGGTTGCTTATGGACGGCGACGACCCCGATCGTGGCGCCGTTTTTGGCCAGTGCCGCCGCGGATTGGATCACCGCGGGCACACCGGCGGCGTCCAGGTAGATGTCGGTGCCGGCGCGGCCGGGAAACATCGCCTCGCCCGCGCCGTGTAGGTCGATGAGCTGTTGGGTGAGGTCCTGCTCGGCGGAGTTGATCACCGCATCCGCACCGATCTCCAGCGCAGTGTCCAACCGTGCGGCGAGGATGTCGGCGACCGCGACGTGCTGCACCCCCGATTTTTTGAAGGCCAGCACCGCACCGAGTCCGATCGGCCCGGCACCGAAGATCAGCACCCTGTCGCCCGGTTTCGGCCGGCACCGGTTGACGGCGTGGCGGGCGACGGCCATCGGTTCGTTGAGGGCGGCCACTTCGAACGGGATGTGCTTCGGCACGGTTTCGACGTCGATGCCGCGCACCGCGTCGGGGATCAGCAGATAGTC
Source organism: Mycobacterium sp. NGS50 (assembly GCF_059812545.1). Taxonomy (NCBI): domain Bacteria; kingdom Bacillati; phylum Actinomycetota; class Actinomycetes; order Mycobacteriales; family Mycobacteriaceae; genus Mycobacterium; species Mycobacterium sp. NGS50. Next base: position 124,825 of record NZ_JCALCW010000001.1, read on the forward strand.
GGCCAACGCGCCGCGACCGCCACCGTTGCCGATGATGTCGCCTGCGCATGCCATCGGGTTGACGACGACGTGGTCGCCGACCTTCAGGTCTGCGACCTGATCACCGACCGCGGCGATTTCACCGGCCGGTTCGTGCCCCAGCGGCATCCGGCCCTGATGCGGGGGCAGGCCACCCAGCGCGATGTAGAGGGCGTCGCTGCCGCAGATGCCGCAGGCGCGGATCTTCACCAGGACGTCGCGGGGTCCGACCTCGGGGGTCGGGGTTTCGATGACACCGGTCTGGCCGGGTCCGGTCACAACAGCCACCTTCATGGCGTCACTCCTTGCATTTCCTCGATCCGGCGTGCGGCCTGGCATACCTGGGCACCGAGGATGGCCACCGCGGCACTGCTGAGGTCGGCGAACGGTGCGACGGTGATCGACATCGTCACCAGGTGATCGGCGTCGCGAATCGGCGCCGACACCGTCGCGATCCGGTGCGGGCCGGGTTCGGTGAGCTCATCGGCAAGGTAGTCGACCAGGGTCAAGTCGGCGAAGGCCCGCGCCAGCCGCCGGGTGATGGCGTCGGGTTCACCGTCGATCGCCAGGGCGCGCAGCGCCGAGTACACCCGGACATACTCCGGGCTGAGCCGCTCGATCACATACCCGCGTCTGCGTACTTCGACCAGCACCGCTTCCAGGCGCTGCCGCAGCTTGGGCGACGGGTCGCCCAGCCCGTCCAGCCATGACTGCTGCGCCTGCGGCGCGGTCCACGCCAGATAGTCCCGGCCGAACGGCGCCACCAGCGGCATCCGGAATCCGTCGCCGATCCGCGGCGCGGTGAGGGTCTCCCCGGCGGCGTCGACCACCACCAGGGACGTCGCGTCGCGGCGCGCCAGAAATGTGCGTGCGCCGACCGAGCGGGCCAGCTCGCCCAGGATCGGCCGAAACGCGCGGCCATTGCCCGGCCGGGCCAGCGCTGCCACCGCCGGCCCACACGAATAGCCCCCGGCGTCACGCACCGCCCACTGGTGGTCGACCAGCGTGGAGAGGATGGCGTGGCCGGTGGCGCGGCTGATGTCGAGCCGTCGGGAGATGTCGGCCAGCGAGAAGGTCTGGTCCAGGTCGGCGGCCAACAGTTGCATCACCGCGATCACCCGCTCGGTGGGCGGTGACGGCACCCGACGCGCCCCTTGACGGGCAGCGTCGCGCCGGTCTACCTTCAGCGTCATATTTCCGAACGGTACGTCGAATAATCGACACACACAAGCCTCGGATCGGGAGAGACCAGATGAGCGCCGGCGACGTCATCGAGTTCGACGACCTGGCTGCCCCGCAGCTCACCGAGCTGCAGCGACAGATTCTGGAGCACACCGAGGCCCGGCGGGTCGACCTGGCGATCGAGCCCATGCTGTCCGAGGCGGTCGCCCGGGCCGGCGTGGATGATCTGGCCGACACCGACGGCTTCGCTGACCGGCTGCGCGCGCACGTGGCGGCCATCGACGCCGACGACGGCCTGACCCAGCTGACCCGAATGACGTTGCGCCAAAGGATCGTCCGGCTGCTGCGTAATCGCCTGTCACTGACCGATCTGATCGCGCGCTATCCCGAGATCGAATCGATCCCGATCGAGCGGCCGATCATCGTCGTCGGACTGCCGCGTTCGGGGACCACCCACCTGGTGAACCTGGTCGCCGCCGATCCCCGCCGGCGGGCGCTGCCGTATTGGGAGAGCCAGGACCCGATCCCGGCACTCGGCCAGGGGCCCGACATCTTCGGCGTCGATCCCCGCTACGCGCGGGCCAAGGCCGAACACGACGCCTTGATGGCCAGCACCCCGATCGTGGCCGCGATGCACGACCGATTCCCGGAGGCGATCGAGGAGGAGGTGGAGCTCCTCGACCTCGACCTGGCCAGTTACGTGCTGGAATGGCATGCCCGGGTGCCGGACTGGCGCGACTACTACCTGGGACTCGACCAGACCCGCCACTACGGCTACCTCAAGCGGGTGCTGCAGGCGCTGACGTTCCTGCGCGGCCCGCGGACCTGGGTGCTCAAGAGTCCTCAGCACTGCGAACAGCTCGGCCCGCTGATGGCGACGTTCCCGGATGCGACCGTCGCCTTCACCCATCGCGACCCGGTGGCGGTGATCGCGTCGGCGATCACGATGATGGCCTACTCCGACCGGATGCGCCGCACCGTCATCGATCCCGGCTGGCTGTTCGACTACTGGAGTGACCGCGTTGCGCGACTGCTGCAGGCCTGTGTGCGCGACCGGGAACTCGTGCCCGACGAACGCAGCCTCGACATCGGCTTTCACCAGCTGGGCGGCAACGAGATGACGGTGCTCGACGAGCTGTACACCCGGAGCGGCACCGAACTCACACCGAAGGTGCGCGCGCACTTTCAGAGCTACCTGGACACCAACCCCCGGGGCAGGCACGGCCGGCTGCGCTACGACCTTGCCCGCAACTTCGACGTCTCGCCCGACGACCTGCGCGACCGGTTCCGGTTCTACTTCGACAGGTTCGACGTCCGACCGGAGGATGCAGCATGACGGACGCCGAGCCGGTCTACCGCAGCAGACCAGGAGCCGACGCGATCCGCCCGGCGTCCGCCGACGCGGCCGAGCAGATCGCGCCGGGGCTGTGGTGCTCACCGGGCCTGTCGAACGCCTATCTGCTCACCACCGACGCGGGCCGGGTGATCGTCAACACCGGAATGGGTTTCGAAGGGCCGGTGCACCGCGCCAACTTCGACGCCGTCGACTCCTCGCCGGTGCGCTACATCATCATCACCCAGGGCCACGTCGATCATGTCGGCGGCATCGACAGCCTGCGCGATCCCGGCACCACCGTTGTTGCACAGTCGGATTGGACGAGGTGGCGCGACGACAACGATCGGCTCATCCCCTATCGGGCCAGCCGCAGCGCGTTCGCGTTCGCGGACACCCTGACGGCCGGGATCGGCGCGATTCAACAACGACTGGGCCGCACCCGGCTGCCCGGCCAAAGCGTGCCCGCCGTGGACCTGGACTTCCGGGACACGCTGCCACTCGAGGTGGGGCGACGGCGGCTGGAGCTGATCTCGGTGCCGGGCGGCGAGACCACCGACTCGCTGGTGGTGTGGCTGCCGGAGGAACGGATCTGCCTGTCCGGTAATACGTTCGGCGCCCTATTCGGGCACATCCCCAACCTCGTCACGATGCGCGGCGATCGCTACCGCGACGCCCTGACGGTCATCGAGTCGATCGAGCGGGTGCGTGAACTGCGGCCCGAGCTGCTGGTGACCGGCCACTTCGAGCCGATCACCGGGCGCGACCGCATCGATGCCGAACTGAGCCGGCTGCGGGACGCGGTCCGACACGTTCACGATCAGACCGTCGCGGGGATGAACGCCGGCAAGGACGTCTACACCCTGATGCGCGAGATCACCCTGCCCGACGAATACGAGGTCGGTCAGGGATACGGAAAAGTCAGCTGGGACGTGCGCGCCATCTGGGAGAACTACTCGGGCTGGTTTCATCATCGCTCGAGCACCGAGTTGTATCCGGTCGGATTCGACTCCGTCGCAGCCGATGTGGTGGACCTGGCCGGCGCCGACGCCCTGCTGGATAGCGCCCGCGCACATCTGGCGGCCGATCGTCCCGTGCAGGCCCTGCACCTTGCCGAGTTGGTCGGTCCGGACAACCCAGCGGCACGCGAGGTGCTCAAGCACGCTCACGAGCACCTGCTGTCCGCCAGTGTGAACTTCTGGGAATCCGCCTGGTTGCGCCAACAGATAGCGAGGTATTCATGACCACCGCCGACGATGCAGAACGCAGCGACGAGGTGGGGGCACCTCCCGCTTGCGGGGGAGAGGCGGTGCAACGATGACCGCCCGGATCAGTTTCGACTTCACCGGGACCGTTGCGTTGGTCACCGGCGGCACCAGCGGGATCGGCTACGCCACTGCGACGTTGCTGCGCGACGCCGGGGCGGATGTCACCGTCACCGGCACCCGGGCCGATCCGTCGGAATACGACACGGACCTGGCCGGCATGAGCTATCAGCGACTGCAGATAACCGACAACGACCAGGTGGATACGTTGGTGCAGCGTTTCACCCGCCTCGATGTGCTGATCAACAATGCGGGCGCGAATTTCCCGGGCGGGCTTGATGAGTCGAAGCCGGACGGGTTCGACGCGTCGGTGGCACTGAATCTGACGGGTCCCTATCGCTTGTCGATCGGCCTGCATTCCGCCCTGACGGCCTCGACCGCGACCGGCGGCGCCAGCGTGGTCAATCTGGCCTCGATGTCGGCGCTGCGCGCGGTTCCCCTGGTACCCGGGTACGGCGCCGCGAAAGCCGGTGTCATCTGTGTCACCCGAAATCTGGCCGTCAAATGGGCGGCCGACGGGATCCGGGTCAACGCGGTCGCCCCGGGCGCCATCGACACCCCGATGACGGCTCCCATGCAGTTCGCCCCGCAACTACTCGACGCCGAGGTGGCGCACATCCCGCTGGGACGATTCGGGTCCGTCGAGGAGATCGCGCACACGATCGCGTTCCTGTGCACCGAACACAGCAGCTACACCACCGGCGCGGTGTTCGTCGTCGACGGCGCGTCGGACTGTGTCTGAGCCGCCATGTTGCTGACCGTACTGCGCTTCAATTTCGCGTCCCCGCAAGGAGAGCCACGCACCCAGAGTCGGCTGTTGGCCGCGGCGCTGGAGCTGGCACAGTGGGGGGAATCGCGGGGCATCACCTCGGTGAGCATCGACGAGCACCACGTCACCGGGCATGGCTGGAGCCCCAACCCGATCATGGCGGCGGCCATGTTCCTGGCCCGAACCTCCACGCTGATCGCCAGCGTGGACTGTGCGCTGGGGCCGCTGTGGAATCCGGTGCGGCTGGCTGAAGACATCGCGCTGGTGGACAACCTGAGCCGGGGCCGGCTGCACACCACGGTCGGCCTGGGCTACCGCCGGAGTGAATATGAGGCCCTGGGAGTCGATTTCAGCCGGCGCGGGGAACTCATGGACCGCACCATCGAGAGCATGCTGTCGTCCTGGTCGGGAGATGCCTGCTCGGGTACCTGGACGCGGCCACACCCGCCGCTGTATGTCGGTGGCGGGTCCCGGCCCACCGCACGCCGGGCGGCGCGGTTCGGGCTGCCTTTGAGCCTGGCCGACCACCTGCCCGATATCGCCGCCTACTACCGCGAGCTGTGCGCTGCGGCCGGCATCCCGCCGCTGATCCTGATGCCCGCGGCGGGTCGGGGAATGGTTTTCCTGCACGAGGATCCGGAGCGCGCCTGGGCCGAGCTCGGCGACCACATCCTCTGGGAAGCGATCACCTATGGCGGGTGGTCGAGCGACCAACGCTCACTGATGCATCTGCCCGGGGTTCAGAGACTCTCTGAGGTACGGGCGTCGGGACGCTACCGGTTCGTGACACCCGAACAGCTGATTGCCGAGATCCGCGCCGATGATCACTACGGCCCGCTGGTGATGCACCCGCTGGTCGGCGCCATGCCGGTCGAGGAGGCCTGGAAGTCGGTGCAACTGCTCACCGATCAGGTACTGCCCGCGCTGGACTGATTGCCTCCGCCGGCGCAGTAGAACGTGTTCTTATTATGCCGATCGTACTGACATTTCCGCCGTTCATCGCCGCTGATATCGAACTAGAAGCTGTTACATTATAGCCGCTGAGTTCAACCGATCAGGGGATGGCACCTCATGTCTCACACATCATCGACACCGCGCACCGTGACCACCGATGTCGTCATCGTCGGGTTCGGCGCCGCCGGCACCAGCGCCGCGATCACCGCCCGCGAGCAGGGCGCGCAGGTCATCGCACTGGACCGGGCCAACGGCGGGGGTGCCACCGCGATCTCCGGCGGAATCTTCTACGCCGGCGGCGGGACGTCGGTGCAGCGTCAAGCCGGTATCCACGACACCCCCGAGCAGATGCTGGACTACCTTCGCCTGGAGGTCGGAGACGCCGTAAGCCCGTCGACCCTGGAGCGGTTCGTGCGGACCAGCTCGGAGACCGTCGACTGGCTGCAGGGGCATGGAGTGCCGTTCGACGCGTCGGTGTGTCCGTACAAGACGTCGTTTCCGAACAACCGGTACTACCTGTATCACTCCGGCAGCGAGAACGCCGGTGCGTTCCGCGCGAAGACACCACCGGTACAGCGCGGCCACCGGTTCAAGGGTCGTGGCACGTCGGGCAAGAAGCTCTACCGGCCGCTGGCCGCGGCGGCGCAGCGCCTCGGCGTGGACTTCCGTCCGCACACCCGCGTCACCCAGCTGCTCCACGATCCCACCGGCCGGGTGACCGGGGTGGAGGCGTTGAGCATGAGCGATGCGCCGCAACGCATCCGGCGCCGTTACACGGCGATGGCCGCGCTGTCATCCAAACCCGGCGTGTACTACCCGCCGTTGCGCAGTGCCATGGAGCGTCGGCTGAAGAAGCTGGAGCGCCGCTACGCACAGCCGATCCGGATCGTGGCGCGACGTGCGGTGATCATCTGCGCCGGCGGTTTCATCGCCAACCACGGGTGGCGGGAACGGTATGCACCGGAGTTCGTGCATGGCCTGCCGCTGGGCACCAGCGGCGACGACGGCAGCGGCATCGCGCTGGCCCAGAGCGCCGGCGCGGTCACCGACCACATGGACAATGTGTCGGTGTGGCGGTTCATCACGCCGCCCAGCGCATTCATCTCCTCGATCGTCGTCGACGAGCAGGGCCGACGGATCATCGACGAGAGCCGCTACGGTGCGGCCCTCGGGCGGGCGATGGTGAAGGAGCATGGCGGCAAGGCGTGGATGCTCGCCGACGCGAAACTGATGGCGGAGGCCAAAAGGCAGTTGGTCACCCAGCCGCTGTGGTTCCAGCAGGCGCAGGCCGCGATGCTGATGTTCGCCAGCTCGGCGCGGGGCGCCTCGCTGTCCGAGGCGGCCCGCAAGGCCGGCGTCGACGCCGACGGCCTTGCCACCACGGTGGCTGCGCACAACGACGCGATCGACGCCGGCGCAACGGATCCCGTCGGCAAGCCCGCCGACTTCTGTCGCCGCATCGACCAGGGGCCGTTCACCCTGATGAACATCTCGGTCCGGCCCAACGTGCTCTACCCGACCCCGATGCTCACCCTCGGCGGGGTCAAGGTGTGCGAGGACACCGGCGCCGTCCTCACCGCGGCAGGCGAACCGATTCCCGGCCTGTACAGCGCGGGCCGCACCGCCGTCGGCGTGTGCTCACAGTCCTATGTCAGCGGGCTCTCGATCGCCGACTGCGTGTTCGCCGGCCGGCGCGCCGGAACGGCCGCCGCCCAGCATCCGCCGCAGTAACCTCGGCGAACAGTCGCAAACATGCCCTAAATCAACCGTTTTGGAGCATCTTTGCGTCTGCTCGCCGCCGGGATCCGTCAACCGTATGCGTTAGTCTGACGTCATGGGGGCGAAGCGCCTGCTGTTCCGCGCAATGTATCGGCTCGGTTTGACGCCATGGGATGGCCATCCGCTGGCCCGCGGCCTGCGGAACCTGTTCGAGGGCAACGGTTCACTGCCGCTACCACCCGGGGCGGCTTTGGACATCGGGTGCGGTACCGGCGACAATGCCGTCTACCTCGCACAGCAGGGGTGGCAGGTCACGGGCGTGGACTTTACGCCCAGGGCACTGGAGCAGGCTCGGGTCAAGGCCACCGCCAACAACGTTGCGATCAACTACGTGCACGCCGATGTCACCCGACTCGGTGCAGCGGGCGTAGGCGGAGGCTTCACCCTGATCGTGGACAGCGGTTGTCTGCACGGCATGAACGGACATGACCGGGCAGCCTACGTCCGCGAGATCACCGCGGTGTCAGCACCGAATGCGCGGCTGCTGATCATCGGATTCGTCCCCGGCGGCTCGTATGGCGTGCGTGGAATCGACCAAGTCGAGATCGAACGCCGCTTCGCTTCGGAGTGGGAGTTGGTTTCCACCGGACACGAGCCCGACTATCGGCCCGCCAACGGTGATCACCCCATGCACCACTACCTGCTCGTGCGCCGGTCCTGAACGAATCAGCGCTTACAGGTATCGGTGGGCAGCAGTAGCACCATCGGCCACAGCAGGATCGCCCCGCCGACCGCCACCTCGTAGTCGCTGCCCTCCGGGATGTGCAACTGCTGCTGCAGTTGGGTTTGCACGCGCTGCACGACGTCGGGATGGAAGAAGGACCACGCCAGCCCCAGGGTGAGGTAGGGCACGGCCAGCCACAGCGCGATCTCGATGAGTGCCGCGACGCTGACCCGGTGGTTCAACACGCGCCGCAGCACGTCGAACCCTCGGGCGAGCAGGCGCAAAAGTGCCCCAAAGTAGCCGATTTGGGGCACTTTTGCGTCTTTTCGCGCTAGGAGGTGAGCGACTCCGGCGGGTTGAACCGGTCGCCGTACTTGGCGGCCAGCTCGCGGGCGCGCGCCACGAACCCGTCCTTGCCGCCCGGGTAGCCGACGATGTACTGCGCGGTGCCACCGGTCCACGGCGGGAAGCCGATGCCCATGATGGCGCCGATGTTGGCGTCGGCGGTCGACGTCAGCACGCCCTCGTCGAGGCACTTCTGGGTCTCCAGCGCCTCGGCGAACAGCATCCGGTCGATCATGTCCTGCAGCGGCTGCTCCGACGAGCCGGAGTTGAACGTCTCCCGCAGCCCGGGCCACAGCGCGGTCCGCTTGCCGTCGGAGTACTCGTAGAATCCCTTGCCGGACAACCGCGACGGGCGGCCCAGCTCGATCATCTTGTCCACCACGGCTTCGGCCGGGTGAGGCGTGTAGACGGCATCCACATCTTCTACCGCCTTACGTGTCGCGGCGGCGATCTTGGCCATCAGCTCCATGTTGAGCTCGTCGGACAGCTGCAGCGGCGGTGCCGGGTAGCCTGCCTGGCTGCCCGCCCGCTCGATGCTGGCCGGCTCGACGCCCTCACCGAGCATGGCGATCGCCTCGTTGATGAAGGTGCCGATGACGCGGGAGGTGTAGAAGCCGCGGCTGTCGTTGACCACGATCGGGGTCTTGCCGATCGCCAGCGTGTAGTCGAACACCCGGGCCAGGGCCTCATCGGAAGTCTTCTCGCCCCTGATGATCTCCACCAGCGGCATCTTGTCGACCGGCGAGAAGAAGTGGATCCCGACGAAGTCCTCCTGCCGCTTGACCCCGGTCGCCAGACCGGTGATCGGCAGGGTCGAGGTGTTCGACCCCAGCAGCGCGTCGGGCTCGACGACGTCCTCGATCTCCTGGAACACCTTGTGCTTGAGGTCCTGGTTCTCGAACACCGCCTCGATCACGAAGTCGACACCGGCCAGATCGGCGGGGTCGCCGGTCGGGGTGATCCGGTCCAGCAGCGCCTTGGAGCGCTCCTCGGTGGTCTTGCCCCGGGACAGCGCCTTGGCTTCCAGCTTCTCCGAGTAGCCCTTGCCCTTCTGCGCGGCCTCCGCCGACACGTCCTTGAGCACCACGTCGTAGCCGGCCTTGGCTGACACATAGGCGATTCCGGCGCCCATCATGCCGGCGCCGAGCACACCGATCTTCTTGATCGGGGTCTTGGCGATGCCCTCGGGACGGCTGCCGCCGCCGTTGATGTGCTGCAGGTCGAAGAAGAACGCCTGGATCATGTTCTTGGCGACGTGGCCGGTGACCAGCGAGGTGAAGTACCGGCTCTCGATGCGGCTGGCGGTGTCGAAGTCCACCTGCGCGCCCTCGACCGCCGCGGCCAGGATGGCCCGCGGCGCCGGCATCGGCGCACCCTTGAGCTGCTTGCGCAGCAAGGCCGGGAACGACGGCAGGATCGCCGCCAGCGCCGGGCTGCTGGGGCTGCCGCCGGGCATCTTGTAGCCCTTGGCATCCCACGGCTGGGTGTGCGAGTCCGGGTTGGCCTTAATCCAGGCCTTCGCGGCGGGCACCAGTTCCTCGACGGTGCCAAGTACCTCGTCGACCAGACCGATCTCCTTGGCCTTGCCCGGCTTGAACCGGGTGCCCTGGGACAGCACGCTCATGAACGCGTTCTGGATGCCCAGCATGCGCACCGTGCGGGTGACCCCGCCGCCGCCGGGCAGCAGGCCCAGGGTGACCTCGGGCAGACCGAGCACACTGCCCTTGACGTCGGCGGCGATGCGGTGATGACAGGCCAGCGCGATCTCCAGACCGCCACCGAGTGCGGCGCCGTTGATGGCGGCGACGACCGGCTTGCCCAACGTCTCCAGGGCACGCAGGTCTTTCTTGATGTACTCGACCTGGTCGAAGGCCTCACCGGCGTTCTCCGGACCCAGGTTGATCATCGCCTTGAGGTCGCCGCCGGCGAAGAAGGTCTTCTTCGCGCTGGTGATGACGACACCGGTGATCGAATCCTTCTCCGCGACAAGGCGTTCTACCGCCTTGTGCATGGACTCGCTGTAGTGCTCGTTCATCACGTTGGCCGACCCGGTCGGGTCGTCGAGGGTCAGCGTGACGATGCCGTCAGCGTCCTGGTCCCAGTTGATGGTGTTCTCTGCCATGACTTGTTCGCTTTCCTTCCGGGAGTCGAGGACTCGCGCTAGACCCGCTCGATGATGGTGGCCACGCCCATGCCGCCGCCGATGCACAGCGTGATCAGCGCGCGGCGGGCGCCGCGGCGCTCGAGTTCGTCGACCATGGTGCCGGTGATCATGGCGCCGGTCGCGCCCAGCGGGTGGCCCATCGCGATCGCGCCACCGTTGACGTTGAGCTTCTCGTCCGGGATGTTCAGGTCCTTCTGGAACTTCAGCACCACCGACGCGAACGCCTCGTTGAGCTCGAACAGGTCGATGTCGTCGACGGTGAGTCCGGCGCGATCCAGCACCTTGCGGGTGGCCGGGGTCGGCCCGGTGAGCATGATCGTCGCGTCGGTACCGCTGGTGGCGGTCGCGACGACGCGGGCCCGCGGCGTCAGCCCCTGCGAGGCGCCGGCCTTCTCGGTGCCGATCAGCAGCAGTGCGGCGCCGTCGACGATGCCGGAGCTGTTGCCGCCGGTGTGGACGTGGTTGATCTTCTCGACCCAGTGGTACTTCTGCAGCGCCACATCGTCGAAGCCACCCATCTCGCCGATGCCGTCGAACGCGGTCTTCAGCTTGCCCAGGCCTTCGGCGGTGGTGTCGGGGCGCATGTGCTCGTCGTGGTCGAGGATCAGCAGGCCGTTCTGGTCGCGCACCGGGATCACCGACTTGGCGAAGTAGCCGCCCGACCAGGCGGCGGCGGCCTTCTGCTGGCTGCGCAGCGCGTAGGCGTCGACGTCGTCGCGGGAGAACCCCTCGATGGTGGCGATCAGGTCGGCGCCGATGCCCTGGGGTGCGATGTAGTTGTCGTAGACAAAGGCGACGTCGGAGAACATCGCGCCGCCGTCGGAGCCCATCGGCACCCGGCTCATCGACTCGACCCCGCCGGCCAGCACCAGGTCGTCCCAGCCCGAGCGCACCTTCTGGGCGGCCATGTTGACGGCCTCCAGGCCGGAGGCGCAGAACCGGTTGAGCTGCACGCCGCCGGTGGTCTCCGGCATGCCGGCGGCCAGCACCGCGGTGCGGGCGATGTCGGCGCCCTGGTCACCGACCGGCCCGACCACGCCGAGGATGACGTCGCTGATCAGGGTTTCGTCCAGATCGGGAGATCGGCGACGCAGTTCCTCGATCAGGCCCACAACCAGATTGAGCGGCTGGACCTCGTTCAATGATCCGTTGCGCTGCTTGCCGCGCGGGGTGCGGATGGCCTCGTAGATGAAGGCTTCTTCGGACATGGCTCGTTCCTCTTCAGTATCGGCAGGCGGTCCCGTCAGATGGGAGAGTAATCCCCTGGCGACCACCCTAACAGTGCACCCGGCCAACCTGTTGGTTGGGACGGCGATGGCAGGCCCGAATCGCCCCACGCCCGCCGAGCGTGAAGCTGGCTTCACGCTGGACACGTTCTAGGCTCGACGGCTATGACCGTGTCGCGACTGCGGCCCTATGCCACCACGGTGTTCGCCGAGATGTCGGCGCTGTCCGCCCGCATCGGAGCGGTCAACCTCGGGCAGGGCTTTCCCGATGAGGACGGGCCGCCGGCGATGCTGGCCGCGGCCCGCGACGCCATCGCCGACGGCGTCAACCAGTACCCGCCGGGACCCGGGATACCGGCGTTGCGCCAGGCGGTGGCCGCCCAGCGCCGCCGCCATTACGGCATCGACTACGACCCGGATACCGAGGTGCTGATCACCGTCGGCGCCACCGAGGCGATCGCCGCGGCCGTGCTCGGCCTGGTCGAGCCCGGCTCCGAGGTGCTGTTGATCGAGCCGTTCTACGACTCGTATTCCCCGGTGGTGGCGATGGCGGGTGCCCGGCGGGTCGCGGTGCCGTTGGTGCCAGACGGCGCCGGGTTCGCCCTCGACGCCGATGCGCTACGCCGCGCGGTGTCCCCGCGGACGCGGGCGCTGATCGTCAACTCACCGCACAACCCGACCGGCATGGTGCTCACCGATGCCGAACTCGCGTCGATCGCGCACATCGCTGTCGAGGCCGACCTGCTGGTGATCACCGACGAGGTCTACGAACAGTTGGTGTACCCCGATCACGGTCATCACCACCGGCCGCTGGCGAGCTACCCCGGGATGGCCGAGCGGACCGTCACCATCTCCAGTGCCGCCAAGATGTTCAACTGCACCGGCTGGAAGATCGGCTGGGCGTGCGGGCCCGCCGAGCTGATCGCCGGGGTGCGGGCGGCCAAGCAGTATCTGAGCTACGTCGGCGGCGCCCCGTTCCAACCGGCGGTGGCGTTGGCGCTGGATACCCAGGACGCCTGGGTGGCCGGGCTGCGCACGTCGTTGCAGGCACGCCGCGACCGGCTGTCGGCAGCACTGCGGGAGATCGGGTTCGGGGTGCACGACAGTTTCGGCACCTATTTCGTCTGCGCCGACCCGCGGCCGCTCGGCTACCCGGACAGCGCGGAGTTCTGCGCGCAGCTGCCGCACCGGGTCGGCGTCGCCGCCATCCCGATGTCGGCGTTCTGCGACCCGAAGGCCCCGCACGCCGAGCTGTGGAATCACCTGGTGCGGTTCACCTTCTGCAAGCGCGACGACACCCTTGAGGAAGCGATCCGTCGGTTGGGCGCACTACGGTGACCGGCTAGTGCGGCTGATCGGAGTCCGAGTCGTCTGCGCTGTCTGAGGCGCCCATGACCGCCTCGCGCAGACCGTTGGTCGCCGACTCCAGCACGATCATGCTGGCCCGCTTGACGATGAACTCCGGGATGGGACCCGCCGGTTCGACGGTGATGTCGAAGCGCACCCGGGTCTTGTCGACACCCTCGGGTTTGAGGTTGTACTCGACGTGCTGCCCGCGCTGCTGGAAGGTCGCCTGGGCGTCCCAGCACATCCAGTCCGGGCCCCAGTGGTATTCCAGGATCTCGTTGTCGACCAGGCCGAGCACCTTGATGGTGGCCTTCACATGATGCGGGCGGCCGTCGGCGTAACTGTCCAACACTTCGATCCGCTTGTGCACCGAAGACCACGACGCCAACGCGCTGACGTCGGCCAGCTTGTCCAGGATGGTGGCCATCGGTGCGTCGATGACGATCTCCCGCGATACCCGTACCGCCATTACGACCCCATCCGCTCGGCGCCCAGCGCGGCCATGACGCGCCGCCGCAACCCCTCCGTCGCTGACGTGAGCACCTTCTTGCGTCCTCGCTCCAGCAGGAACGCCGGCAGCGGCGCCGAGGGTTCCAGCGTGATGGAGAACCGGACCCGGGTGGTGTCGACCCCCTCGGGTCGCAGCGTGTACTCGGCGTGCTGTCCGTGCTGGTGGAAGGTCTTGTCGGCGTCCCAGCACACCCAGTCCGGGCCCCAGTGGTACTCCAGCATCTCCTGATCCACCAGGCCGAGCACCTTGACCGTCACCTTCACGTGGTGCGGCCGGCCGTCCGGATAGCGGTCGACGATCTCGGCACGCCGGTGCACCGAGGACCATGACGGCGCAGTGGGGATATCGGCGAGCGCGTCCAGAATCGCTTCCGGCGGCGCGTCGATGACAATCTCCCGCGATGCCCGTATAGCCACTGCCTACCAGGCTAATGACCCAGACAGGTTTCGCCACGCATATTCGCGGTTCCCGCCCGGTGTTGCGAACCGACCCGGTGCGCGGGCCTCAGCCCTTCACCTTGAGCACCTGTTTGCGCAGGCCGTCGGTGGCGGTTTCCATGCCGCCCTTCATCGTCCGCTTCAGCAGGAAACCCGGGATGGGCACCGACGGGTCGATGGCCATGTCGAAGCGGACCTTCGTCTTGTCACCCTGCGGGGTCAGGGTGTACTTCGCATCCTGGGCCTTCAACTGCCCCGCGGACTCCAACGTCCAGCTCACGCTGTCCGCGGTCCAGCTGTACACGACGATTTGCTCGTCGGTGAGCCCGGCAGCCTTGATCTTCATCTTCACCCGCCGCGGCCTGCCGTCGTCGTGGGTGTCGAGTATCTCGGCGCTCTGGTACTGCGGCGACCAGCTGGGGGTGTTCTCGACGTCGGCGATGACGTCGATGATGTCCTCCGGGCTCGCTTCGATGACCACTTCGCGGGAATCCTTGGTTGCCATGGCTGGCACCCTAGCCAGGCGGGGTCCGGCCCGCAGGTATTTGCGCTGCGCCACGCTGACAAACGCCGTAGCGTCGGGATCGTGCCTGCCACCCCCGCGGCCGCGTACACCGTCGGCGACTACCTGCTGGACCGCCTCGCCGAACTGGGCGTCACCGAAATCTTCGGCGTCCCCGGCGACTACAACCTGGAGTTCCTCGACCACGTCATCGACCATCCGCGGCTGCGGTGGGTCGGTGCGGCCAACGAACTCAACGCCGGCTACGCCGCCGACGGCTACGGTCGGCTGCGCGGCATGGCAGCGCTGGTCACCACGTTCGGGGTGGGCGAGTTGTCGGCGGCCAACGCGATCGCCGGCGCCTACGCCGAGTACGTTCCGGTGGTTCACATCGTCGGCGGTCCGGCCAAGGACGCTCAAGCCGCGCGGCAGCCGTTGCACCACTCGCTCGGCGACGGCGAGTTCGAGGCCTTCTTCCGCATGAGTCGTGAAATCACCTGCACACAAAGCAATCTCACACCCGCGACGGCCACACGGGAGATCGACCGGGTCCTCACGGAGGTGCGTGAGTTCAGGCGGCCCGGCTACCTGCTGATGGCCACCGATGTGGCGCGCTTCCCCGCCGAACCGCCCGAGGCCCCGCTGCCCCGCCACGCCGGCGGCACCAGCCCGCGGGCGCTGGCGCTGTTCACCGCCGCCGCAACCGAACTCATCGCCGACCATCAGCTGACCGTGCTCGCCGACTTCCTGGTCCACCGGTTGGAAGCAGTCGCCGAACTGGAAGCCCTGCTGGCCGCTGACGTGGTACCGCACGCCACGCTGATGTGGGGCAAGAGCCTGGTCGACGAGAGCTCTCCCAACTTCCTGGGCATCTACGCCGGTGCGGCCAGCGCCGACCCGGTGCGACGGGCCATCGAACAGGCACCGGTGCTGGTGACGGCCGGGGTGATGTTCACCGACATGGTCAGCGGGTTCTTCAGCCAACACATCGACGCGGCCCGCACCATCGACGTCGGCGTCAACCAGAGCACGGTGGCCGGACAGGTTTTCGCGCCGCTGGATCTCGACGCGGCGCTGCGGGCACTGACCGGAATCCTGGTCCGGCGTGAAGTCACCTCTGTCGCGGTCGCCTCCGGTGCCGCGGAGGCGCCGCCCGCGGCGCCGGACCGGGATGCTCCCCTGACCCAGGAGATGCTGTGGAACAGGTTGGCCGACGCGTTGACGCCGGGCAATATCGTGCTGGCCGACCAGGGCACCGCGTTCTACGGCATGGCGGACCATCGCCTGCCGCGTGGCGTGACGTTCATCGGCCAACCCCTGTGGGCGTCGATCGGGTACACGTTGCCCGCCGCGTTCGGGGCCGGGCTGGCGCACCCGGACCGCCGCCCGGTACTGCTGATCGGCGACGGCGCGGCGCAATTGACCGTGCAGGAGCTGGGGTCGTTCTCCCGCGAGGGGCTGGCGCCGGTGATCGTGGTGGTGAACAACGACGGATACACCGTGGAACGCGCCATCCACGGGCCGACGGCCTACTACAACGACATCGTGGCCTGGAAGTGGCGCGACATCCCGGTCGCGCTGGGGGTGCGCGGCCATTTGATGTTCCGGGCGCAGACCTACGGCGAACTCGACGACGCGTTCACCGCCGCCGCCCAGCATCCCGACCGGATGGTGCTGGTGGAAGCCGTCGTGCCGCGGATGGATGTCCCGGTGCTGCTGCGTGAACTGGCCGGATCGATGGCGCCACCCACCCCTGGGCACTGACGCTGCGGCTACCAGACACCGCTCGGGCCCTTTGTCTGGTGCACGCAGGATCAACGCGACGCGTCCGCACCGGTCTGTCCCCGCAGCGAGAATGCCGTTATCATTGGGATGCACTACCAGCCCGCAACACCTCCTGAATGATCCAGAACATCCATGGTGACCTGCGATAACGTCGTTTCCATTTCGATTGATCTTGACCATCCAGAAGGCATCGTGCTAAGCAGGTGCTCAGCATCGGCCGGTCACACCTACGCGTTGGGAGACGTGTCATGAGCGACTTCGACACCATCGACTTCTTCACCGATCCCTCGCTGGTGCCCGATCCTCACCCCTACTTCGACCACCTGCGCGCCAAGAACCCGGTATTGCGGTTGCCGCACTACGGCGTCGTCGCGGTCACCGGATACGAGGAGGCGGCCGCGGTCTACCGGGACCCCGAGACCTTCTCCAACTGCGTTGCGCTGGGCGGGCCGTTCCCGCCGCTGCCGTTCGAACCCGACGGCGACGACATCAGCGCCCAGATCGACGCCCACCGCACCTCGTTCCCGATGTTCGAGCACATGGTCACCATGGACCCGCCGGAGCACACCCAGGCCCGTTCGCTGCTGAGCCGGCTACTGACCCCGGCCCGGCTCAAGGAGAACGAGGAGTTCATGTGGCGGCTGGCCGACCAGCAGCTCGACGAGTTCCTTGCCAACGGCGCATGCGAGTTCATCGCCGAGTACTCCAAGCCGTTCGCGACGTTGGTGATCGCCGACCTGCTCGGTGTGCCGGCCGAAGACCACACACAGTTCCGCAGTGTGCTCGGCGCCGACCGCCCGGGTGCGCGGGTCGGTGCCCTCGACCACGAGACCGTCGGCATCAATCCGCTGGAGTGGCTCGACGAGCGTTTCTGCTCCTACATCGAGGACCGGCGCAGCACCCCTCGCGACGACGTGCTGACCGCGTTGGCGACCGCCAAGTACCCCGACGGGGCCACCCCGGAGGTCATCGACGTGGTGCGCTCGGCGACGTTCCTGTTCGCCGCCGGCCAGGAGACCACCGCCAAGCTGCTCTCCGCCGCCCTGCAGGCGCTCGGCGACCGGCCCGATATCCAGCAGGCGCTGCGCGACGACCGCAGCCTGATCCCCGCGTTCATCGAGGAATCGCTGCGGATGGAGAGCCCGGTCAAAAGCGACTCCCGGCTGGTCCGCAAGTCCACCACCCTGGGTGACCTCGAGCTGGCGGCGGGCACCGTGGTGATGGTGCTGCCGGGGGCGGTCAACCGGGATCCGCGCCGATTCGACAACCCGCACGAGTTCCAGCTCGACCGCAAGAACGTTCGCGAGCACATCGCGTTCGCCCGCGGCGTGCACTCCTGCCCGGGCGCGCCGTTGGCCCGGGTCGAGGGCAAGGTCAGCCTCAACCGGATGCTGGACCGGATGGCCGACATCCGTATCAACGAGGACAAGCACGGTCCGGCCGACAACCGCGCCTACAGCTTTGAGCCGACCTATATCCTGCGCGGGCTGACCGAGCTGCACCTGAAATACACCCCGGTCGGCTAGCACGACCCATCTCCGGCGAGCAGTCGCAAATGTGCCCAATTCGGGCCTCAATAGGGCACATTTGCGACTGCTCGCGCCGGTTGGCGGCTACACCAGCGCGCGTTGAGGCTGCCCGGTGTATTGGCTGAGCGGCCGGATCAAGGCGTTGGATGCCGCCTGCTCGATGATGTGCGCCGTCCACCCGGTGATCCGGCTCATCACGAAGATCGGTGTGAAGCTGGCGATGTCGAAACCCATCAGGTAGTAGGCCGGCCCGGTCGGGAAGTCCAGGTTGGGTTGGATCTTGGTCGCCGCGAACATGTCCTGCTCCAGCCGGCGGTAGATGTCCAGCCAGCGGCGCCCGTCGCGGTTGGCCGCGACACGCTCGAACGCCGCCTTCATGGTGGGTACCCGCGAATCCCCGTTGCGGTACACCCGATGCCCGAAGCCCATCACCTTCTCGTTGCGGGACAGCTTGCCGTGCAGCCATTCCGGGACACGATCCGCGGCGCCGATCTCGAGCATGTCGTGCATCACCGACTCGTTGGCGCCGCCGTGCAGTGACCCCTTGAGCGCACCGATCGCGGCGGTCACCGCGCTGTAGATGTCCGAACGGGTGGACGTGACGACACGGGCGGCGAAGGTCGACGCATTGAAGCTGTGCTCGGCGTAGAGCACCATCGACTGCTCGAAGGCCACCACGATCTCCGGCTCGGGCAGCCCACCGAAACACATCGTCAGGAAGTTCTGGGCGTAGCCCAGGTGACTGTGCGGGGCGATCGGGTCCAGGCCGCGGCGGCGGCGCATGTCGGCGGCCACGATCGTCGGCAGCACCGCGAACATACGAAGCGCCTTGGCGTAGTTCGCCGACACCGAGCTGTCATCCTCGTCGGGATCTTCGGCGCCCAGATAGCTGATCGCGGTGCGCACCACATCCATCGGGTGGCACGTGTCGGGCAGCTTGGCCAGCAACGACAGCAGGGAGCGGTTGAGCCGCCGAGACGCGCGCTCCCGCTGGTTGAACAGCGCCAGTTGGTGATCGGTGGGCAGCTCGCCATGCCACAACAGGTAGGCGACCTGTTCAAAGCTGCAGTGCGCGGCCAGATCCTGGACCGGGTAGCCGCGGTAGGTCAGGGTGTTGGTTTCCGGCACCACCTTGGAGATCGAGGTGGTGTCCACGATGACCCCGGCCAGACCCTTGTGAACACGTCCATCCATGGCGGCGGTCATCAGCGCACTCCCTGTAACCCGAAGTTGTAGACGTCGGTGTCGAATTGCCCGTAATCGGCGTAGCGGAGCAGCTCGTAGAGTCTGCTGCGGTGCTGCATCCGGCCCAGCAATCCGGATTGCGTTCCGGTGTCCGCGATTTCGCGGAGGCCGGCCTCGACGGCGTACATCGCCAGCCGCAACGTCGTCACCGGGTAGATCACCGCGTTGTAGCCGATATCGGCCAGCTGGGCGCGGGTGAGCAGGTCGGATTTGCCGAACTCGGTCATGTTGGCCAGCAGCGGGGTGTCGAGCGCCGCGCGGAACCGTTCGAATTGAGCCGGGGTGCCCAGCGCTTCGGTGAAGATCAGGTCGGCTCCGGCGTCGGCGTAGGCCTTGGCCCGATCGATCGCGGCGGACATCCCCTCGCTGCCGACGGCATCGGTGCGCGCGCAGATGATGAAGTTCGGATCACGCCGCGCCGACACGGCCGCACGCAGCCGCTTGACCATGTCCGCGGCCGCAACCACAGCCTTGCCGTCGAGATGCCCGCAGCGTTTCGGGTTGACCTGATCTTCCAGATGCAGTCCGGACAGCCCCGCGTCTTCGAGCAGCGTCACCGTGCGGGCTGCGCTCATCGGCTCGCCGAAACCGGTGTCGGCGTCGATCAGTGTCGGCAGATCGGTGACGGCGGCGATCTGCCGGCCCCGGGCACACACTTCGGTCAGCGTCGTCAGGCCGATGTCGGGCAGGCCCAGATCGGCCGACAGCGCCGCGCCGGAGACGTAAACGCCGTCGAATCCGAGCTCGGCGATCAGCTTGGCCACCAGCGGCGAGAAGGCGCCCGGGAGGCGTTGTAGCCGACCGGATTCCAGCCCGGCGCGGAAGCAGCGACGTTTCTCCGACGCCGGCGTCGTCGCACCAAAAAGACCGGTGCTCATCGGAATATCCCGGCCGGAACGCTGGGCGCCTGGTCCAGCACACGGGTGTCGACGCGGAGGTTCAGCGCATCCAGGCCGCCGGGTTTGAGATCGGCGACGCCGTCGACGGCTGCCAGGAACCGCTGCTGTTCCCCGGCTTGCACCACACCGTCGGCGAGTTCGGCGAACTTGGCGATGTACTGCGGGCGTTCGAATGGGCGCGCTCCCAACGGGTGTGCGTCGGCCACCGCGAGCTCGTCGACGATCGTGTCGCCGCTGCGCAACGTGACGACGGCTTTGGCGCCGAATGCCTTCTCGGCGGGATCATTCGAGTGGTAACGCCGGGTCCATTCCGGATCCTCGACGGTGGAGATCTTGCGCCACAGCGCGACGGTATCGGGCCGGTGGGCACGCTCGGGCGCATAGGACCGTTCGTGATGCCAACCACCGTCCTGCAGGGCGACCGCGAAGATGTACATGACCGAGTGGTCCAGCGTTTCGCGGGACGCATCGGGATCGAACTTCTGCGGGTCGTTTGAGCCGGTACCGATCACCACGTGGGTGTGATGGCTGGTGTGCAGCACAATCGAGGCGATCTCATCGAGGTCGCCGATGCGTTCCCGCAGCCGCCGGGCCAGGTCGATGGGGGCCTGGCTCTGGTATTCGGCGGAGTGCTCCTTGGTGTAGCTGTCCAGGATGGCGCGTTTGGGCTCACCTGGTTCGGGAAGCGGAACCTGGTAGCTGCGCTCCGGCCCGCCGAGTAGCCAGGCGATGACACCGTCCTCGCCCTCCCAGATCGGCGCGGGCGATCCCTCGCCGCGCATCGCCCGGTCGACGGCCTCGATGGCCACCTTGCCGGCCCATGCCGGGGCGAAGGCCTTCCAGCTGGAGATGCGGCCCTTGCGGGATTGGCGGGTGGCGGTGGTCAGGTGCAGCGCCTGGCCGATCGCGTCGTAGATGGTTTCCGGATCCAATCGCAGCATGGCGCCCAGTCCGGCGGCGACCGACGGGCCCAGATGGGCGACGTGATCGATCTTGTACTCGTGCAGGCAGATTCCCCTGACCAGATCGATCTGCACTTCGTAGGCGGTGGCGATGCCGCGGATCAGATCCGACCCGCGCACGCCTAGTTGCTGTGCGACGGCCACCAACGCCGGGATGTTGTCGCCCGGGTGGGAGTACTCGGCGGACAAGAAGGTGTCGTGGAAGTCCAGTTCACGCACGGCCACACCGTTGGCCCAGGCGGCCCATTCCGCCGACACCGTGCCGGCCACGCCGAATACCGCCGCGCCGTGCCGGTTCGGGTGCGCCAGGGCCTGCGCCCGCGCGACGGTGACCGGCCGGCGGGTCACCGCGGCCGCCGACACCGCGGCGTTGTCGATGATGCGGTTGATCACCATCGCCTCGGTCTCCGCGGGGACCGCCACCGGGTCCGCGGCGACCTGCGCGATCCTGTAGGCCAAGTGCTCGGTAGGCGGGAAATCGTCGGCGCTGCGTCGTGTCCTGACGTCGTAGTTACGCATAATCCGCAGGCTACTCAGTCCGACGCCATCCGGGAAAGTACCTGTATCTGCGTAATTATGCGTCCTCAGCGATGCACGTTTGCGAATTTTGTGTAACGCAGGTGGCGTAGAGTCCGGTGACGGTGGCGAAGACATTCGCGGGCGCTCGCCTTCGACGGCTGCGCGATGAGAAAGGCCTGACACAGGTCGCGCTGGCGCGTGCGCTGAACCTGTCCACGAGCTACGTCAACCAGCTGGAGAACGATCAGCGCCCGATGACGGTGCCGGTCCTGCTCGCCCTGTCGGACCGGTTCGACCTGCCCACCCATTACTTCGCGCCGGATGCCGACGCCCGGTTGGCGGCCGATCTGCGCGAGGTGCTACCGGACGTCACGGCGGCCCAGATCGAGGAACTGATCGCCCGAATGCCCGATGTCGGCCAGGCGATGGTGAGCCTGCACCGGCGCCTGCATGACGCGACCGCCGAACTCGAATCCGTTCACGGCCGGGCCGCCCTGAACGCCCAGACCGGAACGCAACCACCGATGCCGTTCGAGGAGGTGCGCGACTTCTTCTACGACCGTCGCAACTACATCGACGCACTCGATCGGGCGGCCGAAGAGCTGTTCTCCACCCAGCGGCTACGCGTCGGCGGCCTCGACGGCCAACTGGCCCGGCTGCTGACCGAACGGTTCGGCATCACCGTGGTCATCGATGACGGCGACGCGCTGGGCGCAGGTGTCAAACGCCGCTATCACCGCGACGCCAAGGTGCTCTACCTCGCGCGCTGGCTGCTGCCCGGACAGCGGGCCTTCCAGCTCGCCACCCAGCTCGCGCTGCTGCTGCACACCGACCTGATCGACACGATCGTGGCCGGCGACGACCGATTGAGCATCGAAGCCCGCGATGTGGCACGCATCGGGCTGGCCAACTATTTCGCCGGCGCACTGCTGTTGCCGTATCGGCCGTTCTTGTCCGCTGCCACCGAGTTGCGTTACGACATCGACCAGCTCGCCCGCCGATTCGAGGTCGGTTTCGAGACCATCTGCCACCGGTTGTCCACGCTGCAGCGCCCGGACGCGCGCGGTGTGCCGTTCATCTTCGTACGGACCGACAGCGCCGGAAACATCTCCAAGCGCCAGTCCGCCACCGCTTTTCACTTCTCCCGGGTGGGCGGCAACTGTCCGCTGTGGGTGGTGCACCACGCCCTGTCCCGCCCCGGCGAATTCCTCACCCAGGTGGCGCAGATGCCCGACGGCCGTAGCTATTTCTGGCTGGCCAAGACGTCGGTGTCAACCCCGAGCCGCTATCTGGGGACGCCGAAGAGCTTCACCATCGGGTTGGGCTGCGATCTGGCGCACGCCGACAAACTCGTCTACTCGATCGGCATCGATCTCAGCGACGCCGCCGCGACGGTACCGATCGGCGCGGGGTGCCGGATCTGCGATCGGCCGGCCTGCCCGCAACGTGCGTTCCCGTATCTGGGCCGTCCGGTTCAGGTCGATCCGCAGACCAGCAGCAATCTGCCGTATCCGCCGGCGAGCTAGGCGCCATCACCCGCGAGCAGACGCAAATGTGCCCAATCCGCCCCCCAAAGGGCACATTTACGTCTGCTCGCGCCCGGAATGCTCACCGCAGCTGGGCTTTGTCAACCTTGCCGGTGGCGTTCAGCGGCAGGTCCGCGACGAACTGCACGGACCGCGGCACTTTGAACCCGGCCATCCGCTCCCGGCTCCAGGCGATCAGATCCTGCTCGGAAACCGGGCTTTCGGCGACGACGAAGGCCTTGCCCACCTGTCCCAGCCGCTCGTCGGGCACCCCGATCACCGCCGCCTGCCGCACGGCGGGATGCTCCAGCAGGAAGCCCTCGATCTCGGCGGGATAGGCGTTGAAACCGCCGACGATGAACATGTCCTTCATCCGCCCGACGATGCGCACCCGCCCGGCGTCGTCGATGCTGGCCAGGTCACCGGTGTGCAGCCAGCCGTCGGGATCGATCGCCGCGGCGGTAGCAGCCGGGTCGTCGAGATAGCCCTGCATCACGCTGTAGCCGCGCACCAGCAGTTCACCGGATTGATGCGGCGATCCCGGCTTCGCCTCACCTCCGGCGAGCCTCGCTGAACCACCAGATTGATGCGGCGGTTCCAGCTTCGCCTCACCTCCGGCGAGCCTCGCTGAACCACCGGATTGATGCGGCGGTTCCAGCTTCGCCTCACCTCCGGCGAGCCTCGCTGAACCACCAGATTGATGCGGCGGTTCCAGCTTCGCCTCACCTCCGGCGAGCCTCGCTGAACCACCGGCCTCGGCACCACCGTCGATGCGCACCTGCAGGTCATCGCACACCCGCCCCACCGTGGTGGCGATGTCCTCGAAGGAGTCGCCGCGCCGGGAGGCCGTCACGGTACCTGCTTCGGTGAGGCCGTAACCGGTCATGATCGACTGGAAGGGAAGTTCGTTGCGGATCCGGCGGATCAGCTCCACCGGAATGTCGGCGGACCCGGTGACGGCGGCCCGCAGCGACGACAGGTCGTGCTCCCCCTGCGCCGCCAGCAAGGAGTGGTACAGCGTCGGCGGCCCGGGCAGCATGGTGATCCGTTCGGCCTCAATGAGTTCCAGCACCGCCGCGACGTCGAACACCCGTACCGGCAGCATGGTGGCGCCCCGGATGCAGGAGGCGATGCACCCGGCCTTGTAGCCGAAGGTGTGGAAGAACGGGTTGACGATCAGATAGCGGTCGCCTTCGCGGAGGTCGGCGAGGTCGCACCAGTCGGCGTACCCCCGCAGATTCTGCAGGTGGTTCATCATCACGCCCTTGGGCCGGCCGGTCGTGCCCGAGGTGAAGATGATGTCGGCGATCGCGGTGCCGTCCACCGGGCGGTACAGCGGCGGGCCGCTGGCCAGGAAATCCGACTTCAGGTCGATCACCGGGACGCCCGGCGGAACGGTGAAATCCAGCCCCAAGAAACCCTTCTCGACCAGAACCAGCTTGGATCCGCTGCGGCGGATCACGTCGTCCGCCTCGGCCGCTTTGAAGCGGGTGTTGACCGGAACCAGCACACCCCCGGCGGTCAACAGACCGAACGCGGCGATGATCCACTCCGCGGAATTCGGCGCCCAGATCGCCGCCCGGTCACCCTTCTCGATACCGGCTGCGGCGAATGCCCCTGCCGCACACCGGACCCGCTCGGCGAGCTCGGCGAAACTGAACCGCAGCGGGCCGTCGGCGACCGCTTCGGCGGCACCGAAGCGGTCGCCGGCGCTCAAGACCATCTCGGGGATGGTCTGCCAACGCTGCACCCCTTAGAGGGTAACGAGGCGACCCAGGTTGCCGCCCATGATCTTGGCCTGGTCCTCGACCGGCAGATGCGACAACGCCGTCACGTAGTGGGTGGGTTCGGCCAACCCCTCCGGGTGCGGCCAGTCCGAGCCGTAGAGCACCTGGTCCACACCGATCAGGTTGATCAGGTCGTCGATGCCCTCCTCGTAGAAGGGGCTGACGTAGATGCGGTTCTTGATCTCCTCCATCGGGTTGCCCAAGAAGGCTTCCGGCGCCTTCTTGTACACCTCGGTCATCGAGTCCAGCAGCGGGAACATCCACTTCGAGCCGGCCTCGACGATGCCCACCTTGAGCTTGGGGTGGCGGAACAGCGCTCCGTGGATCACCCAGGAGGCCACCGCATCCTGAATCGGGCGCCACTCGTTGAGGATCGACATGGCATTGGTCTGGAACGGCAGCATCTCCTGGCTGGCGCCGTCCCACTCCGAGGTGTAGCGGGAGTAGCCGCTGTCCGAGGAGTGCATCCCGACGAACACGTCGTACTCGACGCACTTGCGCCAGAACGGGTCGAACTCGGGCAGTGCGAAGGACCGCGGCCCGCGGAAGCCGGGCACCGGCGCCGGGCGGATCAGGATCGCGCGAGCACCGCGCTTGACCGCCCAGTCCAGCTCCTCGATGGCCTTCTCGACGATGGGCAGGGTGATCACCGGCGTGGTGAAGATCCGGTTCTTGTAGTTGAAGCCCCAGACCTCGTCGAGCCACTGGTTGAGCGAGTGGATGATGACGTGGATCGCGACCGGGTCGTCGCGCAGCCGCTCCTCGATCAGGCTGGCCAGGGTCGGGAACATCAGCGAACGCTCGACGCCGAGCTCGTCCATCAGCTCGAGGCGCGGCGCGGGCTCGAAGAACGCCGGAATCGACTTCATCGGCTCGCCGAACAGCTCACGCTTGCTCTTGCCGTCGGGGTTGCCGAACTTGAAGTACTCCTCCCAGGCACCCGGCTTGGCCACCACGGAGAAGGTGGGGTTGGGGATGTACTCGCTGATCTGGCCGCGAATGGCGATCTTGGTGCGGCCGTTGATCTCGACGTACTGGACGACGTCCTTGTACTCCTTGGGCAAGTACTTGGTCATCGCCTCCGGCGGCTCATAGAGGTGGTTGTCCGCGTCGAACAGCGGAAACGGGATGTCGACCCGGTGCGACAGCTGACCCATGAGATGCTCCTTTTCAGTTCATGAGAAGGGTATTCTCTTTTCGCGGATGCCGCAATGCGCACGTCGGACTTGTCGCGGGCAGATCTGCGGCTACGACGCCGGCGGCTCGCCCTCCAACCGGTGCAGCCAGCGCTCGACGAAGGTGACTGTCTCGGCATGGCCCGAGGTCATCCCCAGCGCCTCCTCCTCCATCACCAGCATCCGCGACAGGCTGGTCATCAGGACCATCATCACCTCGGCCGGGCACTCCTCGGTGTCGAGATCGGATTGTTCGAGTAGCTCGGCGACCGCCTTGCACTGTTCGGCGCGCAGTTGCTCGGCATAGCGGGCGATCTCCGCCTTCAACGCCTTGCGGTGGTGGGCCAACGCCATGAACTGCGTGGTCAGCGCGGCCCCGGCCGGATCGGTACTGAACCGCCACAATGCCCACAGCGGTTTGGGGGATTTCAGCGCCGCCGCCTGATCTTCCAGCCCCTGATCACCGCGCCGACGGAACGCCGCCAAGAACAAGTCGTCCATGGTGCGGAAGTAATAGTGGACCAGTTGATGCTTGAGACCGGCCTTCTCGGCCACCCGTCGCGAGCTGACCGCGGGGTAGCCCTCCTCCAGCATCAACTGCTCGGCGGCGTCCAACAGCAGTGCCCGGTTCTTGGCGTCCGGCGCGCCGATCCGGCGGGGCCGATTAACTGACTGGGACATAGGCGTTCGACCGATATCGTAGCGTCGGTCGAACGCCGGGCGAGGTCCGAATCGCAGATATCCGCGCAGCGTCCGGAAACGGCGTTCTAGTATTCGGAGATGACGCTTTCACGTCTACGCTCACGGGCCCTGGGCGCCATGGCGGTTGCGCTGGTGGCGTCGTCCGGTTTGGCGATGAGTGCGCCCGCGCACGCCGGGCCGCACCAGGTCCGCTACACCGTCACCGCCAGCACGCCGGTGTACGCCTACATCTACTACCGCGACACCGACCCGCCGACGTTCGCCGACTACAGCCACGACCCGTACGTTTACAGCCCCCGCACCGAAGCCGACATCGGACCGGGCAAGCCCTGGGTGCTCGATGTCACCTTGCAGGACCCCGACCAGTGGGCCATGGTCACGGCGACCAGCGGAGATTCCAACGTCACCACCGGTTTTCAATGCCAACTGGCCGTCGACGGGGTGGTGGTGAAGTCCAGCAACGGCCCCAAGGGCACGCTGTGCTCGCTGCGGAGTTGGTAAGGGCTAGAGGTCGCCTCGGACCCAAACAGTCTCGCCGTGCGCAACGGTGCAGGTGAGAAACAGACCATCCGGGGCCTGGGCGACGTAGTTCGGATACTGCTTGCAGTTGGCGCCTTCCTCCTTGATCCCCACCATCGGCGGGGACCGGAAGTATCTCGGCTCATACCGACGAGGCGACCCACAGAACACCAGCCGGCCCCAGTCCGTCGTGCCGAAGACGAAATAGGTGGGGTTGTCGCAGGGGGCGCCGAGCGTCACTCCCCCGGCAATCCCCGGAGTGCAGAACGGGTTGTCGCACGCCGTCGGCTCCGCCGCGGCGATCGGCGCCGACCATTCCGCAGCGGCAACCAGCACCGTGGCAGCAGCCACCCTCCATCGCACCGCCCCACTCTGCCACATCCGGAAAGCGAATTCTCACTGTCGGAGAAGATTACTTCGGCGCAAGTCGCGGATCGCGGTGCACGAGCCGCACGGCGCCCTCCCTATCGGGCCCGGAATCGCCTCCCGCGGAAACACTATTTACGCAGGTAAATCCGGTGATCCGAGGATCGGCCGGTGCACCACCGGCCGGCCCGCCCGCCCGACTGATAACGTGGTTCTCCTCAACCCGTCCGGCGCGTAAGGAGGTGGCGGTGTCGACCAATGATCGTCCCTCGACTGCACTGGACTCCGACGCCGGCGAGACCGCCGACGATCTGCAGGAGGCCGAGGCCGCAGCTGCCAAGGCGGAGGCCCGCGCCGAGGCTGCCCGTGCCCGTGCCGAACGTGCACGCCAGCAGGCCAAAGCCGCGACGTCCGAGACCACCGAGATCGCGACGGCATCCGACGACACCGCACCACCGCAAGCCGCAGGCGACGCCGCGGATTTCGCCGAGCGCGCCAACAAGCGGCGCAGGTTTCGACTGCCCACTCGGGTGACCGTCACCGTCGCGGCGCTCGTCCTGATGCTCTGCTGCTCACTCACCGCGACCGGCTACATGGGGTGGCGGCACTGGATATCGGCCCGGGACTCCCGGCAAACGGCCGAAGTCGCCACGGCCGCACGCGAGAACACCGAGATCCTGATGACCCTGGATCACGCTACCGCCCAAGCCGATACACAGGGCCTGATCGATCACTCGACCGGCAAGTTCAAGGACCACTACCTGGCGGGCGCAAAGGAACTGGTCGCGGACCTCGAGAAGTCGAAGGTCGTCACCCGGGTGGCGGTCACCGATGTCGCCGTCGAATCGGTGAGCGCGGACTCGGCCGTCGCGCTGGTCGCCGCGCGCACCGAAGGCACCAACGCCGAAGGGGCGCCGCAGCAGCCGCGGCTCTGGCGGATCGCCATGACGCTGTCCCGCGATGGCGGGCAGCTCAAGATCGCCGATGTCGAGTTCGTCCAATGAGCGCCGACGAACCGGTTCTGGCCGACACCCCAGAAGACGACATCTCCGCCGGCAATGCTGGGGGTGCCCGGACCGACACCGACACACCGGGCCCACGCCGCGCGCCTCGCTGGCGGCTGCTCACGCTGGCCGTGATCACCGTGGCCGCGGTGGGGTTCGCAGTCGGCTACTTCTTCCTGCAGTACCGCCCCGACCAGCAGACTGACGACGCGGCGTCCAAGGCGGTGCTCGCGGCCGCCGAGGATGGCACACTGGCACTGCTTACCTACACCCCGGACACCTTCGACGCCCAGATGGCCACGGCGAAATCGCATCTCACCGGGGAGTTCCTCACCTACTACGGCCGATTCACTGACGAGGTCATGGGACCCGCGGTCAAGCAGCGCGGCGTGCACGCCAGCGCCAGGCTGGTACGGGGCGCCGTGTCAGAACTGCGCCCGCGCTCGGCGACCGTACTGCTATTCGTCGACCAGACCAATGCGAGCAGCGAGCGACCGGAGCCTGGATTCGCGGCGAGCGGCGTGCGGGTAACGCTGACGAAAATCAAAGACTCCTGGTTGATCTCAAAATTCGAGCCGGTCTAGACCGGTCTGGGCAAGCGGACGGAGGCCATATGAACCAGGTAGCACGGTGTCTCGCGGCGGCGGCGGCCACGTCGGTCGCAATGGCGCTCGCCCCGCTCGCCCACGCCGACATGGTGGTCGGCAATTACGAGCTGTCCATCCCCGACCGGTACGACTTCCATTCCATGGTGTGGAAGATCTCGCCCTGCCCATCGGAGAAGGGTTGCGTCCAGGTCAGCCAGATCCCCCGTCCCAACGCCAAAGCCGACACCTGGGACGGCTACGCCCACCTGGCCAACGGCCGCTACACCATGACCGTCGAGGACCCCTACGGCCTGCGTTGCGGCGGCGTCTACTACGGCCCCGCCTACGTCACCCACGACACCTACTCCTGGGATGCGGCGACGTTGACCGGCGCCATGGACTCGGTGTCCGAGACGGGTTGTGACGGCGGGCCGGGCGGGACCACCACCTACCCCTTCTCGCTGTCGCGGATGTAGCGGGGCGGACCGAGATTCCCGGTCCGGCAAAGTCATCGAAGTGTTATTCTCCTAGTTTGAGAATCCCGCTATCCAGCGGCTGCCTCCGTTCGCACCCGTAAGGAGCCTGCGATGCGCGCACGTGGAGTGATTGCCGGCGCGATTGTCGCCCTGACCCTGCCCGGTACAGCGGCCCACCCACAAGCCCGAGCCATCACCGACGAGATGCCGATCAATGGGACGTTCATCGCCCGCTCCATGGGCGACTGGGCGAAAACCCGTGAGTCCTATCACAACGAGCCGACCGTCACCAGCACCTGGACCATCAGCTCGACGTGCAGTGCCCCGTCGACCTGTACCGGACAGGTCAGCAGCGACGCGGGCTGGACGGTGCCGCTGATCCGGTTCGCCGGCCAGTGGGAAGTCAAACGCCTGATCCCTGATTGGGAACGGTGCGACGACGGGGCCACGTTCCCCGGTGAGCAGACCATCCGCTTCTACGGCGTAGACGAGAACGGCATGGTGATGATTCGCCAATCCGAGGCCATCCAGTTCGCCGGCGAAGACCGAACGGTCGCGCAAAGCGGGGCATGCGGTGTGAACCAGTGGCTCACCATCCGGATGCCATTCACCATGCGCAAGGTGGCGTGAGCGCGGCCTCGCCTCAGGCGGGCAGCATCTCCTTCCACGACTTCGGCTTCCCGGACACGATGTCGGATCGCTGGAACGTCTTGCCATCCGGCGCCATGTAGACACCGGTCTTCGGGTTGTATTGAGCGATGGCAACCGATGGGCCGGATTCAGACTCGTTGCGTCCGTATGCGCTTGGCGCCATCCCCGGCGTTGCGGCGCCGGGGGCGGCTGCATCGTCGGCCGGCGGCGGCACCGGGGGCAGCAGCAGGCTGTCGGTGGTCGCCGGCGCACCCGGCGGTCCGGGGGCCGCCGCAGGCCCGGGAACCACGCCCGGCGGCAACGGGGTGCCCTCGCGTGGTCCGTAGATCTGGTCGTTGAAGGTGGCCCGGTCGTCGGGCAGGATGCCCTGCGCGATCAGATTCGGGTCGAAGGGCATGGCGCCGGTGGCGTGCTGGCGCATCGCCAGCGGCACAAACGGCTTGTCGCTGTCACAGATCGCCACCGTCGGCGCCCGTTTGCCGGGATGGCGCATACAGGGAAGGTTGCGGGCGCCGCGGACATTCAGCGGTGAATCCTGAGGCAGCTTGCAGTACAAACCATCCGGGGTGTCGATGGTGGTGGTGTCGGCGGGCGACCGCCACTGCGACGGCGGCAGAAACCCGACGGTGCAGGCCGGCGGATCGGAGACCGACAAGACGAAGTCACCCGCCGTCACCCCGGTCGCATTGGTGGTAGGCCCGAACGACTGATATGCCGCCGCGGTCGGCGGCAGCAGCACCAGCAACTGTTCGACCGCGGGCCGGTAGACCACCAGGGTCTCCTCCACGGTGGTCAGGTTGGCCAGCAGCACCGGCAACGTGGGCTTGATCTGCTGAAGCAACGCGGACGCCTCGTTGGCGGCCACCTGGCCGGTGGTCAGCAGGGTGCGTACCTGACGGTCATCGTCGACTACGGTTCCGGTCACATGCGCCAGGCTGCGCGCCCAGGTGCGGATCTCGTCGGCGGTTTGCGCCTGCCCGTCCAGTAGCGGGCTGCTGTCGTCGATGAGTGCACGGGTCCGCTCGGCGATCCGGTCGGCGTCGGCAGCGACTTTCGCCGACGCGTCGCTGAGCGACTCGAGGTCGAAGCCGGCGCCGTTGAGGGCCCGATACGACTCGTCCAGCAGATCAGACAGCCGGTCCTTGGGGATGCTGTTGATCAGCGCGCTGACCTGATCCAGCATCGGCCCGACCTGCTGCGGGATGTCGTTGTCGGACATGGTGATCGTCGAGCCGTCGCGCAAATACGGTGCCGCGTCGGTTTGCGGTAGCAACTCGACGTATTGCTCGCCCACCGCCGAGACGGAGAGCACCTTGGCCTGCAATTCGTCGGCCGGGATCTTCGGTGAGGTGTCCAACGAGAGCGTCGCCCTCGCACCGGTCTCGGTTAGATCGATCTTGGTGACCTTGCCGATCTGCGCGCCCCGATACGTCACGTTGGAGAACCGGTACAAGCCGCCGGTCGCGGGCAGTTCGAGGGTGACCGTCATCCGGCCGACGCCGAGCAGCATCGGTGCCTGGATGTAGGCGAACACCATCACCAGCACGCCGACGATCGACGCGATGGTGAACACCGCCAATTGCATTCGGACGAAACGTGTCAGCATCAGCCGTCCCCATCGCTCGGTACTGCCGCCGGCGGCGGTGCGGCACCGGGATCAGCGACTGGAGGTGGTCCCGGCGCCGCCGGCGCCGGGCCCGGCAGTGCAGGGGCAACCGGTCCCGGCCCCGGCGCACCGGCAGGCGGCGGGCCGGGGCGCGACGGCAGCACACCGACGCTGAGCGGGTCGTAGGTGTAGTTCAGGTACCACGGATCGCCGGGTGCCGGCACCTGCGCCGCGCCCGGCTCACCCCACCGGGTGCCCAGCATCAGCGTGCGCTTGAGTCGCGGAACCGTGATGTCCACGATCGCATAGAGGTTCATGTAATCGCCGCGAGCACCCCGATCAATGAGGCTCTGCGGGAAGGGGAATGTGGTCAGGTACGCCAACACGGTATCGAGGTCAGGCCCGACATCGGCCAGCGCTTTGAGGGCCGGTTCCAGGTTCGCCAGATTACGTACCAGATAGCCCTGGGTGTCGTTGATCAGCCGGGTGGCGGTGTCGCTGAACGTACCCAGCCTTTGCAGCGCCGTGGTGAATGTCGGCCGCTCCCGGACCAGAACATCGAGAGCCGGCGGGATCCGTTGCAGCGCTTGGGTGAG
Source organism: Mycobacterium sp. NGS50 (assembly GCF_059812545.1). Taxonomy (NCBI): domain Bacteria; kingdom Bacillati; phylum Actinomycetota; class Actinomycetes; order Mycobacteriales; family Mycobacteriaceae; genus Mycobacterium; species Mycobacterium sp. NGS50. The sequence goes on from NZ_JCALCW010000001.1 coordinate 157,315, forward strand.
CACGTCACGCTGACCGGCGAAGGTGGATGCGACCCGGTTCAACTCCTGGATCGAGGCAATGATGTCGTCGTGCTGGGTGTCGAGCAAGCCGACGAAATCGTCTAAGCGGGTCAGCAGGTCGCGCACCTGCGTTTCGTGACCGGACAGCGCAGCGGAAAAGTTGTGGATGACATCGCCGATCTGCCCGAGCCCACCGCCGTTGACCAATGCCGACAACGATGCGAGCGTCTGCTCGGTAGAGGGATAGGTCGACGACTTGTCCAGCCCGATGGTGGCCCCCGGTGCCAGCTTCCCGTGCGGCGCCTGCCCCACCGGCGGGTCGAGTGCCAGGTGCATCGAACCCAGCAAGCTGGTCTGTCCGACCGTGGCCACCGCGTTGGCAGGTACCACCACCCCGGGCTCGACGGATACCTCAACCTCGGCATGCCAGTTCTGCACGGTCATCTTGCCGACGCTGCCGACCACGACGTCGTCGACCATTACCGGCGAATTGGACTCCAGGGTACCCACATTGGCGACCTGGACGTGATACACGGCGGCGCCCTTCCCGTGCCCGACGGTTCCGGGCAGCGGCAGCGAGTTCAGCCCCTGGAAGGCGCATCCCGACATCAGGGCCGCGATGGCGCTCATCGTTAGCAGTTTGCGGATCACGGCGCCGGACTTTCGGAGGGGAGCAGCAGATCCGGCACGTTGCCGGGCGCCGGGGCGGGGGACGGCAGCAATGCCCGGTCCGCGGGAGTGAGTTGGTCGGGGAAGAACCCGGTTCCGGTCGAAGGCGGGGGCACCGGTACCGCGACCCCCGGGATACGTGCCGGCGGCGGCGGCGGTTCCGGCCCTACCGGATCGACACCCGGCAACCCCGTGTACGCCGACACCGAGGGCGGTATCTCTGCCGGTATCGGCCTCGGCCCGGTACCCCCGGGGAGTAGCCGGTCCTCGCTGTAGACCAACTTGTCCGGGGTGGCGGCGGGGGTCAGGAACAGGCTGAACGGGATGGGCACCTCGTTGAAGCTCAGCAGCCGCAACGCCGGACCGAGGTATTGCGCACACAGCTTCGAGCTCTCCAGCGCGGTGACGTTCTCGATGGCACCGACCATCCCGCAAAGGGCCCCGACGGGACTCTGGAAGTTGGCCAGGGTGAACGCACCGAGTGGACTACCGGTGTTGGGACTGACGATGTTGTAGAAGTTCGCGAACGCGGTGGGCGACACGTGCAGCACCTGCTCGAGGTCCTTCTGGTGCTCGACCAGGTTCTGGGTGACATTACCCAACCGCTGCACCTGCTCAGCGGTCTGACTGCGGCTCCCGTTGACGAAGCGCTGGACATCGTCGACGGCCACCGACAGCTCCTTGAGCATGGCGTCGAGACTGGAACGGCTGTCGTCGACCACGCTGGTCAAGCTGGCCAGGCGGTCTTGGAACTGCACGATCTGGGTGTTGCTGTCCCGCAGGGTGGTGACGAAGGTTTGCAGATTGCTGATGATGTCGACGATGTTTCCGCTGCCGTCGGCCAGGATCCGCCCGACACCGGAAAGCTGGGACAGGGTCTGGCGCAACTTGTCGCCGTTACCGTCCAGCGCGCCGGCGGCGCTATCGATGACGCGGCCCACCGAGGTGGCCGACACCTGGCCGCTGGGTCCCAGATCCGTTGCCAGCCGCATCAATTGGCTTTTCACCTCGTCCCACTCGACCGGGATGGCGGTACGTTCCCGAGGTATGGTCGTGCCGTCGGTCATTTTCGGACCACTGTCCCGGTAGGCCGGCGCCAGCTGGACGTAGCGGGCAGCGACCAGGTTCGGCGCAACGATCACCGCCTTCGCATCGGCAGGGATGGGGACGTCACGGTCAACGCTCAATGTCAACTCCGTCTGGGTCCCCCGCGGGGTAATGGACGTGATCTTGCCGACCTTGACCCCGGACACCCGCACCTCGTCGCCCGGATAGATCGCTGTTGCGGTAGTGAAATATGCGGTGAACGTATTGGGCTTGAAGTAGGCATTGCGGATGAGCAGTGCCGCACCACAGAACAGCAGCACGACCAGCACCACCGCCCCGGCGGCCGCGATACGCCTGCGCGCCATCAGCGCCCTCCTGGGTTGTCGAACCACGGGCGGTCACCCGGTTGTGGAATGCCGTTGTACGGGAACGGCAACTCAGCGCGAGGCCCGGCATTGTCGGGCGGCTGACCCGCATTGACACCGCGGCGGAACCCGAACGCGTAATCGAACCACGGCTGCAAGAAGACCTGGGGGACTATCAGGTTGGGAATGTAGGCCTGATAGTAGAAGCCGTTGGAGACCGCTTCGCCCTGGGTGGTTTCGAACTTCCCGAGCCCGGGCAGCGCCTTGCCGATGTTGTCGCGATTCTTCTCCAGCATCGCCGTCACCGAGTTGATTTTCTCCAGTGCCGGAGCGAGTTTCGACTCGTTGTCATGCACCATGGCGGACAACTGTCGCGCCACCGTCGAGGTGTTGGCCAGCAGGTTCACGATCGCCTGGCGCCGCGCCGAAAGCACACCCAGCAGATCGTTGCCGCCCAGCAGCAGCTGATTGACCTGTTGGCTGCGTTCCGAAAGCACGCCGGTGACATCACCGGCGGCTTTGAACAGCTCGCTCAGTGATGCGTTGCGTTCGTTCAGCGAGCGTGACATGCGGGTGAGGCTCTCGAACGTCGGACCCAGCTGGGGGGCGACCTGGTCGATGGTGGCCGACAATGTGTCCAGCGACCGGTTGAGTTCGGCGGTGTCGGTGTCACGGCTGCTCGCAGTGAGATCGCTGACGGCGTCGGTCAGCGAGTACGGCGAGGAGGTGCGCGACAGCGGGATGACGGTGTTGGGGGCCATCCGGTTGGCGCCGGCCGATTCCAGCGTCAACACCCGCTCGCCGAGCAACGTACCGGTCCGGATCCGCGCAGTGCTGTCGGAGCCGAGTTCGACGCTGCCGGGAGCGGTGAACGTCACCAGGGCGTCACCGTTGTGCAGCTGGACCTCCGTTACGGCACCAACCTTGATGCCCGATACCGTGACGTCATTGCCGACCGCCAGGCCGCCGGCTTCGGAGAACAACGCCTGATAGCGCACCGAGGTCGCCAGTTCCACGAGCCTTTCCGGCTGCAGACCGATGGCGATCACCAGCACGATCAGCACCAGGCCGATGAAACCGGCCCGGATGAGATGAGTTCCGCGGTATTTCAGCATTACGGCTCCGCGCACCTCCCGCCTTCTTGCTTGATCCAGGGAAAGAACACGGTGCGGCCCTGCAGGTCGGTCGCGCGCCAACTGACCCCGCACAGGTAGTACTGGTAGAAGCTGCCGTAGACGCCCTGCCGGGTCAGTTTGCGGTAGTTCTCCGGGGCTCTGCGCAGTGCCTCGTCGAGCTGGTCCTTGTCCTTGTCGATCAGCGGCGCCACCCTGCTCAGCTGTTCGACCGAGCCGGCCAACGGTCCTCGCGCCGCGCCGAGCAGGTCGGCCAGCGAGGCGGTGCCCCGGTCCAGCGACTCGATCGCCGCCCCGATCGGATCACGGTCCTGCGACAGCCCAGAGATCAGCGTCTGGAGTTTGTCGACCGCACCGGAAAACTTCTGACCGTCCTGGGAGATGGTGGCCAACACCGTCTTCAGGTTGTCGATGAGGGCCTGCACCGTTTCGTTGTTGTCGGCCAGCGACGTCGAGAACGACGACGTCTTGGCAAACAACGACTCCAGCGTCGGACCCTGGCCCTGGAAGATCTGCACCAGCGAGGAAGTCAGCGCGTTCACGTCCTGCGCGTTGAGGCCCTTGATGACGGGTTTGAGGCCACCCAACAGCAGGTCGAGGTCAAGCGCCGGAACGGTGTGATCAAGCGGGATCTGCGAACCGGTCGCCAAGCGATTCGTCGACCCCGGACCGTCGACGAGCTCCAGGTATCGGTCGCCGACCAGGTTGAGGTACCGCACCGCGGCCTTGGTCCCGGTGGTGAGCACGATGCCGCGGTCGGTGTCGAAATTCACCACGACTTTTTTGTCCGGACGCAGCTTGACTCCGTTGACGGTGCCCACCCGGATTCCGGCCACGCGCACGGAGTCCCCGGATTTCAGTCGCGATGCGTCGTTGAACACCGCCGAAAACTTTTGTGTCGCGCCCGTGCGGTACTGCCCGAAGATGAAGAACAGGAAAGCCGTCAGCACCACCATGACGGTGGCGTAGATGCCGAACTTGATGGCGGTGCCGTACCGTGACCCGCTCATCCCGGCTGCCCGATCTGCGCGGTGTTACGCGGCGGCCCGTCGATCGGCCCGAACAGCAGCTGCTTGAGGCTGTCGGAGTTGAGCACGATCCCCTGATTTCCGTACTGCGACGGGTTGGCGCCGTCATCGGTGACCAGGAATGGCGGGATAAAACCCGAGGGCAGCGTGGGTAGCCCCATGTCGGTGCAGTGCGGTCCGCCGGTTGCGGCGACCTTCGGCAGGTGGCCCGGGTAGCGGTAACGTTCGGCTGCCATCGGCAGCGCCACCGATACGTAGATGCCGGGTTCGGGCGACGGCGGGGTCTTCATTAACGGCATCATGCCCATCAGCGCGCAGTTGATCCCCTCGCTGTACTGGCTGAGCAGATCGGTGGTCGGGGTCAGCATCTGGATCACGTTGGTCAGTGCCTGCCGGTTGCCGCCGATGACGTCGTTCCCGATGTCGGCCAACCCGATGGCGCTGACCAACACCGCGTCGAGGTTGTTCTGCTCCTCGACGAAGGTCCGGCTGATCGACGTCGCATGCTCGACGGTGGCGAACAGGTCCGGTGCGGCGTCGCCGTAGGCGCGCGTCACGTCGGGAGCCACCGAGAGTTCGTGGCGCAGCGTGGACAAACTGGGATCCAGCGTGGCCAGCAGATGATCCAGGTCGAGCAGCATCTGGCCGAACTTCTCGCCGCGCCCGTTGACGCCCTGCGCGAGCGCCCCCAGCGTTTCGTTGAGTTTTGCGGGCTCGATCTTGGCCAGCACCGCGGTCAGCTGCTGGAAGACGGTGTTGATTTCGACGGTGACATGGTCGCCACTGAGAACCTGCTTGGCCCGCAACGGCTTTGCGCTCGGGTGCGCTGGCGGGATGAGTTGAACGAATTTGGCGCCGAACACCGTGCTGGATGCGATGTCTACCAGCACGTTCTCCGGGATGAGGTGCAGCAGTTTGGGATCCATCGCCAAGCGGATCTCGGCATCGCCGTTCGGCCGCCTGTCGATGGACTCGACCTTGCCGACCTGCACGCCGCGCATCTTCACCTTGGCGTCGGGGTTCATCACCAGCCCGGCGCGCTGCGACAGCACGGTCACCGGGATGGTGGTGGTGAAACTTCCGCTGAACATGCCGGCCGCGAACACCACGATCCCGGCGATCACCACGATGGTCACCAGCCCCAGCGTGGGCCGCACCCAGCCCGGGGTCTCCCGACGTTTGGTGGACGACTTCTGCTCCGGCGCAGCAGAACGACCGGCGCGGTTGTGCGCGCCGCCGGACCCGAAGTTTCCCGTCACTGCACCCCCTACCCCGACAGGTTGAAGTTTCCGTTGGAACCGTAAATGCACAGCGACACCAGCAGCGTCACCGAGACCACCACCACCAGTGAGGTGCGCACCGCGTTGCCGACCGCCACCCCGACGCCCGACGGGCCGCCGGAGGCGAAATAACCGAAATAGGTGTGGATCAGCAGGATCGTCAGCGCCATCAGGATGGCCTGCAGGAACGACCACAGCAGATCGATCGGGTTCAGGAAGGTTCGGAAATAGTGGTCGTAGAGCCCGGCGGACTGCCCGAACAGCACGACGGTGGTGAATCGGCTGGCGATGAACGCGAGGATCACCGCGATCGAGTACAGCGGGGTGATCGCGATCATGCCGGCCACGATCCGGGTCGACACCAGGTAGGACACCGGACGGATCGCCATCGACTCCAGCGCGTCGATCTCCTCGTTGATCCGCATCGCACCCAGTTGCGCGGTCACCCCGGCACCGAAGGTGGCTGCCAGGCCGATGCCGGCGACCACCGGGGCGGCGATACGCACGTTGATGAAGGCCGCCAGAAAGCCGGTCAGCGCTTCGATACCGATGTTGCCCAGCGAGCTGTAGCCCTGGACTGCCAGGGTGCCGCCGGTCGCCAACGTCAGGAACCCGACGATCACGACCGTTCCGCCGATCATGGCCAAAGTGCCGGTGCCCATACTGATTTCGGCAACCAACCGGATGATCTCCCGGCGATAATGGGTGGCCGCGAACGGCGCCCCGGCGATCGACTGGCCGTAGAACAGGGTGTGGTCGCCGAGCCGGCCCAGCGCGTTGCGGGGCCGACGCAACTCCCGCACGACGCGCGGATAGGCGGCTTTGATGGTGACGCGGTTGCCCATGGCGCTACCTGGCCGTCATCCGGATACCGATGGCGGTCACCACCACGTTGACCACGAACAGCGACATGAACGCGTACACCACCGTTTCGTTGACCGCGTTGCCCACCGCCTTGGCGCCGCCGCCGGAGATCGTCAGGCCGCGGTAGCAGGCCACCATCCCGGCGATCACCCCGAACAGTGCCGCCTTGACGCAGGAGATGATCACCTCGGGGACCCCGGTCAGCAGCGTGATGCCGGCGGCGAACGCGCCCGGGTTGACGTCTTGGACGAACACCGAGAAGGTGTAGCCGCCGACGATGCCGATGATGACGACCAGGCTGTTCAGCAGCAGTGCCACCAGCCCGGCCGCCAGGATGCGGGGCGCCACCAGACGCTGCACCGGGTTGATGCCGAGCACCTCCATGGCGTCGATCTCTTCGCGAATGGTGCGCGATCCCAGGTCCGCGCACATCGCGGTGGCGCCCGCGCCGGCCACGATCAGCACGGTCACCATCGGTCCGACCTGGGTGACCGCGCCGAAGGCCGCCCCGGCGCCGGACAGGTCGGCGGCGCCGAGTTCACGAAGCAGGATGTTGAGGGTGAAGCTGACCAACACGGTGAACGGGATCGCCACCAACAGCGTGGGCGCCAACGAGACCCGCGCGATGAACCAGGACTGATCCAGGAACTCGCGCCCATAGAACGGGCGGCGAAACAAGAACTTCACCGCGTCGGCCGACATGGCGAACAGCCCGCCGATCGCCTGCATCGACCCGGAGAAGTCGCGCGGAATCGAAATGCCCGGCGTCCAGCGGTCCACGACCGTCCTGATACCCATCAGTTCCCGGACCTTTCGGCCCAGGTGGTCGTGCCCGTCTCGTCAAACCCCACAGCGGCCGCCTTAGTCACGCCGGCACCCCCTCGGACCCCTCGGGTTCGAAGGCATAACCGTAGCGCCGAACGCCGGATCACACAGCGATTCGGCGCAACACCGGCGGCCACTGCGGCGTAGGGGCATCGATTCTCCCGCGAGCTCAGGTGACCGCGCCGGCGGCTTTGAGTTCGATGATGCGGTCCCAGTCCAGACCCAGTTCGGCGAGGATCTCCTCGGTCTGCTCGGCGAAGCCGGGGGCGGCCGCGGTGTCGGGGGCGGCGACGTCGAACTGAACCGGGTTGGCGACCAATTCGAGTTCACCGGCCTGCACGACGTATTCATTTGCCCGGACCTGGGTGTCCGCCGCCGCCTGCAGGGTGTCCTGCACCGGTGCCCACGGCCCGGACAGCGTGGCGAACCGTTCGCTCCACTCGGCCAGCGGACGCTGGGCCATCGCCGCGGTAAGCAGTTCCACCGCCGCGGGGGTGTTGGCGGCGATGTCCTCAACGGTCGCGAACCGCGGGTCGTCGATCAGGTCGTCGAGGTCCATGTGCCGGCACACGTCGGCCCAGAATTTGGTGGGCTGCATCATCACCAGCGAGATGTAGCGACCGTCGGCGGTCGGGTAGAGCCCCACCAGGGGGTTGATCGGCGACCCGTGGATGCCCGGCGGGAGCGCCTCCATCCGCTGGCCCAGGTGGGTCGTCACGGCCACGGTGTGCCCCATCGCCCACAGGCCGCTGCCCAGCAGCGAGACATCCACCACCGACGGTTCGCCGGTGCGCTCCCGTTTCAGTAGCGCCGCCGCGATCCCGCCGGCCAGGTTGGTGCCCGAGATGGTGTCGCCGAACGCCGGTCCGGGCGGGCCGATCATGCCGTCCATCCCGGCCGGGGTGATGGTGGCCGCGGTGCCGGCCCGGCACCAGAACGCGGTCATGTCGTAGCCGCCCTTTTCCGCTTCCGCTCCGCGCGGGCCCAGCGCACTTCCGCGCGCGTAGACGATGCTCGGGTTGATCGCGCGGATGTCGTCGACATCGATGGCGAATTTGCGCCGGTGCCCGGGCAGGAAGCTGGTGAGGAACACGTCGCTGCGGCGGGCCAGCTCGTAGAGCACCTCGCGGCCTTCCGGCACCGACATGTCCAGGCCGATGCTGCGTTTGGCGCGGTTGGCGTGCTCGATGTTCGGGTTCGGGTCGCCCTCGACCCGCAGCATGCCGGTTTGGCGCAGCCCGCGCTGCGGGTCGCCGGTCACCGCATGCTCGACCTTGATCACGTCGGCGCCCCACTCCGCGAGCACCGCCCCGGCGGACGGGACGAACCCGTACATCGCGACTTCCAGGACCCGGATTCCCTCCAGCGGCTTCATCCCACCACCACCGCGAAGGTCTTGCGCTCCAGGAATTCCTCCAGCCCGGCGACACCCATCTCGCGGCCGATGCCGGACTGCTTGTAGCCGCCGAACGGCGCGTCCGGGCTGAAGTAGTTTCCGCCGTTGATGGAGAACGTTCCGGTCCGGATCCGACGGGCCACGGCCAGCGCCCGGTCCTGGCTGCCGAAGATCGCGCCGGACAGTCCGTAGATCGAATTGTTGGCGATGCGCACCGCGTCGTCGTCATCGTCGTAACCGATCACCGCCAGCACCGGCCCGAACACCTCTTCCTGGGCGATCTCAGCGTCCGGGTCGACGCCTGTCAGCAGCGTCGGCGTATAGAAGTAGCCCGGGTCGACCTTTTCACCGCCGGTGACCAGGGTGGCTCCCGCAGCCACCGCCCGTTTCACCATGGCGTCGACCTTGTCGCGCTGCTTCTCGCTGATCAACGGACCCATGTAGGTCTTGGGGTCGTTCGGGTCGCCGTAGCGGACATGACCGAAGTTGGCCTTGATCAGCTCGACGATCTGGTCGTGGTGGCTGTTGGGGACCAGCAGCCGCGACGTCAGCGCGCAGCCCTGGCCGGCGTGGGTGACCATCGAGAACGCCGAGAACACCGCCGCGGTGTTGAAGTCGCCGTCGTCCAGCACGATCGCCGCCGACTTGCCGCCGAGTTCCAGGAACACCCGCTTGAGGGTGTCGCTGGCGGCGGCCATGATGGCGCGTCCGGTGGGGGTGGATCCGGTGAAGGTGACCATGTCCACGTCGGCACTGGTCGTCAGTGCGGCCCCGACCGCCGGGTCCGACGAGCTGAGCACGTTGACCACCCCGGCGGGGATGTCGGTGTGCCGGGCGATGATTTCGCCGAGCGCCAATGTGACCAGCGGGGTGTCCGGGGCCCCTTTGAGCACCACCGTGCAGCCGGCGGCCAGCGCCGGGGCCAGCTTGGCCAGCGCCAGTTGGTTGGGGTAGTTGTAGGCGATGATGGCGGCCACCACACCGGCGGGCTCTTTCTCCACCCACCGGTGGTGTTGCATTCCGCGGCTTTCGATGTTCCCGAGGTCTTCGGTCATCGGGTAGCCCTTGAGCAGGTCGGCGTAGAAGCGAACGATCTCGATCGGCTGGTCGAGTTGGGCGCCCTGGGTCAGGGCCGGGGTGGCGCCGACTTCGGCGATCGTCAGGGCGGCGAGTTCATCGCGGTGCGCGAGCAGCGCCCGGTGCAACTGGTCCATGCAGCGGATCCGCAGGTCGACGTCGGTCGACCAGGTGGTGGTGTCGAAGGCCCGGCGCGCCGCGGCGATGGCCGCCTCGGCTTCGCCGACGCCGGCGTCCGGCGCATACCCCAGGACTTCCCCGGTGGCGGGGTTCAGCGAGCTGAAGACGGCGTGGGTGGTGATCAGCTCGCCGTCGATGAGCAGCCGCCGGTCCACAGCCGGCCCTGCCGGGGACGCTCCGTTCCCGCCCGCAATGGTCGCCGCCGTGTCCTGCGCACGCATTCAGCCTCCTACCGGGGTTGGTAATTTCATTCTCATCTGCGGCAAATCATACATTCCGACAACGAGAACTCAAGCGGATCGACAAACCCGTCTGATCTGGGAATCCGGTACGTCAACAGCCGTCGGCACCGCTTCTGCGCAGTTGAGCGCGGTTTCGCGGCATCCTTGCCAGAACCACAGCTATGAGAGTATGGTTCTCATATTCGGAAGGGAGATTCTTTGTGACCGAGACGGCCTGCTCGTGAGAACAGCTGTCGTAACCGGGGGTGCCTCAGGCATCGGCGCGGCCGTCGTCAACCGGCTCCGCACCGACGGCCACCAGGTCGCCGTCATCGACCTCAACCCATCCGAAGACTCCTCGTCGTTCGCCGCCGATGTCACCGATCGCGCACAGCTCGATGCCGCGCTGGCGCAGATCCGCGAGCGGCTCGGCCCGGTCACCGTGCTGGTCAACGCCGCCGGTCTGGACGGGTTCAAGAAGTTCACCCACATCACCTTCGAGGACTGGCAACGCGTCATCGATGTCAACCTCAACGGCGTCTTCCACACCATTCAGGCGGTGCTGCCGGACATGCTGGACGCCGGCTGGGGTCGGATCGTGAACATTTCGTCGTCGAGCACGCACTCCGGTACCCCGTACATGGCGCACTACGTGGCGGCCAAGTCCGCCGTCAACGGGCTGACCAAAACCCTGGCTCTCGAATACGGGCCCAACGGCATCACGGTCAACGCGGTGCCGCCCGGCTTCATCGACACCCCGATGCTGCGCAAGGCCGAAAGCCGCGGCTTCCTCGGCGACGTCGAGGACAACATCGCCCGCACACCGGTCCGGCGCATCGGCACCCCGCAGGACATCGCCGCGGCCTGCGCCTTCCTGGTGTCGGAGGAGGCCGGCTACATCACCGGCCAGATCTTGGGAGTCAACGGCGGTCGCAACACCTGATGCGCGCTGAATTCGCTGGAGCCAACGAAAGGAAATGACGTGGGACGCGTAGCCGGGAAGGTCGCATTCATCACGGGCGCAGCCCGCGGTCAGGGCCGCAGCCACGCGCTGCGGCTGGCCGAGGAAGGCGCCGACATCATCGCCGTCGATCTGTGCGAGGACATCGCCACGATCGGCTACCCGATGGCCACCCCGGCTGACCTCGAGGAGACAGCCAAACTGGTCGAGAAGACCGGGCGGGGCATCATCACCGCGCAGGCCGACGTGCGCGACGCGGCGGCGCTGAAGAGCGCCCTGGACACCGGCATCGCCGAGTTCGGCAAGCTCGACATCGTCGTCGCCCAAGCCGGCGTGGCCGGCATGAAGGGCAACCCGCCGCTGCAGGCATGGACCGACGTGATCAACACCAACCTGGTCGGCACCATCAACGGCATCCAGGTCGCCCTGCCCCACCTCGGTGAGGGCGCATCGATCATCGCCACCTCGTCGGCGGCCGCGTTGATGGACGCACACCAGAAGGCCAACCCCGGCGCCGATCCGGGCGGCATGGCCTACATGACCTCCAAACGGCTCATCGCGCAGTACGTGCACGACCTGGCAACCGAATTGGCGGTGCGCGGCATCCGCGCCAACGTGATTCACCCGACCAACTGCAACACCGACATGCTGCAGAGCGCACCGATGTACCGGTCGTTCCGCCCGGATCTGGAGAACCCGACCCGTGCCGACGCCGAACCGGTCTTCTACGTGCAACAGGCGATGAAGGTGCCGTTCATCGAGCCCGAGGACATTTCCAACGCGGTGCTGTGGCTGGCCTCCGACGAGGCGCGCTATGTCACCGGCATGCAACTGCGGGTCGATGCCGGCGGCTATCTCAAGTGGTACGACTACCACGTCTGATCGCCACTCTTCCCCCCATAAGGAGCAACGGCATGAAAGTTTGGGTTGACCCGGAACGGTGCCAGGGGCACACGCTGTGTTCGATGATCGCCCCGGACTCCTTTGTGCTCGACGACATCGACGGCCACTCGTCGGCGGTGACCGACATCGTTCCCGCCGACCAGCAGGACAAGGTGCGCGAGGCCGCGCATTCCTGCCCGGAGCAGGCCATCATCATCACCGGTGACGGCCAAGAATAACCAAGGGAGACAACGCCTTGAGCGTCAACGAGTCCGTCGGCGACCGGAAGAAGGGCCAGTACCACTTCGACCGGCACACCTCGGAGTACCGGCTGCAGTTCGAGACGATCACGCAGGAGATGCACTCCTCGTGCCCGATGGCATGGACCGAGGCCTACGACGGCCATTGGGTGGCCGCCGGCAGCCGCGAAGTCTTCGAGCTGGCCCGCTGCCCGCAGGTGGTCAACGATCACGACGTGAACAACGAACGCCGGGGCTACAAAGGCATTTCGATTCCACCGGCCAAACGTGCAGTCGGGGTGCGCGGCGGGATGCTGGAGATGGACGGCGAGGAGCACCGCTTCTACCGTGATGTGGTCAACCCATACCTGTCGCCGGCCGCGATCAAGCGCTGGGTGCCGTTCATCGACGAGATCGTGCGGGCCTGCGTCGATGAGAAGATCGAGTCCGGGCAGATCGACTTCGTCGACGACCTGGCCAACATCGCGCCCGCGGTGTTGACGCTGGCGATGCTGGGTGTCCCGCTGGCCAAGTGGACGATCTACTGCGAGCCGGTGCATGCCGCCGTGTACACCCCGGAGCACTCCCCCGATTCGGTGCGTGTCGCCGAGTTGCACCGTCAGATGGGGCTGGATCTGCTCACCAGCTACTTCGAGATCAAGGAGAATCCGCGTCCCGGTATCGTCAACGCGCTGGCCACCGCCCGCATCGACGGCGAGCCGGTCCCCGACATCGATGCGCTCGGCATGGTGGGCCTGGTCATCGGCGGCGGCTTCGACACCACGACGGCGTTGACCGCGCATTCGCTGGAATGGCTTGCCGCTCACCCCGAACAACGCGAGCTGCTCAGCCGTGAACGTGACACACTGCTGAATCCGGCGACCGAGGAGTTCCTGCGATACTTCACCCCGGCTCCCGGCGACGGGCGCACCTTCTCCGAGGATGTCGAGGTGGACGGCAACCGGTTCAAGGAGGGCGAGCGGCTGTGGTTGTCCTGGGCGATGGCCAACCGGGATCCCGCCGTCTTCGATGACCCGAACCGGATTATCCTGGACCGCAAGGGAAACCGGCACTTCAGCTTCGGGCTCGGGGTTCATCGCTGCGTGGGATCCAATGTGGCACGCACGGTGTTCAAGTCAATGCTGACCGCGGTGCTGGACCGGATGCCGGACTACCGGTGCGACCCGGAGGGCACCGTGCACTACGACACCATCGGTGTCATCCAGGGCATGCGTCACCTGCCGGCGACCTTCACGCCGGGCAAGCCGCTGGGCCCCGGCCTGGATGAGACGCTGGAGAAGCTGCAGCGCATCTGCGACGAACAGGGCTGCGCCCGCCCGATCACCGAACACAAGGACCCGGTGGTCCTCTCTTAGCGCGAGCCTTTTATGCGCGAGCAGACGTAAATGTGCCCTAATTCCATTGGAATAGGGCACATTTACGTCTGCTCGCGCATGCTTAGCCCCGCGGCAGACCCAGTACCTGCTGGGCGATGATGTTGCGGTGGATCTCCGAGGTGCCACCGGCGATGGTGCCCGAGAAGCTGCGGGCATGCCTTTCAAACCAGCTGGCGAAGTAGCTGTCCAGGTTCATCGGCGCGTACGGCCCCGAATTCGCCGGGTGCACCAGCCCGTTTGAACCCGCTGCATCCAGCGCGTGTCCGGAGGCGACCATCTCAGCTTCAGAGCCGAGCAGCTTGAGCACCGACAGCGCGGGTACGTCCTCCTCCCCGCGGTTGGCCCGAGCCAGTGCCTTGGAGCCGAGCAGGCGCAGCGCCTGATAATCCATGACCGCCGTGGCGAACTGGTCGCGTTGCAACGCGCCATCGGGGCGAAAGTCGGCGATGATGTTGTCCAATCGGTCGGCGAAACCCAGCCACATCATGGTGCGTTCGTGGCCCAACGATCCGTTGGCTACCCGCCACCCGCCGCCCTGCGGGCCGACGAGGTTCTCCACCGGAACCCGCGCGTCGGTGAAGAACACCTCGTTGAAGTCTTTGTCGTCGATGCCGCAGATGGTCGGGAACGGCCGACACACCACCCCGGGAGTATCGGTGGGGATCAGCAACACGCTGATGCCCTTGTGTTTGGGCGCATCGGGATCGGTGCGCACGAACGTCAGCAGCACGTCGGCGTCGTGGGCGCCCGATGTCCACACCTTCTGGCCGTTGACGACGAAGTGGTCACCGTCGCGATCCGCCCTGGTTCGCAGCGACGCCAGATCGGATCCGGCGCTCGGCTCACTCATGCCCAACGACGCGGTGATCTCGGCGCGCAGAATCGGCACCGCCCAGCGTTGCTTCTGCTCGTCGCTGCCGAACGAAAGCAGCGACGCGGCAATGATGTTGACACCCTGCGGGTTGAAACTGTGGTAGATCCGGCGCCCACACAGCTCCTCCAGATGCACGAACTGCTGCAGCAGCGTGGCGTTGCGGCCACCGAACTCCGGCGGATTCCCGGGCAGCAGCCAGCCGTTGTCGAACAACAGCCGCTGCCAGCGGCGCGCCCAGTCCGGCATGTGCGACACCGACCGCGGCCGCTCACCGGTTTCGGCTTCCGCGGGCAGATTCGCCTCTAGGAAGGCGACGAACTCCGACCGGAACTCCTCGACCTCGGGATCAAACGTGAGCTGCAAGATATTCCTCGGCTATGGTCGCGCGGTGTTCGGCGGCGCCACCGAGCATCAGTTCACCGGCCTTCGCTCGCTTGAGCGCGAACTGCAGATCGTTCTCCCAGGTGAAACCCATGGCCCCGAACAGCTGCAGACCGTGCCGGAACACCACCGACTGACACTCCCCCGCCGCCGCTTTGGCCATCAGCGCGGCCATCCGTCGCCGCGGGTCGTCGGCGGAGATGGTCAGTGCGGCGAAGTAGGCCAGGGCCCGCGCCCGCTCGATGGCGACGTGCATATCGGCGGCCTTGTGCTGGACCGCCTGGAACGATCCGATCGGCACCCCGAACTGGTGGCGGCCGCGGACGTGTTCCAGCGCCAGATCAAGAATCCGCTGGCAGGCTCCCACCATGGTCAGCGCCATCCCGGTCAGCGCAACGTGCCGGGCCCGCTCGCCGCTGGCACGGTCGGACACCCGCGCGGTGTCGGGCACCTGCACGCCGGCAAAGGACACATCGGCGACGTGCAGGGTCGGGTCGAACACCGAGGTGCGCCTGACGGTCACCGCGTCGGCGTCCACCAGGAACACCCCGGACGCGCTGACCACCGCCAGCCGGTCGGCCCGATCCCCATCGAGGACGCGTAGCGCCGTTCCGTCCAGGACCCACCCGTCGGGGTCACGGTGCGCGGTCACCCCGCCGAAAACCGCCGCCCCGGTCGAACCGGGCAGGTAGTGCTCGGCGGCCAGCGGCGCGAACTGCGTCAGGGTCCCCAGCAGCGGCGTGGGATCGGTGGCGCGACCCAGTTCCTCGATCACGATCGCCAACTCCACCGCGGTCTCGGGCTCGTGCAGCTCGGCCCAGCCCAGGTCGACGTAGCCCTTCCAGAGCGGCTCGATGGCCTCCTGGCCCCCACCTTCGGCCACACCGCGGACCAGCGTGGGCGGGCACTGCTTGGCCACCACATCCCGCACCGTGTCCTGCCACAGCCGCTGGTCGTCGTCGAACTCGAGAAGCACCGCGCCACCGCCTTTCAGCCAGATAGAGAATAACATTCTCATTAGCGAATGTAATGATCTCATTCTGAGTTATGCTGCTACCGTTCCGCAGCACCGCTCCCGACCGCCGTACACCGCCGCTGCCAGCGGCATCTGCCCGGACCGCTGATGAGAACCGAATTCTTGCAAACCAAGAACACAGCTATACAATGGGTCACAGCGGGTGCCGGCCTCCGGTGACTCACCCGAGTCGCGACCCGGCGGGCACCCCAACCCGGCAACCGACTCCGGTACCCCAGTCCGGCGACACGGCGAAGGGCGGCGTTGATGAGAGAACATCCGGACGGCGATCGCACGCCCGTGATCGACGCCAGCGTGCACATCTTCGCCAAGTCGAACAAGGATTTCCGCAGCTTCCTGCACGAGCCGTACAAGAGTCGCGGTTTCCCCGACTACGAGATGGACTGGTATGGGGCGCCCGGCGGTGAGTACGCGCCCGGTACCGAGGGTCCCGATCGCCGGTACCCCGGTTCGGACCCCGACGTCGTCGCCGAGCACCTGTTCGTCGACCGCGGTGTCGACGTGGCGGTGCTGCACCCGATGACTCGCGGCGTGATGCCCGACCGGCATCTGGGCTCGGCGATCGCCGCGGCGCACAACGACATTCTGGTATCACGCTGGCTGGACCACAGCGAACACGGGGAGCGTTTCCGCGGCACGATCCGGGTCAACCCCGACGACGTCGCCGGCGCGCTGCGCGAGATCGACCGATGGAAGGACCATCCCCGGGTGGTGCAGATCGGAATCCCGTTGCAATCACGCGAGCTATACGGAAAACCGCAGTTCTGGCCGCTGTGGGAGGCCGCGGTGGCCGCGGGCCTGCCGGTCGCCGCGCACATCGAGGTGGGTGCGGGCATCGCCGCATCCCCGACACCGTCGGGCAATACCCGCACCTACGAGCACTACGTCAGCTTCATGGCGTGCAACTACCTGTACCACCTGATGAACATGATCGCTGAGGGGGTATTCGAGCGGATGCCCGCGCTCAAGTTCGTTTTCGCAGACGGAGCGGCGGACCTGTTGACGCCGTTCATCTGGCGGATGGACACCTTCGGCCGCCCACACCTGGAGCAAACACCGTGGGCCCCAAAGATGCCGAGCGACTACCTGCCCGGGCATGTGTACTTCGTGCAGGGCGCCATGGACGGCCCTGGCGACACCGAGTTCGCCGGGGAATGGTTCGGCTTCACCGGCAAGGAAGACATGGTGATGTACGGATCGAGCTATCCGCATTGGCAGAGCAACGAACTGGACGTGCCGCACACCTTCAGCGCCGAGCAGCGCGACAAGCTGTGCTGGCGCAACGCCAGCCAGTTGTACGGCATAGACGTTCCGGCCGCGGCGGGCGCACACTAGAGACCTGGATCGAGGGAGATCACGATGACCGTGACAGCCACAGAGCGGAAACCGGCGGCCGAGCGCGTCGCCGTGCGTTGTGTCGACTCCGATGTTCATCCGGTGCCGCGGCGCGGCGAACTGGCCCAGTACATCCCGGAACCGTGGCGCTCCAAGTATTTCCTGCCCCGGCGAGTGGGCGAGCTGATCTACTACGACGCCCCCGACTACGCCCACGCGTACGCGATGCGGGTCGACGCGTTCCCCGCCGACGGCGAATTCCCCGGCAGCGACCCGGAGCTGGCCTTCAAGCAGCTGATCATGGACGCGGGCGCCGACTACGTGATTCTGGAGCCCGGCGCCTACCCGGCCCGCATCCCCGAAGCGCAGCACGCGATGTCGTGCGCGCTCAACGAGTGGCAGGCCAACCACTGGCTGGACTCGAAGAACAACTGGCATGAACGTTGGCGCGGATCGATCTGCGCCGCGATCGAGGATCCGCAGGCCTCCGCCGCCGAGATCGAGAAGTGGGCGGGCCATCCCTACATGGCGCAGATCCTGATCAAGGCCGAGCCGCGCCCGTCATGGGGGGACCCGAGGTATGACCCGATCTGGGCGGCGGCAACCAAACACGACATCACGGTGAGCTGCCACCTGTCGCGCAGCCACCATGAGGAACTGCCGATGCCGCCGGTGGGGCTGCCCAGCTACAACCACGACTTCATGGTCACCTACTCGCTGCTGGCGGCGAACCAGGTGATGAGCCTGATTTTCGACGGTGTCTTCGACCGGTTCCCGACGCTGCGCATCGTGCTGGTGGAACACGCCTTCAGCTGGATCCTGCCGCTGATGTGGCGGATGGATGCCATCTACGCGGCCCGCAAGTCGTGGATGGACATCCAACGCAAACCTAGCGAATACGTCAAGGACCACATCAAGTTCACCACCCAGCCGCTGGACTACCCGGAGGACAAGACCGAGCTGACCCGGGCCTTCGAATGGATGGAGTGCGAGAAGATCCTGCTGTACTCCTCGGACTACCCGCACTGGACGTTTGACGATCCGCGCTGGTTGGTCAAACACCTGCCGAAGGCCGCTCGCGAAGCGGTGATGTTCCGCAACGGTCTGGCGACCTACCATCTGCCGGACACGGTCCCGGCGCTTGAGGGTCAGGTGCGGGTGTTCTGAATGACCCAAGAAGATCAGCGGCCCCGGTTGGCCCAGGGTCGCGAGCACATCGTTGCCACCATTGACGAGATCCCGCCCGGCACTCACAAACTGGTGCCGATCGGGCATCACGGCGTCGGGGTGTACAACATCAACGGCACCTTCTACGCCATCGCGAACTTCTGTCCGCATCAGGGTGGTCCGCTGTGTACCGGGCGGTTGCGCGGCCGCACTGTCGTCGACGAGACCGCGCCCGGAGACGCGGCCATGGTGCGGGACCTGGAATACATTTACTGCCCGTGGCATCAATGGGGTTTCGAGCTCGCCACCGGCACCACCGCCGTCAAGCCCGAGTGGAGTATCCGCACCTACCCGGTGCGGGTTGTCGGCAACGACGTCCTGGTCCAGGCCTAGCACAGGAGTAATCGGTGGCCTCTATCGAAGTCAACGGCGGAAACGTTGTCTACGAAATCATCGGTGATACCGGTGATCTGATTGTTTTGACGCCCGGCGGGCGGTTCTCCAAGGAGATTCCGGGCCTGCGTCCACTGGCGCAGGCCCTGGTCGCCGGCGGCTACCGGGTGCTGCTGTGGGACCGCCCCAACTGCGGGGCCTCCGACGTGCAGTTCTACGGCCAGTCCGAATCGCACATGCGCGCCGAGACGCTGCACGGGCTGCTCGCCGCGCTCGACACCGGCCCGTGCATCCTGGCCGGCGGTTCGGGTGGCGCCCGGGATTCCATGCTGACGACCATGCTCTACCCCGAGATGGTCACCAAGCTGGTGGTGTGGAACATCGTCGGCGGGATCTACGGCACCTTCGTGCTCGGCTCGTACTACATCGTGCCCAGCATTCTGGCGGTCCGCGGCACCGGGATGGACGCGGTGGTCAAAGTCCAGGAATGGCGCGAACGCATCGAGGAGAACCCGAACAACAAGCAGCGGTTCCTCGACTTCGACGGCGACGCCTTCCTCAAGGTCATGCTGCGTTGGCTCAACGCGTTCGTGTCCAAGCCGGGACAGACGATTCCCGGCGTGGACGACGAAATGTTCGACCGGATCACGGTTCCCACGCTGATCATCCGCGGCGGCGAGAACGATCTGGACCATCCCAAGCGGACCTCGCTGGAGGTCAGCTGCCTGATCAAGGGTTCCGAGCTGATCGACCCGCCCTGGCCGGAGGACGCCTGGGAGCGCGCCGCGGAGGACCGTGCCGCCGGAAAAGTGAAGCATTTCAACATGTTCGACACCTGGGTGCAGGCCGCCCCGGCGATCCTGGAATTCCTGGGCCGCTGATGGGTTCAGCAGGTATGAATGTGGACTTCGCAGTTCAGCGACGCCTCCAGCGCGGTGTGCATGCGGCTCTCACCGACCCGCAGCAGATCCGCCTCGGGCATGGTCACGTGCACCACATCCAGGCCGTTCGCCCCGGGCGTGCGCCGGACCTCGCCGGTCAAACCGAAACCAGCCAACACCCCATGCACATCGGCGTCGGTTCCTCGACTCACATAGGTGATCACACCGGCCTGCGGTGTGGTGCCGAATGCACTGGCACACAGCCGCACTCCGATTTCTCCGACGTCGGGGCCCGCCCCGGTGATCAGCAGCCGGACCTGGCGGCGCCCCACCGGCATGGCTGCCACATCGGTGTCGACCACGTCGGCACCGGCCAGCTCGGCGGCTCCGCGCAACGTCGCCATCCCCGCCGCCAGCTGCTCGGATGTCAGCTGCCCACCCGGGTCGACGTCGACGCGTACCACCGCTGTTCTCACGTCCGCGAGCCTAATCAAAAGAGGTGGCAATGACGACTGGTAGCGCGCCGACCGCTGACATCGGGGACATCACCGCCGCTGCCTGGCCCGGCTGCGCGCCGCGGCTGCTGTCCGATGGCACCGAGGACTGCGCGGGCTACACGGCGGCCGGCGGGTACCGGGCCCTGTCGGACACCGACGCGTTCCTCGCCGAGGTGGAGCGCAGCGGCCTGCTCGGGCGTGGCGGGGCGGCGTTCCCGCTCGCGATCAAGTTGCGTTCGGTGCGTGAGGCCGCGCGCGACGGCCGGGATACCGTCGTACTCGCCAACGGTGAGGAGGGTGAGCCGGCGTCGATCAAAGACCGCTGGCTGCTGCGCAACCGCCCGCATCTGGTGCTCGACGGGCTGCGGCTGGCAGCGCAGACGGTGGGCGCAAGCCGGGCCTACGTGTATGTCTCGGACCCGTTGGCGGCCCGCTGTGTCGAGAACGCGCTGAGTGAGATGACCACGGAAACCCTGGGCGGTCTGTCGATCAGCGTGTTCACCGTCGACGCGGGCTATGTAGCCGGCGAGGAGACCGCCGCGGTGCGCGCCATCAATGGGGGCCCCGCCAAGCCGACCGACAAGCCCCCGCGCCCCTATCAGCGCGGAGTCGGCCAGCGCCCGACGCTGGTCTCCAACGTCGAAACACTGGCGAATCTTCCCTATCTGCACCGGCATGGTGCGACCGGATTTCGCTCGGTGGGCACCGCTTCATCCCCGGGCACCTTTCTGGCGACCGTCACCGGTGGCGGTCGACCGGCGGTGCTCTACGAGCTGCCGCACGGCGTCACCGTCGCTGAACTGCTTGATGTGCACGGAATTACGGCTGAGCGGATGCGCGGCGTCCTGATGGGCGGCTACTTCGCCGGTCTGCTGAACCGCGATGTACTGGACGTCACCCTCGATCATGAAAGTCTGCGCGCCCAGGGCAGCGGCCTGGGCTGCGGGGCGATGTCGATCCTTACCGACGACTGCCCGGTCGCGGTCGCGGCGTCCGTGCTGGCCTACTTCGGCCGGGAGAACGCCGGACAGTGCGGGTCGTGTTTCAACGGCACCGCGGCGATGGCGGCGGTGGCCGAGGCGCTGCGGGACGGGATCGCAACCACCGAAGACGTTGAGCGGCTGCAGCGGTGGGCGCGGGTGTTGCCCGGGCGCGGTGCCTGCGGAACGCTGGACGGCGCCACCAATGTGGCAGCCAGCCTGCTGACCCGGTTCCCGGAGATGGTTGCCGCCCACCTCTCCGCCGCCTGCGCGCTCTGCCGCGATGGCGTCTTCCGTGCCGAACGTCCGTATGCGGTGGAGGAGGTGACCGCATGAAGATCCGCGTGGACCGCACACTGTGCGACGGATTCGGCTTCTGCGCCAAGCACGCGCCGGCGCACTTCTCCCTGGACGACTGGGGTTACGCCTCGCTGATCGGCGATGGCACCGTGGCCGAGGCCGACCAGCACGACGTGCTGCGTGCCCTGCTGGACTGTCCGGTGCACGCCATCATCGAGGTCACCGAGGACGGTGCGAGTTGAGCACACCGGGCAGACCGCTGCCCCTGGTCACCGAGGAGAACGCGTTTTTCTGGACCGCCGGCGCCGACCAGACTCTGCGGCTGCAGGAGTGTCGGGATTGTGCCGCGCTGATCCACCCTCCGCAGCCGGTGTGCCGGTATTGCCGGGGCCAAAACCTGGGTGTGCGCGACGTTTCCGGGCGCGCCACCCTGATCGGGTTCACCGTCAACCACCGCTTCAGCCTGCCCGGTCTGCCGGCGCCGTACGTGGTGGCCCAGGTCGCGATCAACGAGGACCCGCGAGTGCGGCTGACCACCAACGTGATCGACGGCGATCCCGAGCAGCTGCAGCTCGGGCAGCAACTCGACGTGGTGTTCGAACAGCACGAGGACGTGTGGCTGCCGCTGTTCCGGCCCACCGGGTC
Organism: Mycobacterium sp. NGS50; assembly: GCF_059812545.1. Taxonomy (NCBI): domain Bacteria; kingdom Bacillati; phylum Actinomycetota; class Actinomycetes; order Mycobacteriales; family Mycobacteriaceae; genus Mycobacterium; species Mycobacterium sp. NGS50. Next base: position 179,368 of record NZ_JCALCW010000001.1, read on the forward strand.
CCCGGAGGTCGCGTCGCTGCCGGCGGATGAGATCGCGCCCGAGGACTTCGCCGCGCAGGTACGGCCGATGGTGTCGCACCGCAAGTTCGAAGATGCGGTGGCCATCAGCGGTGTCGGGGCGTCGCCGCTGGGCCGGCGCTTGATGGTGCCGCCGCTGTCGTTGACCGTGCAGGCCTGCCGGGCAGCGATCGAGGACGCCGGGCTGAGCCTCGACGACATCGACGGCCTGTCCACCTATCCCGGCGCCGGGCTGCCGGGCCCCTTCGGTGAGGGCGGGGTGACCGCGCTGGAATCCGCGCTGGGCATCCGACCGACCTGGCACAACGGCGGGATGGAGACGTTCGGTCCGGGCGGCTCGGTGATCGCCGCCATGCTGGCGGTGGCCGGCGGGCTGGCCCGGCACGTGCTGTGTTTCCGAACCCTGTGGGAGGCCACCTACAACGAATTGATGAAGCAGGGCAAGATCGTCCCGCAGGGCGGCCGCACCACCAGCTGGCAGATGCCGTTCGGCGCCACGTCCGCCGCGCACACCCTGGCCCAGAACGCGCAGCGGCACTTCCACCGCTACGGCACCACCCGCGAGACGCTGGGCTGGATCGCGCTGAACCAGCGCGCCAATGCCGCCCTGAATCCAACGGCCATCTACCGCGATCCCATGACCATGGACGACTACCTGTCGGCGCGCCCTATCACCACCCCGTTCGGGCTGTACGACTGCGACGTGCCGTGCGACGGCGCGGTCGCGGTGATCGTCTCGGCTGCCGACACCGCCGCCGATCTAGCCAAGCCGCCGATTCGAGTGGAGGCAGTCGGCACCCAGATCGTGGAACGCATCGACTGGGACCAGAGCACCCTGACCCATGAGCCGCAGGTCCTCGGACAGGCCGCCCACCTGTGGTCACGCACCTCGCTACGACCATCCGACGTGGACGTCGCCGAGCTCTACGACGGATTCACCTTCAACTGTCTGTCCTGGATCGAGGCGCTGGGGTTCTGCGGCATCGGGGAGGCCAAGAGCTTTCTCGACGGCGGCACCAACATCGCCCGCGACGGCGTGCTGCCGCTGAACACCCACGGCGGCCAGCTATCGCATGGGCGTACCCACGGCATGGGGCTGATCCACGAAGCCGTCGCCCAGCTGCGCGGCGAGGCCGGTGACCGGCAGGTGCCCGGTGCCCGGGTGGCGGTGGCCAGCAGCGGCGGACTGACGCCCAGCGGAGTGCTGCTGTTGCGGACCGACACATGAACACGGCCAATACCGTTGTGCCGCGGGTCGTCAACGCCGGCGGCATACCGATGTCTGCCCTGTTCGCCGAGGCGCGCGATCCGCGCGCGGTGGTGGTCGCGCTGCACGGTGGCGGCACCACGTCGGCGTACTTCGACTGCCCAGGCCAGCCCCGGCTGTCGCTGTTGCGCACCGGCGCAGCGCAGGGCTGCACCGTGATCGCGCTGGATCGACCCGGGTACGGCAGTTCCGCACCCTACCCGGAGGCGATCGTCGACCCCGCGCAGCGAGTCGACCTGGCCTACAACGCAGTCGACCGGGTTCTCGGCGACCGGCCGCGGGGTGCCGGCGTGTTCGTGCTCGGCCATTCCAACGGCTGCGAACTGGCGCTGCGGATGGCCGCCGACGAACGCGGCACCGATCTGCTCGGCCTGGAGCTGGCCGGCACCGGTCTGCGCTACCACCCGGCAGCCGCCGAGGTGCTGCGCCAGGCGCGCCCCGACCGTCGGCCGGCCGGGCTGCGTGAGCTGCTGTGGGAGCCGGCCCGGTTGTACCCGAACGAGGTGCTGGGTGGGGTCACCAACTCCTCCTCCGGCGCGGCCTATGAATCCGCGATGGTGGCCGACTGGCACCGCATCGACTTTCCCGCGCTGGCGGCCCAGACCCGCGTACCGGTGCGGTTCAGTTTCGCCGAGTACGAGAAGGTCTGGCAGTCCGATGCCGCCGCGCAGGCCGAGATCGCGGCACTGTTCACCGCGGTACCGCATTGGCAGGTCAACGATCAGGCCGATACCGGACACAATCTGAGCCTCGCTTTCAGTGCCGAGACGTACCACCTCTCGGTGTTGTCGTTCGTCGAACAGTGTGTGGCGGCCAGGGCCGCCGCCGGTAATGAGTGGGAGGCCGATTGATGCGGGTTGGATTCATCGGGTTGGGCAGCCAGGGCGGGCCGATGGCCCGCCGGATCATCGATGCCGGCCATCCGACGACGTTGTGGGCCCGGCGGACGGCGTCCCTTCAGCCCTACGCCGACACCGCCGCCCAGAACGCCGGGTCCCCGGCGGAACTGGCCCGGGCCAGCGACCTGGTATGCCTGTGCGTGGTCGGCGACGCCGACGTCGAGCAAGTGGTCAGCGGCGAGCACGGGGTGCTCAGCGGGTTGTCGAGCGGCGGGGTGATCGCGGTGCACAGCACCGTGCACCCCGACACCTGCCGCAAGATCGCTGAAACGGCGGCGGTGCAGGGCGTTTCGGTACTCGATGCCCCGGTCAGCGGCGGCGGGCCGGCGGCTGCGGCAGGAAAGCTGCTGGTGATGGTCGGCGGCGATGAAGACGTGGCCGACCGATGCCGCCCGGTGTTCGAAAGCTATGCCGATCCGGTGGTGTATCTGGGCGGGATCGGCTCCGGGCAGGTCACCAAGCTGCTCAACAATCTGCTGTTCACCGCCAATCTGGGCACCGCCGCGACCGCGCTCGCGCTCGGCGAATCCCTCGGCGTTTCCGCCGAGCGCCTCGCCCAGGTGGTGTCCCGGGGCAGCGCGAACAGCTTCGCGCTCAACAGCATCCAGGGTTCGGGCGGCACGCTGGACCGGCTGGCAGGCCTGGCCGGGACCCTGCTGCAAAAGGATGTCCGGCTGGTGGCCGATCTGGCCGATCAGGCCGGCGCCACGCCCGGGGCGGTGCTCGACGCCGCCGATGCCACACTCGCGCTGATGAAGCATCCGCGATGAAGGTGGGGTTCGTCGGCGCCGGGCGGATGGGACGGCCCATGGTGGCCCGCCTCGTGGAGGCCGGCCACGACGTCACGGTGTTGGGACGCGGCACCGAAAAGTGCGGCGAGCTGACCGCGTTGGGCGCCCGGGCGGTTGCGGACCTGGCCGATGTGGGCACCGGCGCCGAGGTGGTGGTGGTCTGCGTCTTCACCGACCAACAGGTCCGTGAGGTGTGCCTGGACAGCGAGCTGCTGGCCACGATGGGCCCGGAATCCGTGCTGGTGGTCCACACCACCGCCAGTCCGCGCACCATCGAGGCGATCGCGTCGCGCGGTGCCCGCGTCGTCGACGCCCCGGTCAGCGGCGGACCCCACGACGCGGCGGCCGGCACATTGACGCTGTTCGTCGGGGGCTCCGATCAGGCGGTGGCGGCGGTCCACCCGGTCCTGTCCAACTACGGCGACCCGGTGTTGCACGTCGGAGCCTGCGGTGCCGGGCAGCGGGTCAAGCTGATCAACAACGCGCTGTTCGGCGCGCAGATCGGGCTGCTGTCGGCGGCCACCCGACTCGGCGAGCGCCTGGGTGTGCCCGAAGCCAAGCTGCTGGCGGCGCTGGTGCACGGCAGCGGCGCCTCGCGGGCGGCCAGCGCCGTCGCCGACCGCGGGTCGGTTGCCTCCTTTGTCGAGGTAGTGGGCGATTTCATCACCAAGGACATCGCGGTGGTGCGTGCCGTCGCAGCCGATCTGGGGGCCGATCTGGGGGTGCTGGACGACGCGATAAACGCCGCCGGAACGGGTTGAGGCGCACGGTCGAATTCTGCTTCCACATTCGACCGGTATGCCTTACTGTTAGGTCTACGGTCCGATCCCCGGCCAGCAATATTCCAGCCCGCTCTGCGCCGCTGAGGAGAAGTCGGCGACTCACGCTGACGAGGCAGAACGGAGCGATGAGGAGGAGCAGCGCTAATGGTCCAGCCGAAACTCGTATTCGACCCGTTCTCGGACGAATATTTCAACGATCCGTTCGATATCTATCGACGAATGCAAGTCGAGGCTCCGCTGTACTACAACGAGGAGCTGGACTTCTACGCGCTGACCCGGCACGTGGATGTGGCTGCGGCGTTCAAGGATTTCGAGAGCTATTCCTCGGCACGCGGCTGCGATCTGTCCATGGTGCGGTCCGGCCAGGTGCCGCAGAAGTCGATCATCTTCATGGACCCGCCCGATCACCGGCACATGCGCAGCCTGCTGAACAAGGCATTCACGCCGCGCCAGATCCAGGCGCAGCGCGAGACGGTGGTCGAACAGATCGACCGGTACCTGAACGCGGCCGATCCCGACCACTTCGATGTGGTGCAGGACTTCTCCGGGCCGTTCCCAGTGGAGGTCATCACCCGGATGGCCGGGGTGCCCGAGGAGTACCGCCAGCAGGTACGGCACTGGATCGACGCCTCCCTGCATCGTGAACCCGGCCAGCCGGAAATGGACGAGGCCGGCATGCAGGCCGCGATCGAAACCGGCATGTATTACTACGGGCTGATCCAGGAGCGTCGCGCCGAGCCGCAGGACGACATGATCAGCCGGTTGATCGCCGCCGAGATCCCGGGCGAGGACGGCGAGATGCGTCGCCTCGACGACATCGAAATCACCGGTTTTGCAACGCTGCTCGGTGGTGCGGGCGCCGAGACGGTGACCAAGCTGCTGGGCAATGCCGCGGTGCTCTTCGCCCGCCATCCCGATCAGTGGCAGCGGCTGCTCGACAACCGCGACCTGGTCGCCGGTGCGGTGGAAGAACTGCTGCGCTATGCCGGGCCCGTGCAGTACAACGTGCGCTACACGCTGAAAGAAGCGCAGGTCAGTGGCGGCACGATTCCGGCCGGCAAGCCGGTGTTTTTGATCGGCGCCGCGGCGAACCGGGACCCGGATGCGTTCACCGACGCCGACACCTTCGACATCGGGCGCGACCAGACCGAGGCCCAGCACCTGGGGCTCGGCTACGGGATTCACAGCTGCCTGGGCGCGGCGCTGGCCAGGATGGAGTCCAAGATCGCCCTGGAACGGCTGCTCGACTTCATGCCGCGCTACGAGGTGGACTGGGACGGACTGCAGCGCGTGCACATGCAGAATGTCGCGGGGTGGAGCAACGTGCCGGTGCGGGTGAGCCGATGAAGGTCACTGTCGACTATGGGTTGTGCGAAGCCAACGGGATCTGCATGGGGATCAACCCGGAGGTCTTCGATCTCAACGACGCCGACGAGCTGACCATCCTGCAGCCGGAGGTCACCCCGGAGACCGAGCACGACGTGCATGAGGCGGTGCGCCAGTGCCCACGCCAGGCGCTGGCAATCGTCGAGGACTAGCGCCTCGCGACCCCTCCCCGCCGCACGACACGTAACCTGTTGCGACGACACACCGTGGCGGACCGCAGCGGGTTAAGTCTCGCGTCACTGCCCCGGGAAGCCGGAGACGATCACCGCGTTACAGTCGGCGGCCGCCCGGCGCAACTTCGCCGCCTTCTGATAGGCCTCGGATTCGTACCAGGCGCGGGCGGCCTCCACCGAGTCGAATTCCAGCACCACGGTCTGATCGCCGTGCCAGCTGCCTTCGATCACCTGCGGGGCGGTGTCCACCGACAGAATGCTCGCCCCGCCCATCGCCACCCCGGCGGCGCGGGCGTACTCCTTCATCCCTTCGGGATTGTGGATGGCCTCGGTCAAGATGACATATCCCTTGGGCACGCTCTGATTCCTTTTGTCTCAGCTGATTTCGATGGCTTGCTCGGGGCATTGCTTGACGGCGTCACGCACCGCGTCGTGGAACTCGTCGGGGATCTCCGGGACGATCACATCGGAGTAGCCGTCCTCGTTGATGGCGAACACCTCAGAGCAGATCGTGGTGCAGATACCGTGACCGCGGCAGCGGTCCGGGTCAACCGAGGCCTTCATCGGGCACCGTCCTCGGTCAGCGTGAATTCCAGGTTCAGTTCCATCAGGCCGCGCAGGATGTAGGTCGGAACGTAGCGGTAGTGGCGCTCCTGCGCGGTGCCGTGCAGCCGCTCGGAGATCCGGATGTCGGTGGTGCGGTCCAGCAGTCGCTCGATCGCCACCCGGGTTTCGGCCCGCGCCAACGGCGCCCCGGGGCAACTGTGGATACCGCGCCCGAAGGTGATGTGCTGACGGGCATTCTTGCGGGCCGGGTCGAAAGTGTCCGGGTCGTCGAAGCGGCGCGGGTCCCGGTTGGCAGCCGCATTGCACACCATCAGCGTTGTGCCGGCGGGGATTTCGACGCCACCCACGCTGGTGGTGACCTTCGAGAGCCGGAAGTCGCCCTTGACCGGGCTCTCGATCCGCAGCGCTTCCTCGATGAAGTTCGGGATCAGGCTGCGGTCATCGCGCAACCGTTGCTGGATGTCCGGACGCTCCGCGATGACCTGCAGCGCCGCGCCGAGCAGCCGCACCGTCGTCTCCTGGCCGGCCGAGAACACGTTGGTCGCCACCCGCGCCACGTCGGTGACATCAGGGACTGATCCGTCTGGGAACGTGCCGGCCGCGAGATCGCTGAGCACGTCTTTGCGGGGATTGCTGCGGCGGTCGGTGATGTAGTCGGCGAAGGTTCCATAGAGGAACTCCAATGGGCTGTGCGCCAACGCTTCCGAGTCGGTGCTGCCCACCCCGCCGCCGGCGTGGCGCGCAATGTTGTCCACGAACGCGCCGCGGTCGTCCTCGGGAACCCCGAGCAGATCGGCGATGACGAGCAGGGTGAACGGACCCGCGAAGCCCTTGATGAATTCGCCCTCGCCCGGCGCCAGGAAGGTGTCGAGCACCTGGTCGGCCAGCACCCACATGGCGTCTTCGTTCTCCTTGAGACGCTTGGGGGTGATCAGCCGCATCAGCAACGAACGGTGATCGGTGTGGGTCGGCGGGTCCAGGGTGGGCAACTGGTCGCTGAACGGCAGCTCGTCGCGGTGCTTGTCGATCAGCTCGCTGACATCATCGCCCTCGAGCGGTACCGGAAAGCCGGGGAACGGGCCGGTCACCGAGATGCACGACGAGAACACCTCGGCGTTGCCCGCGACCTCGCAGGCCTCCTCCCAACCGGTCACCATGGTGACCCCGTGGTGCGGTTCCCTGGCGACCGGGCACCGCTCCCGCATCGCGTGCAGGTACGGGTACGGGTCGGCCACCATGGCCTCATCCCGGAAGAAGTCGATCGCATCCACGTCGTCCACGGTCCGGCTCACTCCCTTCTCGCACGCGAGAATGTCACTCTCATTATTGACTAAGACACTTCCACACCGGGTGCGCAGCGTCAACCAGGTGCGCGCCGTCGCCAGCGGCATTCTCACGACGCGACACGCCGGTCGTGCGTCGTGGGAGTGCCGCCCGGCGTGCGGGTCAGCTGGCCGGGATCAGGTCGGCGGCGACCGACCGGCGCGGCGTCATGGCGCTGCGAAAGGTTTCGACCGGACCGACCGGCGCCGCGGCGTCGGCGGCCGCCAGGGCCTGGGCCTTGAAAACCTGGGCGGCACCACTGAGCCGGTGGTGCACGGCGTCCACGCTGCGATCCAATTCGGTCGACGCGGTGTCACCCCACAACGTGACCTCGGTCGCGCCCTGCTCCAGCGCGTCGAGCACCCCGCTGCGCACCCGGGTATCGGATTCGAACAGATCGGCCGCGACCGCCAGACTCTGCGGCACCGGCCGGCTACCCACCGACCGCAGCGCCGACTCCAGGTCCAGGGTTCGCGCGCCCAGCACCTGCAGCGGACGATCCGCGTGCGAGTCGCAGACCAACACGGTGACGTCCCAGCCGGCCATCACCCGGTCGAACAGCCACCCGCCGGCGAAGCGGACCGCGTCTGACACGGTGGGTGACACCACGTCCAGGCGGTACCGCATGTCGGGCTCTAGGTCTGGCTGGACTGCGCCTGACCGGGAGGGGCGAAGTCGCGCGTGAGCGACTCGGCGTAGCCCTTGAACACCTCGGTCAGTGGAATTGAAGGGTCGAGTAGCCATGTGGTCTCCATTCCGTTGACAAACGCGATGATCTCTGCGGCCTTGCGGGCCGGGTCCAGGTCGGCGCGGTAGCGCCCGGCGCGCTGACCGCGCCGAATCCCGTCGGCGACGATGTCCACCGCGGCCCGGTAGCGGGTCAGCAGACGATCGTGCAGCGGCGCGTCGGGCAGGATGTTCTCGACCAGCAACACCGCGAAGGTGCCCACCAACTCCGGCGACCGGTACATGCGGTCGGCGACCCGGGCGATCTGCTCGATCAGATCCCCCGAGCGGTCCGAGTGGGTGTCGTCGTCGTCATCGCGGGCGTCGAGCACCGCGTGCAGCAGTTGTTCCTTGGATTCGAAATGGTGCAGCAGCCCGGCCGGGGTGACACCGGCCTCGCCGGCGATCTGGGCCAGCGAGGTGGCACGCCATCCGTTGCGGGTCAGCAACCGTTGAGCGGCGATCAGAATTCGCTGTTTGCGGTCTTCGCCCTTGGCGAGCAGCGTGGCATACGGCCGCGTATCGGACACCGGACTCCTTCGTCCAACAAACCTACTGAACACACAGTAGGTTGGTTGGACGGCTGTGACAAGGGTCTCACCCGGACAAATTTGTTCCGCGTCGGCTCAGCGCTACAGCCCAAGCGATTTGGCGATGATCACCTTCATCACCTCGGACGTCCCGGCATAGATGCGGGCAACTCGGGCATCGGTGTACAGCCGCGCGATGGGGTACTCCATCATGTAGCCGTAGCCGCCGAACAGCTGCAGACAGCGATCCACCACCCGGGCCTGCATCTCGGTGCAGAACAGTTTCACCCGGGCGGCGTCGGCCCCGGAGAGTTCGCCGGCAACCAGTTCGAGGATGCCGCGGTCGAGCATGGCCTGGGCCGCCTCGACTTCGGCGGACATCGCTGCCAGTTCGAACTTGGTGTTCTGGAAGGACGCGACCGGTGCGCCGAACGCCTTGCGCTCCCGGGTGTAGTCGATGGTGGCCGCAATCGCGGCGCGGGATTGCGCCACCGACCCGACGGCCACGGTCATCCGTTCCTGGGGCAGGTTGTGGCCCAGATAGCCGAAGGCTTCCCCGTCGTCACCGAGCCGGTTGGCGACCGGGACACGAACGTCGGTGAACGACAGTTCGGCGGTGTCCTGCACCCGGCAGCCCATCTTGTCTAGGGCACGCCCTTTGACGAAGCCCGGCATGCCGTCCTCGACCACCAGCAGGGTCAGGCCGCGGCGCCGGTTGTCCGGATCGGTGGAGGTGCGCGCCACCACGATGACCAGATCGGCCAACAACCCGCCGGTGATGAAGGTCTTGGCGCCGTTGAGCACGTACTCGTCGCCGTCCAGCACGGCGTTGGTGCGCATCCCTGCCAGGTCTGACCCGGTGCCGGGTTCGGTCATCGCGATCGCGGTCAGCAGCGTGCCGGCGGCCATGCCGGGAAACCAGCGCTGCCGCTGTTCGGCGTTGGCGTAGTTGAGGAAGTACGGCAGGATCACCTCGAGCTGGGTGCGCACGGTGCCGGTGGTGACCAGGGCGCGGGCCGCCTCCTCCTGCAGCACCACGTTGTAGCGGTAGTCGGGTTGTCCCGATCCGCCGTACTCCTCGGGCAGGGCCATGCCCAACATGCCGAGCGCGCCGAGCTTTTCGAAGACCTCCCGCGGCATCCGGCCGGCCTTCTCCCACCCCGGATAGTGCGGAGCGATCTCCTTCTCGACGAAGTCGCGGGCCAGTTGCCGAAACGCCTCATGGTCGTCGGTGAACAGGTCTCGCCGCATCAGCTGATCAACTCCACCAGGGTGGCGTTGGCGGTGCCGCCACCTTCGCACATGGTCTGCAGTCCGTATCGAATTCCGTTGTCCCGCATGTGGTGAATCATCCGGGTCATCAGTACTGCTCCCGACGCGCCGAGCGGGTGCCCCAGTGCGATGGCACCGCCCAGCGGGTTGAGCAGCTTCGGGTCGGCGCCGGTATCGGCCAACCAGGCCAGCGGGACCGGGGCGAACGCCTCGTTGACTTCGAACACACCCACCTCGCCGATACTGAGCCCGGTCTTGCGCAGCACCTTTTCGGTGGCCGGTATCGGGCCGGTCAGCATCAGCACCGGGTCGGCTCCGGTGACCGCGCCACCGCGGTAGCGCACGATCGGGGTCAACCCGAGTTCGAGCGCCAGTGCGGGTGTGGTGATCAGCAGTGCGGCCGCGCCGTCGGAGATCTGTGAGGAGTTGCCCGCGTGGATCACCCCGCCCTCGGTGAAGGCGGGCCGCAGCGCAGCGAGATTCTCAACGGTCGTTCCGGGACGGATGCCTTCGTCGGCGGTGATCACCTGCGCATCGTCGGTGAACACCGGGACGATCTGGTCGGTGAACGAGCCGCCGAACTGAGCGGCCCCCGCCAGCTCATGGGAACGGGCCGAGTACTCGTCGAGCGCGGTGCGGGACAGGCCCCACCGCTGGGCGATCATCTCGGCGGACAACCCCTGATTGAACGAGAAATCGTCGTAGCGCTCAAGGACTTTCGGTCCATACGGCATGCCGGTGGCGCGAGCGGCGCCGAGCGGAACCCGGCTCATCACCTCGACGCCGCCGGCGACGACGACGTCCTGCTGGCCGGACATCACGGCGTGTACCGCGAAATCCAGCGCCTGCTGACTGGACCCGCAAGCCCGGTTGACCGTGGTGCCGGGGATGGCTTCCGGCCACCCGGCGGCCAGCACGGCCCAGCGGCCGATATTGCTGGACTGATCGCCGACCTGCGAGACGCAGCCCCAGATCACGTCGTCGATGACGGCCGGATCCACCCCGGTGCGCTCGGCGAGTGCGGCCAGCACCACCGCCGACAGGTCGGCGGCGTGCATCCCGGCCAAGCCGCCGTTGCGTTTTCCCACCGGGGTGCGGACAGCTTCGACGATCACTGCTTCACGCATTGTTCTGCTCCGTTCCCTCGCCGATCAACCGCGCCACCGTCCAGTAAACGACGGCCGGCGTTTCTCGGCGAACGCGGCATAGGCCTCGGCGGAATCTGCGGTGCCGAAGTTGCCCGGCTGGGCGCGGGCCTCGTTGGCCAACGCGTCCGGAAGCGTGCTGTTCGCACCGGATTTCAGCAACGCCTTGCTGTGCGCCAACGCGACCGGCGGACCGGCGGCCAGCCGGGCACCGAGGTCGTTCACGAACGCGTCGATCTCGTCGGCCGGTTTGACCCAGGTGACCAGGCCCAGACCGTGGGCCTCCTCGGCGTCGATGGTCTCGGCCAGCAGCACCAGTCGCTTGGCCTGCTGCAGGCCGACGAGCTTGGGCAGCAACCAGGAGCCGCCGAGGTCGATCGACAAGCCGCGCTGGGCGAAGATCTGACAGAACCGCGACTCCGGTGTGGCCACGACGAGATCGCACCCCAACGCCAGGTTCCAGCCCGCGCCCACGGCCACCCCGCTGACCTTGGCGACGGTCGGGATCGGCAACTCGTGCAGGGCCAGCGCCACGTCGGTCAGCCGCCGCAACTTACGGTCCGGGTGCACATCGTCGGGAACCGAGATGTCCGCGCCCGAACAGAACGCTCCCCCGGCCCCGGTCAGCACCAGGGCACGCACGCTGTCGTCGTCTACGACGGCCCGCAGCGCATCGCGCAACGCGATCCACAGTTCCGGGTTCAGTGCGTTGCGGCGCTGCGGCCGGTTCAGGGTCAGCGTCCGCACGCCGTCACGGTCGTTGATCAGCAGCGGTTCGGTCATAGGACACCACTCCTCCGCAACACCGCGATCTGCTCGGCGTCCACTCCGAATTCGGTTAGCACCACATCGGTGTGTTCGCCGAGGGCGGGCACCGGAGCCATCGGCTGCTCGAATCCCGAGATCACCGGGGGCGGCAGCAACGCCTCGATCGGACCCTTGGGAGTCTGCACCGTCCGCCACCGGTCGCGGTCCTTGAGCTGCTGGTGCGCGACGACCTCGCTGGGCGTGTTGTAGCGGGAGTTGCCGATGCCGGCGTCGTCTGCGATCCGCTGGATGTCGGCGAGATCATGCTCGGCGCACCAGGATCGGATCGCGTCGTTCAGCTCGTCGCGGTGGGTGCACCGATCGGCGTTCGAGGCGAACCGTGGATCCTCGGCCAGATCCGGACATTCGATGATGTCGCGGGCCAGCCGCTGCCATTCCCGGTCGTTGGTGGTGCCCAGTACCACCGTCTGGCCGTCACGGGTGTCGAAGGCCCCGTAGGGTGCCACCGCGGGCGAACTCATGCCCAGCGGCTGCTGATCGATGCCACTGTGCTGGGTGTACGTCAGCTGGTATCCCATGATGTCGGTCATGGTGTCGAACAGGCTGACCGCGACCGAGGGAGCACCGCCGGCATCCCGACCGCCATACAACAGCGCCAGAATCGACAGTGCGGCATACAGCCCGGTGGAGATGTCGGCGACCGGCGGGCCGGGTTTGGCCGGCATGCCGGGATTGCCCGTCACCGCGCAGGATCCCGATTCGGCTTGCACCAACAGGTCGTAGGCCCGCTTGTGGGAGATCGGTCCGCCCGGACCGTAGCCGTCGATCTCGACCGGAATGACCTGCGGGTGCCGCAGTTTCATGTCGTCGGGCGCGATGCCGAGCCGGGCGGTGGCGCCCGGCGCCAGGTTGGACACCAGCACGTCGGCGCGGTCCAGCAGGCGGTGCAGAAGATCCAGCCCCGCCCGAGTTTTCAGATCGATCGTGACGGATTCCTTGCCGCGGTTGGCCCACACGAAGTGGGCTGCCAAACCGCCGGGCCCGTTGACGACGTCGTCATAGTCGCGGGCGAAGTCCCCGCCCTTGGGGTTTTCCACCTTGATGACCCGGGCACCGAAATCGGCCAGCACCCGGGTGCACATCGGCGCGGACACCGCCTGCTCCAGGGCGACGACGGTGATGCCGGCCAGTGGCGCCGTCGCCATCAATAGCTTCTCGGTAGCTTCAGCACGTGCGATCCGAGGAAGTTCAGGATCATCTCCTGGCTGATCGGGGCGATCTTCATCAGCCGCGACTCGCGGAAGAACCGGGAGACGTTGTACTCCTCGGAATATCCCATCCCGCCGTGGGTCTGCAGGGCCCGGTCGGAGGCGGTGAATCCGGCGTCGGCGCACAGATATTTCGCGGTGTTGGCTTCCCGGCCGCAGGGTTTGCCGTTGTCGTAGAGCCAGGTGGCCTTGCGCAGCATCAACTCGGCGGCATCTAGGCGGGCCAGTGAATCGGCAAGCGGGAACTGGATGCCCTGGTTCATGCCGATCGGTCGGCCGAACACCTCGCGTTCGGTGGCGTACTTGACGGCCCGATCCAGCGCCACCCGTCCGATGCCGAGCGCCTCGGCGGCGATCAGCATTCGTTCCGGGTTGAGCCCGTCGAGGATGTAGGAGAAGCCCTTGCCCTCCTCCCCGATCCGGTCGGCGACCGGAACTTCGAGGTTGTCGATGAACAACTCGTTGGAGGAGACCGCGTTGCGGCCCATCTTCGGGATCGGCCGGATGTCGACCCGGCTGCGGTCGAGGTCGGTGAGGAACAGCGTCATGCCGTCGGTCTTCTTCACGACATCGTCGTAGGGGGTGGTCCGGGTCAGCAGCAGGATCTTCTCCGACTCAAGGGCTTTGGAGATCCATACCTTGCGGCCGTTGACGATGTAGCGGTCGCCGTCACGTTTGGCGAAGGTGGTGATCCGGGAGGTGTCCAAGCCGGCGCCGGGTTCGGTCACACCGAAGCAGACGTGCAGCTCCCCGGAGGCGATGCGGGGCAGGGTGCGCGCCTTGAGCTCGTCGGAGCCGTGCACGACGACCGGGTGCATACCGAAGATGGACATGTGGATCGCACTGGCGGCGTTCATCCCGCCGCCGGAGCGGGCCACCTCCTCGGCCAGCAGGGTGGCCTCGGTGATGCCGAACCCATGCCCGCCGTACTCCTCGGGGACCGTCATGCCCAACCAGCCGCCCTGGGCGATGGCGTCGTAGAACTCCTGCGGGAATTCGTGCGCCAGGTCCTTCTGCATCCAGTAGTGGTCGTCGAATTTCGCGGCCAGTTCGGCGACCGAGGCGCGGATCAGCTGCTGATCCTCGGTCAGCTCAAAGTTCATCTCGGAGGTCACCTTCTTCCCGCGAGCAGACGCAGAATCGCACGGCGGGCACCCCGATCATGCGATTCTGCGTCTGCTCGGCGCAAAAACTCAGCTGTTGGACTTCGCCGCTTCCATCAAGGCGTTGGACGCCCGCTCGCCTTCCTTGTGGTGGGACAGCGCCCGGATCGACACGTCGTGGCCTTCGGCCGCCTTGCGCAGCGCGCCGACGGTCGACTGCTCGGGGCTGATGTGGCTGAACGGGTCGAACGAGTACCAACGCATCGCGTTGCGGTGCGTCATGGCATGGATCTCGTCGTCGGGCACGTTGTTCTCGGTCAGCACGTCCCACAGCTCCTCGGGTGCACCGGGCCACATCGAGTCGCTGTGCGGGTAGTCGGCCTCCCAGCAGATGTTGTCGATGCCGATCATGCTGCGCAGCTTGACGCCCACCGGGTCGGAGATGAAGCAGGTCAAGAAGTGTTCCCGGAACACGTCCGAGGGCAGCTTGTCGCCGAAGTCCTGCCCGGTCCACGTCGAGTGCATCTCGTAGGTGCGGTCGGCGCGCTCCAGGAAGTACGGGATCCACCCGGTACCGCCCTCGCTCAGGGCGATCTTCAGGTCCGGGTACTCCTTGATCGGCCGCGACCACAACAGGTCCGCGGCGGCCTGCACGATATTCATCGGCTGCAACGTGATCATCACGTCCATCGGCGCGTCGGGAGCGGTGATCGCCAGCTTGCCCGAGGATCCGATGTGCACGTTCATCACGGTGTCGGTGTCGCACAACGCCTTCCACAACGGGTTCCAGTACGGGTCGTGAAAGCTCGGGTAGCCCATCGCGGCCGGGTTCTCGGTGAACGTCAGTGCGTGCACGCCCTTCTCGGCCACCCGCCGCACTTCGGCGGCGCACCGCTCGGCGTCCCAGATCACCGGTATCGCCATCGGGATGAACCGGGCGGGATAGGCGCCGCACCACTCGTCGATATGCCAGTCGTTGTAGGCCTGCACCAGAGCCACCGAGAAGTCGGGGTCGTCGGTGGCGAACAACCGCCCGGCGAAGCCGGGGAACGACGGGAAGCAGATCGAGGCCAGGATGCCGCCGGCGTTCATGTCCTTGACCCGCTCGTCGACGTTGTAGCAGCCGGGCCGGATTTCGTCGAGTCCCTGCGGCTCCAGCCCGTATTCCTCCTTGGGCCGGCCGGCCACCGCGTTGAGCGCCACGTTCGGGATCACGATGTCACGGAATTGCCAGGTGTCCGAGCCGTCGGCGTTGTGCACCAGGCGCGGCGCGTCGTCGAGATATTTGGCCGGCAGATGGTTTTTGAACATGTCTGGCGGCTCAACGGTGTGGTCGTCGACGCTGATCAGGATCATGTCGTCCTTGTTCACGGACCGATTCCTTCCACTGGGATTCGCCGTCTAGGGTCGGCCGGCCGCGGGGCCGGTACAGCGGCGAACGGATCGTCCATCGCCACCCTATATGGAAATTAGCTTCTCGGTTCGCGAGAATCAACATCCATCGCGGTTCTTGCTGTGGCCGCGGCCCCCGTCCACCACCCCGCCCCAGGTCGCCGCGGCACCGGGATTTGACCAGGTCGAACGCCGGGTGTTGACCAACAGAGCGATTCGTGGAAATCTATTGGTCAAATATGAGAATGTGATTCTCCAATGCGAGGAGGGCGCTATGCGGCTCGGGCCGTTGCCGGCGGACCAATGGGACGAAGAGGTCCAGCGGGCGCTGTCGGGCATGCTGCCGGCCGAGCGCCGCAACCCCGAGGGTGCCGGCACCGCGCTGGCCACCCTGGCCCGTCATCCCGATCTGGCCAAGGCCTTCCTGCGGTTCAACGTCCACCTGCTGTTCGGATCGACGCTGCCCGAACGGCTGCGTGAGCTGGCCATCCTGCGGGTCGCCTACCGGCGCGGCTGCAGTTACGAGTGGGCCCACCACGTGGACATGGGTAAGGACGTCGGCCTGACCGACGCCGAGATCCAGGATCTGCAGCACGGCGTGGCCGCCGGCGAACTCGACCGCGCCGTGCTGGCCGCGGTGGACGAACTCGACGACAAGTCCAACGTCTCGGATGCGACCTGGAATGTGCTGGCCCAGCATCTGGACGAACGCCAGCGCATGGACCTGGTCTTCACCGTCGGTTGCTACAGCCTGCTGGCGATGGCATTCAACACATTTGGCGTCGAACTCGAAGAGAAGAGGTAACCCCGTGGCGCACTTCCCCAAGCCGGCGGCTGGAAGCTGGACGCAGAACTATCCCGAACTCGGCACCGCACCGGTCGATTACAGCGACTCGTTCGACCCGGAGCACTACGCCGCCGAGCAGCAGGCCATCTTCCGGCGCACCTGGCTCAACGTCGGGCGCATGGAACGACTGCCCCGGGCCGGCAGCTATTTCACCCGGGAACTGCCCTCGTGTGGCGTCGGCACCTCGCTGATCATCGTCAAGGGCAAGGACGGTGTCGTCCGGGCATTCCACAACATCTGCCGGCACCGCGGAAACAAGCTGGTGTGGAACGACTTCCCGATGGAAGAGACCTCCGGAACCTGCCGGCAGTTCACCTGCAAGTACCACGCCTGGCGCTACAGCCTGGAGGGCGAGCTCACCTTCATCCAGCAGGAGGAGGAGTTCTTCTGCGTCGACAAGGGTGAGTACGGGCTGGTCGGGGTGCGCTGCGAAGTCTGGCAGGGTTTCATCTTCGTCAACCTCGACGCCAATGCGGCACCGCTGCAGGACTATCTGGGCCCGTTGGCCAAGGGCATCGAAGGTTATCCGTTCCACGAGATGACCGAGGTCTACTCCTACCGCTCCGAGATCGGCGCCAACTGGAAGCTGTTCATCGACGCGTTCGCCGAGTTCTACCACGCTCCGGTGCTGCATCAAGGGCAGTACACCAAGGAGGAAGCCGCCAAGATCCAGAAGTACGGGTTCGAGGCGCTGCACTACGAGCTCGCCGGTCAGCACTCGATGATCTCGACCTGGGGTGGCCAGGCGCCGCCGGCCGACCTCAACATGGTCAAACCGATGGACCGGGTGCTGCGCAGTGGCCTGTTCGGCCCGTGGGACAAACCCGACATCGAGGGCCTGGACGCCCTGCCGCCCGGGGTCAACCCCGCCAAAGCGCCGCAGTGGGGCATCGATTCGTTCATCTTCTTCCCGAACTTCATGCTGCTGCTGTGGGAGCCGGGCTGGTACCTGACCTACCACTACTGGCCGACCGCGGTCGACAAGCACATCTTCGAGGCGAGCCTGTACTTCGTGCCGCCCAAGAACGCGCGCGAACGGCTGGCCCAGGAGTTGGCCGCGGTGACGTTCAAGGAGTACGCGCTGCAGGACGCCAACACCCTGGAGGCCACCCAGAAGATGATCGGCACCCAGGTCGTCAAGGACTTCCTGCTGTGCGACCAGGAAATCCTGCTGCGCCACCTGCACAAGACGGCCCGCGACTACGTCAGCGACTACCAGAAGAACGAGATCAAGGAGCACGCCAATGGCGCTACCCGCTGAGTTCGCGGACCTGCAGCCCTACGCCGACTGGGATCTGGCGACCGAGCCGGAGCGCTACGCCAAACGGTTGGCGTCGACCATGCCGGAGCTGCAAGCGTTTTACGACGTCGCGTTCGCGCGACTGGAGGACGCGATCACCTTCCTGGACAAGTTCGACCTCAATGACCTGCCCGACGACGCCCGCTCGCTGATGCACGTGATGCAGTCGCTGGTGATGGTGTCGTTCCCGGTGGAGGCGTGGAAGCAGCCGCGGGTGCCGGACAGCGGCGCGGCGTGGGTGGAGCTGACCAGGGAACCGGTAGTTTAAGGAATGCTCATCGCTCGTCGCGCACCCCGCTCACCGCTGTGTTAACCCTCAAGGCAGCCGGACTTCTCGACGTCGACGCCGGGGAGATCATCCGGCCCGGGCTGCTGCAGATCGACGGCGACCGCATCGTCGGTGTCGGCGGGTCGCCCACGCCATCAGCCGATGCCGACGTGATCGATCTCGGCGACTCGATCCTGCTGCCGGGTCTGATGGACATGGAGGTCAACCTGCTGATGGGCGGACGGGGTGAAATCCCGGGCCTGTCCCAGGTTCAGGACGATCCGCCGACCCGGGTGCTGCGCGCGGTCGGCAACGCGCGGCGCACGCTGCACGCCGGGTTCACCACGGTGCGCAACCTCGGGCTGTTCGTCAAAACCGGCGGGTACCTGCTCGACGTCGCGCTGGGCAAGGCCATCGACGCCGGCTGGATCGAGGGTCCGCGGGTGGTGCCGGCCGGGCACGCGATCACCCCCACCGGCGGGCACCTGGATCCGACCATGTTCGCCGCCTTCATGCCCGGCGTCCTGGAGTTGACCGTCGAAGAGGGCATCGCCAATGGCGTCGACGAGATCCGCAAGGCGGTGCGCTACCAGATCAAACACGGCGCCCAGCTGATCAAGGTGTGCTGCTCGGGTGGCGTGATGTCGCTGACCGGGGAGGCTGGCGCACAACACTATTCGGATGAGGAACTGCGTGCCATCGTCGATGAGGCGCATCGCCGGGGGCTGCGGGTGGCCGCGCACACCCATGGCGCCGAGGCCGTCAAGCACGCGGTGGCGTGCGGGATCGACTGCATCGAGCACGGATTCCTGATGGATGACGAGGCCATCGCGATGCTGGTCGAGCACGACCGGTTCCTGGTCACCACCCGCCGGCTGGCCGAGTCGATGGACGTCTCCAAGGCCGCGCCCGAACTGCAGGCCAAGGCGGCCGAGATGTTCCCGAAGGCCCGCACCTCGGTCAAGGCCGCCTACGAAGCGGGCGTGAAGATCGCTGTCGGCACCGACGCGCCCGCGATCCCGCACGGCCGCAACGCCGAGGAACTGGCCACCCTGGTCGATTGGGGAATTCCGCCGGCTGCCGTGCTGCGGGCGGCGACGGTGACCGCCGCCGAACTCATCAACGCAAGCGATCGCGGCCGGCTGGCCGAGGGTCTGCTGGCCGATGTCATTGCGGTTCCGGGTGATCCGCTGTCCGACATCACAGTCACCCAGAACGTGAACTTCGTCATGAAAGGCGGCAAGGTGTATGTCAACAAGAACTGACGACCTGGTCGAGATCCAGCAAACCCTGGCCCGCTACGCGGTGACCATCACCCAGGGCGACATCGACGGCCTGGTGGCGGTGTTCACCCCGGACGGCACCTACAGCGCGTTCGGCGAAACCTATTCGCTGGACCGGTTCCCGGTACTCGTCGAGGCTGCCCCCAAGGGTTTGTTCATGACCGGCGTCCCGGTGATCGAGCTGGACGGCGACACCGCGACCGGCACCCAACCGCTGTGCTTCATCGATCACGCCAGCCACGACATGCGGATCGGCTACTACAACGACACCTATGTGCGTACCGCCGACGGGTGGCGGCTGCGGACCCGCAAGATGACGTTCATCCGGCGCAGCGGCGCGCATGACGCCGGACGTCCGCACGCGGTCGGTCGTCCGGCCGCCCAATGATGACGACGGCGCCCGCCGCAGGAGAGAACTGGGCCACCGACACCAGCCAAATGGATGTCGCTGCGTTCCAAGCAGATCTACGCTGCTGGCTCGACGAGAACGACCTGAGCCCCGGACCGGACAACTCGCTGCACGGCCACCTCAAACAGTTCGCCCGGGTCTCCGCCGCGCTCTACGAGGCCGACTGGATGCGGTACGGCTGGCCCGTGGAAGCCGGTGGGCTGGGCGGTCCGGCGATGCTGCGGGCCGTGGTCGGCGAAGAAGTGGTCGGCCGCAGGCTGGTCGAGCCCGGCCCGTACTCGATGCTGGAAGTGCTGGCGCCCACCATGATCGACTACGCGCCACCGCAGCTCGCCGCAGAAATGGTGCCGCGGCTGCTGTCTGGTCGCGAACAGTGGTGCCAGGGCTTTTCCGAGCCCGGCTCCGGCAGCGACCTGGCATCGCTGAGCACCCGCGCCGTCCCGCGCGGCGACCAGTGGGTGATCAACGGCCAGAAGGTGTGGACCAGCTTCGCCCAGTACTCGCATCGCTGCATCCTGCTGACCCGCACCGGGGACGGGCATGACGGAATCACCGCGTTCTTCGTCGACCTGGACACCCCCGGCATCGATGTGCGCCCGCTGCGCACCATGCACGGCGTCGACGAGTTCTGCGAGGTGTACTTCGATGATGTCGTCGTCGACGGCTCGCGGATGCTCGGCAAGCCCGGCGACGGCTGGCAGCTGGCCATGGACCTGCTGCCCTATGAGCGCTCGACCTGCTTCTGGCAGCGCATCGCCTACCTGTATGCGCGCTTCGATGCGCTGATCGCCGAGGTGAAGCGTCAGGGCGCGGCCATCGACAACGACCTGGGTGCGGTGTATCTGGCGTTGCACACCCTGCGCTGCCGGTCCCGCGCCACCCAGCACCGGCTGGCCGACGGCCATCGGCTGGGCCCGGACACGTCCATCGACAAGGTGCTGCTGGCCGGCGCTGAACAGTTGCTCTACGACACCACCCGCGACCTGCTGCCGGGCCGCATCGAGTTGGACGAGGCGCAGTGGCGCTCTGAGTACCTGTATTCCCGGGCGGCCACCATCTACGGCGGCACCGCCGAGATCCAGCGCAACATCATCGCCCGCCGACTGCTCGACCTCGGAAAGGAGTGACGATGGATGCCACCTCGATCACTCTGCTGGAAGACACCCTGCGCAAGACCATGGCGTCGCATTGCGGCGCTGAGCTGGATCGGACGCTGGCCGAACTCGGTTGGGCGGAAATGCTTTCCGAGGATCCCGATCTGGCAATCCCACTGGTGTTCCGGCTGCTCGGGGAGACCGGGGCGCATGCCTCGGTACTCAACGACGTGATTCTGGAGACCATCGGCGGCCTGCCCGGCGGCACTCCCCCGATGCCCTACGCCGGTGGCAGCTGGGTGATCTGGGAACGAGACGAACGCGAGGACAATCCGGTCCTCGGCGGGCTTCCGCTGCGCGCAGTACCCGGTGGGGAACAGATGCGTCTGGGTGAGGCCCGCCGTGCGTTGGGGTGGTGGCTGGTCGGCTCGGCGCGGGCAATGCTGGCCCTGGCCCGCCGGCACGCCCTGGACCGGGTGCAGTTCGGCAAACCGATCGCCTCGTTCCAGGCCATTCGGCACCGGCTCGCCGAAACCCTGGTCGCCATCGAGGGTGCCGAGGCCACCCTCGGCGTGCCCGTCGTCGACAGCCCGGACCTGACCTCCATGCTGGCCAAGGCCGCCGCGGGCAAGGCCGCGCTGACCGCGGCCAAGCACTGCCAGCAGGTGCTCGGCGGCGTCGGTTTCACCGCGGAACACGATCTGCACCGCCACATCGAGCGGGTACTGGTGCTGGACGGATTGCTCGGCAACGCCCGCGAATTGACCCGCCAGGTCGGCGGCGGTCTGCGGGCCCGCGGCTCGGCGCCCCGGCTGGTGCAGCTATAAGGGCGAGCAGACGCAAATGTGCCTATTTCGCACGGAAATTGGGCACATTTGCGTCTGCTCGCCCTGGTCTGCTGGGGCCTAGCGCGGCAGGCCGAGTACCCGTTGGGCAATGATGTTGCGCTGAATCTCCGACGTGCCACCGGCGATGGTGCCCGAGAAGCTCCGCAGATACCGGTCGAACCAGCTGCTGGTGGCATGGTCTTCGTTGAGCGGGGTATAGGTTCCCGAACTGGCGGGGTGGACCAGCCCGTCGATGCCGGCCGCATCGAGCGCGTGCTCGCCGGCGCTCTGCACCGCCTCGGAGCCCAGCAGCTTGAGTACCGACAGTCCGGCGACGTCCTGCTCGCCGCGGGCGGCCTGCGCCAGCGCAACCGAGCCGAGTAGCCGCAACGCCTGGTTGTCCATCAGCAGCGTGGCGAACTGGTCACGCTGCAGCGGACCGGCGGGCCGAAAGTCGTGGATCAGGTCGCGCAGCCGGTCGGCGAAGCTCATCCACAGCAGGGTGCGCTCGTGTCCGAGCGAGCCGTTGGCGACTCCCCACCCGCCGTTGAGCGGTCCGACCAGGTTCTCGACCGGGACCCGGACGTCGGTGAAAAACACCTCGTTGAAGTCGATGTCGTCGTGATCGCAGGCGGAGGCGAACGGCCGGCGCACCACACCCTCGGTGTCGGTCGGGATCAGCAGCACACTGATGCCCTTGTGCTTGGGTGCATCGGGATCGGTGCGCACGAAAGTCAGCAGCACGTCGGCGTCATGGGCGCCTGATGTCCATACCTTCTGCCCGTTGACGACGAACTGGTCGCCCTGGCGCACCGCGCGGGTCTGCAGCGAGGCCAGGTCCGACCCGGCCCCCGGCTCGCTCATGCCGAGCGACGCGGTCATGTCGGCACGCAGGATCGGCGCCGCCCAGCGCAGCTTCTGCTCCTCGGTGCCGAACGACAGCAGCGACGCGGCAATGATGCCGACGCCCTGCGGGTTGAAGCTCTGGTAGATCCGCCGCCGGGACAACTCCTCGGAGTGCACGTACTGCTGCAGGATGGTGGCGTTGCGGCCGCCGAACTCCGGTGGGTTGCCGGGTATCAGCCAGCCGTTGTCGAACAGCAGCCGCTGCCACCGCCGCGCCCAGTCCGGGACGTGCGAACACGACCGCGACCGCTCGAGGGCTTCAGCTTCGGTGGGAAGGTGCTCATCGAGGAACGCCGCGAACTCGTCCCGGAAGGCCTCAAGGTCGGCATCGAAGGTGAGCTGCACGGCACTCCCGATCTGTCGTTTCGCTTCCCCGGACGGGTATGAGAATAGTATTCTCAACGCAGGAAAGTTACAATCTCTGACACGTTGTCTGCGAGGGGGTCCGAGACCACAATGGCACGACGTTCTCCGGTACAGTCCAATCATGTTCTCCCAGCACTGCACGTGTCAGAGCCTCCAGTGAGCAATCCGAGCACCGAGCCGGCCTGGAAGCAGCGCGCAGTCGAACGCTCCATCAAGACCGCAAAGCTGCGGGCAGCCCAGCGCGTCCAGCGATTCCTCGATGCCGCCCAGGCGATCATCATCGAGAAGGGCAGCACCGACTTCACCGTGCAGGAGGTCGTCGACCGGTCACGGCAGTCGCTACGCAGCTTCTACCTGCAGTTCGACGGTAAGCACGAGTTGCTGCTGGCACTGTTCGAGGACGCCCTGAGTCGCTCGGCCGACCAGATTCGGGCCGCCACCGCCAACCACTCCGATCCGCTGCAACAGCTCAAGGTCGCGGTGGAGTTGCTGTTCGAATCCTCCCGTCCCGACCCGACCGCGAAGCGGCCGTTGTTCACCGACTTCGCTCCCACCCTGCTGGTGTCACACCCAGCCGAGGTCAAGGTCGCGCACGCGCCGCTGGTGGCGTTGCTGACCGAGCTGATGGAGGCCGCGGAGGCGGCCGGTCAGCTGCGGGCCGGGGTCAACCCCAGACGGATGGCGGCGATGACCATGCAGACCGTCATGTTCAACGCGCAATCCAGCCCCAGCTCGGACGATCCGGCGGTGCATCCGCTGACCGCCGACGAGGTCTGGGACTTCTGCGCCAACGGATTCGTCGGCGGCTGAGCCCCCAGCACCCACCGGAACACCGACTCGCGTGAGACCCGGCCGACCTTCGTCACGCGGGTGTGAGAATGCTATTCTTCTGATCGAAGAATCAAAGATGTCTAAAATTGAGTGTGGCATTGACACCCGCGGGCTGCGGGTGCCAGAGTCGTGACTCAAAGCGATGCGCAATCCCTGATGCTCGATCTTGCTTCGTATTGCGGAGTACCGATTCCGGCGAGAGGCGAAACCCCGTGACAGTCAGCGCGGCCACTCACTACGACCCGTACGACGTCGAAATCAACGCCGATCCGTACCCGATGTTCAAGCGGTTGCGTGAAGAGTCGCCGCTGTACTACAACGAGCAGCACGACTTCTACGTCCTGAGCCGATTCGCCGACGTCAACAAGGGTTTGGTGGACTACCAGACGTTCAGTTCCGCACGCGGAGCGATCTTGGAGCTGATCAAGGCCAATACCCCGATTCCGCCGGGTCTGTTGCTGTTCGAGGACCCGCCGCTGCACGACATCCACCGCAAGCTGTTGGCCCGGATGTTCACTCCGCGCAAGATCAACGAGCTGGAGCCCAAGATCCGGGATTATTGTGCCCGCAGCCTCGACCCGCTGGTCGGCACCGGTCACCTCGACTTCGTCGCCGACCTGGGTGCGCAGATGCCGATGCGGGTGATCGGCATGCTGGTGGGCATCCCGGAGGAGGACCAGGAGTCGATCCGCGACCACTCCAACGACATGATGCGCACCGAGGCCGGCAAGCCGATGTCGATCGCGTCGGAGGGCTTCGACGACGGCTCGATCTTTGCCGAGTACATCGACTGGCGGGTAAAGCATCCGTCTGACGACATCATGACCGAGCTGCTCAATGTCGAGTTCGAGGACCAAACCGGCACCACCCGCCGGCTGACCCGCGACGAGCTGCTGATGTATGTGAACGTGGTTGCCGGGGCCGGCAATGAGACTACGACCCGTTTGATCGGCTGGGCCGGAAAGGTTTTGGCCGAGCACCCCGATCAGCGCCGCCAGCTGGTCGAGAACCCCGCACTGATCCCCCAGGCGATCGAGGAGTTGCTGCGATTCGAGCCGCCGGCACCCCACGTGGCGCGGTATGTGACCCGCGATGTCGAGTACTACGGGCAGACGGTTCCGCAGGGCAGCGTGATGATGATGCTGATCGGCGCCGCCAACCGCGACCACCGCCAATTCCCGCCCGACGGCGACGTTTTCGACATTCACCGTGAGGTGCGCCAGCACCTGACCTTCAGTGTCGGGACGCACTACTGTCTGGGTTCGGCATTGGCGCGGTTGGAGGGCCAGATCGCGCTGCAGGAGATTCTCAAACGCTTCCCGGAGTGGGAAGTCGACATGGCCAAGGCATCGCTGTCACCGACGTCCACTGTCCGGGGCTGGGATTCGATGCCCGCCGTAATCGGATGAAGTACGAGTGAGGAATTGAGGTAGGCATGACCGGGCGTGTAGAAGGCAAGGTCGCATTCATTACCGGCGCGGCGCACGGTCAGGGCCGCAGCCACGCGGTCCGACTGGCACAGGAGGGCGCCGACATCATCGCGATCGACGCCTGCAAGCGGGTCGTCAAGGACTCGCCCATCCCCCCGGCCACTCCGGAGGAACTGGCCGAGACCGCCGACATGGTCAAGGCGTTGAACCGCCGGATCTTCACCGCGGAAGTCGACGTGCGTGACTATGACGGACTCAAGGCCGCGGTGGATGCCGGGGTGGAGGAGCTGGGCGGTCTGGACATCATCGTTGCCAACGCCGGCATCGGCAACGGTGGCGACACGCTGGACCAGTGCAGCGAGCACGACTGGCAGGAGATGATCGACGTCAACCTGTCGGGTGTGTGGAAGACGGTTAAAGCCGGTGTGCCGCACCTGATCGCGGCCGGTAAGGGCGGTTCGATCGTCCTGACGAGCTCGGTCGGGGGTTTGAAGGCCTACCCGCACTGCGGCAACTACGTGGCGGCCAAGCACGGCGTGGTGGGCGTCATGCGCTCCTTCGCCGTCGAGTTGGGCCACCACAACATTCGCGTCAACACCGTGCATCCCACCCATGTCAGCACCGGGATGATCATGAACGAAGGCACCTGGAAGATGTTCCGCCCGGACCTGGAGAACCCGGGCCCGGACGACATGGCACCGATCTGCCAGATGTTCCACACGCTGCCGGTGCCCTGGGTGG
The DNA here is from genome assembly GCF_059812545.1 of Mycobacterium sp. NGS50. Taxonomy (NCBI): domain Bacteria; kingdom Bacillati; phylum Actinomycetota; class Actinomycetes; order Mycobacteriales; family Mycobacteriaceae; genus Mycobacterium; species Mycobacterium sp. NGS50. The sequence goes on from NZ_JCALCW010000001.1 coordinate 205,080, forward strand.
ATGCGGTGGATATCAGCAACGCCGTGCTGTTCCTGGCCTCCGACGAAGCCCGATACATCACCGGTGTGACGCTGCCGGTGGATGCCGGAAGCTGCCTGAAGTAGCCGCTTTAGCCGTTGACTCTGCGCCCACGCAGGGAAAGTGCGAGAAGGCTGCGTCGTGGACGCAGAGTCAACGGCCCAGCGTATTGCCGATCACACCGTCGGCTTCCAGTTCGGCGATCTGCGCGGCGCTGTAGCCGAGTTCGGTGAGCAGCTGGTGATTGTGTTCACCGAGCAGCGGGGCCGGCCGGCGATGGAATCGTTTCGGAGCCCGCGACGACCGCGCCGGAATGGTGCTGTGCGGCACCGCAGGGTTGACCGGATGGGCGACGTCTTCGAAGAAGCCGCGGTGCGCCAGCTGCGGTAACTCGGTCTGCCGGTGCGGCTGCATCGCTTTGGCGACCGGAACACCCGCCGGCCAGAGCAGCTCGACGATCTCCTCACCGCTGCGCTGCGCACACCAGGCACCGAGCTGTTCGTCGATGAGGTCGTGCTGCTTGCGGCGCCCGGAGGCGCTGGCCAGACCCGGGTCGCTCGCCCAGGCCGGTCGGCCCAGCGCATCGCAGAGGGCCGCCCACTGTTCGTCGGTGGCGACCGCGATGGCCACCCAGCTGTCCAGCCGTCCGAATTCGTCGATATCGGCGGTGCGGTACAGGTTTTGCGGCGCCGCGGTCGGTCCCCGATTGCCGTCGCGCTGCAGCAGCGCCCCGTACGCCGAGTACTCGATCACCTGCTCGGCGGCAATGTTGAGGGCCGCATCGACCATCGCGGCTTCCACCAGCCCGCCCTGGCCGGCGCGGCGGCGGTGCTCCAGGGCCAGCAGCAGCGCGTTGAGCGCGTGCACTCCGGCGTTCGGGTCGCCCACCGAATATGGTTCGTACGGGTTGCGGTCGGGGAAGCCGGTCAGCCAGCTGACCCCGGACGCAGCCTCGATCACGTAGGCGAACGCCGGGTTGTCGCGCCAGGGACCGTCCAACCCGAAACCGGGCATCCGCAACAGGATTGCGTCGGACCGCAGCCGGCGAACCGTGTCGAAGTCCAGTCCGATCTGCTCGAGCACCCGCGGCGTGAAGTTCTCCACGATCACGTCCGCCGTCGCGATCAGGTGCCGTAGTACGTCGCGCCCGGCCTCCCGCTGCAGATCCAGGGTCAGCCCCAGCTTGTTGGTGTTCAGCGCCGAGAAGATCGGCGAGCGTTCCCACCACTGTGGTTCGGTGACCGGAATCCCGGCGATCAGCCGGGTTCCGTCCGGTTTGCGGGTCGATTCCACATGGATGACCTCCGCCCCGAGCATCGCCAGTAGATGGGTGCAGCTCGGACCGGCCCAGAACGTCGTCATGTCCAGCACCCGCAGGTCGCCGAACGGGCCGGCCTCGCCGTGGCCGCCCGCACCGGCCCCCGCCGACCGTGCCGGCATCGGTGCCGCCCGGTAGTGCGCGGTGTGCTCGCCGAGGCGCGGCGCCGGCCGCGTCTGGGGCAACCGCACCTGCGGCATCCGGTAAGGACGGTCGGGCTGGGTGAATCCGTCGCCGGGGTTGGTGACGAAACTGCGCCGCTGCCGGAAGTGGTCCAGGTCGGCGATGTTGGCGCCGTTGGCAACCGGAGCATTCGGAATCCGGAACGCGGTGGCCAGGTCGCGGATCTCCGCGACCGTCTGGTCTTTCACCCAGGCGTAGATCTCGTCGGCCTTCTCGTTGGCCTGTTCGGTGATCGACAGCGGAGACTGCTCGTCGATCCAGTCCTGGTGCCCAGTCATCGCGCACAGATCGAACCACTGCTGGGCGGTGCCACACCCGACATCCACCAGACCGTCCTTGGCCGATGCGATGCCGGGGACGGTGACCTTGCGGACATTGCGCCACGGCCGGCCGAGCATCTCGAAATAGGTGACCGGGTAATAGGTGAGGCCCAGGATCTGCGTCTCGAGCATCGACAGGTCCAGCAGTTCGCCCGTGGCGCTCTCGTCTCGCGCGAACCACGATGCCAGGGTCAGCGCGCTGGCGTACGCCCCGGCCAGGTATTCGCCGACCTGTCCGCCGACGAATGCCGGTGGGCGGTCCGCTGATCCGCGTCCGATCCCGAAGATGCCACCCGACCAGGCCTGCAGGGTGAATTCGGTCGCCGGCCGCTCGCACCACGGCCCATCCAGCCCGAACGCGGTGATGGCGGTGACGATCAGGTGTGGATGGTCCTGCTGGATGCGGCTGGGCGCAAGCGACGGGTGCTCGGCAATCACCGAACCGCGTGACCACACCACGGCGTCCGCTGCGGCCAGCAGGCGGTGCACGAACGCGGTATCGGTGGTGTCGGCGACGACGCTGTGCTTGCCGCAGGACAGGTAGCTGAACAGGGCCCCCTCGCCGCCGGTGTCGGCTCCCGATGCCGACCAGTTGCGCAGCGGATCACCCTGTGGTGGCTCGACTTTGATGACATCGGCGCCGCCGTCGGCGAGCATCTTGGTGCAGTACGAGCCGGCGATTCCGGTGGACAGATCGACGACGGTGAAACCGTCCAGCGGTGCCACCGGTTAGCTGTCCTGGGCGCGGCTGCGTTTGGAAAGCCGGAAGTCGGGCGGGAATTTGGCGTCGTTGTCCTTGACCGCGTTGTTCAGCCCGCTGTCGATGGCATCGTCGAGCATCAGATCGTCGGCGTCGGGGGCGACCCCGCTGCCCATCGACTCGAAGAACGCCGACAGCAAGCTGCCCATGTACTCGCCCTGATGCTGCTTGTAGACCTCGAAGAACATCTTCTGCATGAACACGGTGTCCACCGGCCGGTTGCGCGCGCACGCGGTCGCGTACTTGGCCACCTCGGCTTCGAGCTGATCCCGTGGAACGACCTTGTTGAGGAAGTTGCACTTGTCCATATCGGCGGCGGTGAACGGCCGGCCGGTGAACACCATCTCGGAGAACTTGCGGAGCCCCATCATCTGCACCCAGGTCCACATCCGCGGACCCCAGCCGTAGTACCGGAACGAGGGATGCCCGAACAGCGCGTCGTCACTGGAGATCACCAGGTCGGCGTCGGCGGCCTGGTAGAAATGCCATCCGTAGCAATAGCCTTTGGCTTCGACGATGCTGATCTTCTTGAGCTCCTGCAGCGGTCGGTTGCCGGCCTGCACATTGGCGTACCACGAGCTGATGGTCGCGCCGTTGCGGAAAGTGCCCTTGGGCGGATAGGTGACGTCAGCCCCCAAGGCGCCCTCCAGCTTCAGCTCGGCCAGCCGCAGCTCCGGATTGTCCACTCCCTCCATGAACTCGGGCAGGTCCGCGCCGCTGCCCAGATCGGCGCCGACACCGCGGATCACCACCACTTTGACGTCGTTGTCGACGCTGGCGCCGCGCAGCAGATCCGCGTAGCGCAGCCGCGCCGCGGACGTCGGTGCATTCAGGTACTCGGGCCGGTTGAAGGTGATGGTGGCGATCTTGGTGGCGGGGTCCTTGTGGTAGAGGATGATCTCCTCGGCCGACGGCCGGTCCTCAGACATCGCGAGTGCTCCAATTCGGGCTGGTGGTCAGCACTTCGGGTCCGTCCGCGGTGATCAACACTGCCTCGCGGCCGAACACCGCGCCGACGCCGGATTCCCAGACGTAGCCGGTGACCGCCAGCACCATCCCGGGCTCCAGCCGTTCGGCGGCTGCGGTCTGCGGTAGATCCGCCGACACCACCGGCGGGTCGAATCCCATTCCCAGGCCGCGGGCCACCGGCATCGGCGGCAGCTGCTCCCCGGCGGCACCGTAGGCGTCCAGCAGGTCGCCGGCCGCAGCACCCGGCTGGCACGCGGCGGACAGCTTGGCCCACAACGCATCCCAACGCCGGTAAAGGTCGGCGGCGCCGGCCGGGTCGCCGACCGGCCAGGTGCGACCCACCTCACCGGTGTAGCCGCCGGCCAGGACCCCCGCGGAGAACGCCACCAGATCGCCGGATTGCACCACGCCGTCCGGGGTGGCGCGACGCCACGGGTGCTCACGCGAAGTGATCCAGGCGACATCCTGGGTCGACGGGGTGCTCACCCCGCCGGCCGCGATCGCCTCCAATAGCACCCCGGCGAGGGTGTTCTCGGCGATTCCGGGGCGCAGTTCGGCGACCGCCGCCGCCAGCCCCAGCTCGGTGACCCGGACGGCCTCCCGCAGCGCGGTCAGCTCCTCGGGTGTCTTGATGCGGCGGGCCGCCCGCATTGCCTGCTCCCCGTCGACGAGTTCGGCGTTGGGGAATGCGACGGGCAGCAGTTGGGCGAAGCCCGGCGACAGCGCGTCGGTGCCAACGCGTTTGGCGGTGGCCAGCGCTTCGATCCCCTGCAGGTTCGCGATGGTGTTCATCGGGTTCCACGAGATCCCGTACAGGTTCTCGTGCGGAATGTCCTCGGGCACGCCTTCGTCCCAGGTGCTCAGCAGGTGGATCTCCCCGGTTTCGCGGACCACCACACAGGTGGGACCGAACGGCCGGGTACCGGCCACCCATAGCTGCGGGGCCCCCGAGACATAGCGCACGTTGGCCTGGCGGCCGAGTACCAGCACGTCGAGGTCGTAGGCTTCCATCTGGGCCAGTGCACGCTCGCGGCGCCCCAGCCGCAGCGCGCGATCGTCGGCCAGGACTTCAGTGCTCACGAGCGCTGCTTCTCCTCATCGCTTTGGTCCGCATCGGCGTCAGCGCGCGCCATAGGGCGCATACGGGTAGTCGGTCAACGGAATCCAGCCTTCCTCGGTGATGACGATGATCTCTTCGCTGCGGTATCCGCCGGTGCCGTCCTCCCACACCACCGGTTCGAGTACTAACACCATGCCCGGCTCGAAGACGAAGTTCTCGTCGAACTCCGCACCCAGATCGGTCCCGATCATCGGTGTTTCAGCGGCGTTGACACCGATACCGTGCCCCAGGTAGAAGTGCGGCAGCCAGGGCTTCTCGCCCCCGTTGGCCTTGATCGCGGCACGGCCCAGATCGGCGGCGGTGGCACCGGCCCGGGCCACATCCAGCACCGCGGTCATGATCTCGCGCCACCGGTGGAACTGCGCCTGCTGACGCGGCGTCGGGTCGGCGCCGACCACCCAGGTGCGCCCGAAGTCCGAGCAGTACCCGGCATAGGTGATGGACACGTCGGTCCACAGCACGTCCCCGGCACGCAGTTCACGCTCGGTGGACAGCAGCGGCAGCGCCAAATCGCCGTGCGTGGTCCACACTCCGTCCGCTTTGCGTTGCGGCATCACCTGCCAGATCGGTTCCAGCATGCTGGCCATCGCACCCAATTCGAAGGCGCGGCGCAGAAACCCGGCCGACAGGTCGATCTGGCGGATACCCGGGGCCAGCGCGGCCTGGACGTCGACCATGGCCGCGTCGGTGATCCGGCACGCGGTGCGGATGCAGGCGAGTTCGTCGGGGGTTTTCACCAGTTTGGCCGCGCCGATCACCTGTGCGGCGTCGGCGGGCCGGCCCCCGGGGAAAAGCTGTTGTTGGGCTCGACGCATGGCCCCGGTGAATTCGTCGACCGCGACCGACTTCCCGGCCGGGATCAGCTCGGCCACCGTGGCGGCGAAGGCTTCCACCCCTTCGTCGAACTCCAGGTAGACCGGGCCGTGCAGGTGGTCGGCCGGCAACCCGGCCTCTGACGAGGCGCCTTCCCGAAACGGCAGGAACAGGTGTGGGTGCGGGTCGTCGGCGAGGACCACCGCCACCGGTCGTTCGACGTAGGACAGGCCGGCGTCGCCCAGCGGCCAACTCGCCCCTGTCGCGTAGACGACGTTGTTGTTGCCGAGCAGGATCAGCGCGTCGATTCCGCGGTCCTCCATCGCCGACCGCAGCCGCACGCCGGTTTCGGCGCGCATCCGGGTCAGGTCGGGGCGATCGGGGATGGTAATGCTCGATACCGTCGGTGGCGCAAAGGTTGTCATCTAGACACCCAGGAACTTCGTGATGTTGCCGTTGACGATCTTGACGGCGTCCTCCGGGCCGACCGCGGCCACGACGGTGGCCAGCGACTTCTCCGAGTAGCCGAACGTGCTCTCGTTGTGCGGGTAGTCCGATGACCAGAACACCCGCTCGACACCGATCTTGTCGATCAACCGCAGGCCCAGCGGGTCGACCATGAAAGACGCACTCATATGGGTGTCCCAGTAATACCGGATGTCGTGCTGCAGCTGGTGGGTGAACATGTGCCGGTAGGACGCCAGCAGGTGTTCGGCGTCCTGTAAAGCGGTGGGCACCCAGGCGATTCCGCCTTCGAACCAGCCGACCTGGAGTCCGGGGTGGCGGTCCAGGATTCCCGAGAAGATGTACTTGGCGAACTGTTCGCGGAACGAGTCGACGTTCACCATCATCCCGACCACCACGCTGTTGACCTCGCACGGCGTCTTCGGTGGGGTTTCACCGATGTGGTGGGTGACCGGCAGTCCGGCCGCTTCGATCTCGTCCCACACCGGGTCCATCGCCCGGGCTCCGAAGTCGATGATGTTGCCGTCGTCGTCTTTGCCGGGATTCAGCGGCAGCAGGAAGGTCCGCAGCCCCAGCGACTTGCACTCCTCCAGGGTGCGCCGGGCGCCGGCCGGGTCCCACCAGTTGATCAGGCCGACACCGTAGAAGTGGCCGCCGGAGCGTTCCTGCAGCTCGGCCATGTACTCGTTGTAGATCCGGAACACCCGCTCCCGCAGGTCCTTGTCGGGGAAATGAAACAGGGCGAGCACCGCGTTGGGGAAGGCCAGCTCCTTGTCGACGCCGTCCTCCCGCAGTTCGCGGATGCGTGCCTCGATGTTCTTGCTGGCCGCACCGGCCAGGTCGTCGTACTGCATCAGCACCGCGCTGAAATCTCCGGGCAAAAACGACTGCCCCTTGCGGCCGACCATGTAGGCGCCGTCCTCGTACCAGATCCGTGGCGCCTTGTCCTTGAGGTCCTCGGGGAACCGTTGGTAGAAGATGTCGTCCGCGATCGAGATGTGGTTGTCGGCGGAGAACACCTCGGTCCCGACCGGTAGTCCGACAACGGTGTCAGAACCGGCGTGGCCGCGCCGGTTCTTCGGCGCGCCGTAGCCTTCGGGCGGGTAGAGCGAGATGCTGGGCTGAGTAGTCATTTCGGCGGGGTCTCTCTTGTTGCTTCGGGGTTTACCAGGTGACCGGTAGTTCGTAGACGCCGTAGGCGAGCCGGTCGTTCTTGAACGGGATCTGTTCGAACGGCACGGCCAGTGCCAGCGTCGGGATGCGGCGGAACAGGGTGCGGAACACCATCTGCAGTTCGACCCGGGCCAGTTGCTGCCCGACGCACTGGTGTGGACCGAATCCGAACGCCAGATGCTGGCGGGCTGGCCGATCGAGTTGCAGCTCACCGGGATTCGGGAATTCGGCCGCATCCCAGTTCGCCGGCGCCAGGTCGATGATGATGCCCTCGCCGGCGCGGATCAGCTCCCCGGCGATCTCGATGTCCTCGGCGGCGACCCGGCGCTGGCCGTTCTGGATGATGGACAGGTAGCGCAGCAGTTCCTCGACCGCGTTGACGACGACATCCTCGTCGTCGCTGTCGCGGATCGCGGCCAGTTTGTCGGGCTCCTGCAGCAGGGCAAGAATCCCCAAACCGATCATGTTGGCGGTGGTTTCGTGGCCGGCGATCAGCATTCCGGTGCCGAGCTGGGTGGCTTCTTTCAGGCTCAGCTCACCGGCTTTGACCCGCTCCCCCAGGTCGGTCACCATGTCCTCGGCGGGTTCGGCCATCCGGGCTTCCAGCAGCCGGATCAGGTACTTGGACAGTTCGGTGGCGCCTTCGACGGTGTCCTTGGCGGTCGCATACCGGGACACTCCCATCGTGGCGTGCTCCTGGAAGAACCCGTGATCCTCGTAGGGCACCCCGAGCAGTTCGCTGATCACCAGCGACGGAATCGGTAGTGCCAGGGCGGTGATCAGATCGGCCGGCTGCGGTCCCGCCAGGATCGCGTCGATGTGCTCATCGATGATCTGCTGGATGGCCGGGCGCATCCCCTCGACCCGCCGAGAGGTCAGCGGCCTCGACAGCATCCGCCGGAACCGAATGTGTTCGGCACCGTCGGAGGTGAACACCGACCGGGGGCGCTTGTCCACCGTGGCCAGCATGCCTTCGTTCCAGTGCGGAAACCCCGAGCGGCGGTCGTCGACGCTGACCCGCGGGTCGCCGAACAACGCCCGCGCCGCCTCGTAGCCGGTGATCAGCCACGGCGTGGATCCGTCCCAGATCCGGACGCGGCTCAACGGTTTTTGGTCGGCCAGTTCCATCACGCCCGCCGGCGGAGCGAATGGGCAGCCGGCGGACCGCTCCATCGGGTACTCCGGGATGCCTGCCACGGTGGCGGTGTCGGTCAGGGTGTCGGTCACGCTCACTCCTCGATCTGGATGGCCCGGGTGGGGCAGCCCGCAACGGCGCGACGGACCGCGTCGTGCAGGTCGGGGGATGGATTGTCGTTGAGGACGACGACGACGCCGTCCTCGTCACGCTGGTCGAACACGTCGCCGGCGTACATGACGCAGTTGCCCGACGACGCGCACACGTCCTGGTTGGCGGTCACTTTCACTTGCGGCCTCGTTTCGGCTGTGCCGTGACCGGAGCAAGCCAGAGCCCGACGATCGCGTCGATCAGGCTGGAACCCGCTATCTGCCAATTGGTCTGGGGCTTCGAGCCGCCGGAGGCCAGCGTGCGTTCCCAGTCGGCGCAGGTGTGCATCAGCAGGTTGCGGCCCATCACGTTGCGGGCGGCGCGCACGTCGGCGGGCAGGTCGGGCAGACAGCGGTCGATCCGGTTGATCACCTCCACCAGCGACGGGGAGCTGAGTGCGTCCTTGACCACGATGTCGTGGTAGGCGGGATCGGTCATGACCTGCGCCGCGAACCGCGCATACCAGGTGGGGCTGCCCAGTTCGGCCAGGTGGTCGGTCAGCGGCCGCACCAGGCACGCCACCCAGTCCCGCATCTCGGTGGACGCGCCGGTCTCGGCGACCATCTGCTCGCGTAGCCGCTCGATGGGCACCCGATGCCGCTGTTCAATCGCACGAACCAGGTCGGTCTTGGCACCGAAGTGGTAGCCGACCGCGGCGTTGTTGCCCTGGCCGGCAGCCTCGCTGACCTGGCGGTTCGATACCGCGAACACGCCGTGCTCGGCGAACAGCCGCTCCGCGGCGGACAGGATCGCCGCCCGCGTGGAGGTGGCCCGTTCGGTGCGGGCGTCCTTGCTCGCCGTGGTCACCAGGCCAGTCAACGCGTTCGAGTTCTTTAAGTCAAGTGATTGATTTAATTTTTGGCGCTCTTGCGCCGGATGACCTTGCCCGCCACCGTGCCGCCATCCACCGGCAGCACCGTTCCGGTGACGTAGCGCGATCGCTCGCCGGCGAAGTACAGAGCGGCCTCAGCGATGTCGTCCGGGGTGCCCTCCCGCTGCAGCGGCCGATCGGCGCGCATCGTCTCGCGGATGCCCGCCTCATAGCGGGCAAGCTCCTCTGCGTCCATTCCCGCCGCCGACGACGCCAGGATCGGGGTGGGGATGTTTCCCGGCGCGATGGCGTTGACCCGGATCTCGTAGTAGGCCAACTCGATCGCCGCGGACTTGGTGAACTGGATGACCGCGGCCTTCGACGCGCGGTACGTCATCACCCCGCCACCGGCTTGTATCCCACCGATCGAGGTCAGGTTGATCACCGATCCACCGCCATGCTTGGCCATATGCCGGGCGGCGTCGCGGGTTCCGGCCATCACGCCGAGCACGTTGACCGCCATCACCTGGTGGAAGTCGGCCAGATCATCATCGAAGAACCGCCGGTGCATGGTCCCCGAGACACCGGCGTTGTTGACCATGACGTCCAGACCGCCGAATGTCTCGACCGCGGCATCGACCAGGGCACCGACCTGCGCCGGATCCGAGACATCGGCGCGCCGGAAAGCCGCCCCGGCACCGAGGGCGGCGGCCAGGTCCTCGCCGCGATCCCGGTCGACGTCGGCGATGACCACCCGGGCGTCCTCGGCGAGAAAGCGTTCGGCGATACCACGGCCGATCCCGGACGCTCCCCCGGTGACGATCGCGACCTTGCCGGTCAGTTCGTTGACCATCTGCGCCCTTCCGTCCGATGGTTCGACTCAACCCGGTGCCCCGTCTTCAGTCAAGCGACTGATTTAACTCACCCTGGACATCCCGTGGTTGACCGCATAATCTACGCATGCAAATGGAGTTACCGGAATAGGAGAAGGAGATTTCTATGTCAGTGCAGGCCGTGCTGGAAGAGATTCGTAACGTTCCCGGCACCGGTGACGTGATCCCGATCATCGACCCCTCGACCGAAGAACAGCTCACCGAGTTCACCGACTGCGGGCCCGAAGCCGTCAACGACGCGGTGGCCCGCGCGAAAGCGACCGCCGAGTCGGGCGTGTGGTCGGGTATGGCCGATTACGACCGGGCCCGGGTGCTGTGGAAGATCGCCGACCTGATCGACGAAAACGCCGAGGTCCTGGCCGAACTCGAGTCGGTCAACGCCGGCATCCCGCCGGCGCAGGCCGCGATCATCACCAAGGTCGGCTCGGAGTGGTTCCGCTACTACGCCGGTTGGTGCACCAAGATCGACGGCATCGCCCGCGATGTGAACACCGGTGGCCTGACCGGCATCGAGTCGCACCAGCACGTCTACACGCTGCGCGAACCCTACGGCGTTGTCGGGCTGATCTTCCCGTGGAACGGACCGGTGTTCAACTTCTGCGCCAAGCTGGCGCCGTCGCTGGCGGCGGGCTGCAGCAGCGTCGTCAAGCCCGCCGAGGAGACCCCGCTGTCCGCGCTGGTTTTGGACCGGATCCTCGCCGAGGCCGGGGTTCCCGACGGCGTGGTCAACATGGTGCTGGGCTACGGCCACACCGCCGGCGCGGCCATCACCGCGCACCCCGACGTGGAGAAGGTGGCGTTCACCGGATCGACCGAGGTCGGCCGGGAAATCGTGAAAGCCTCGGCGAACACCAACCTCAACAAGGTCACCCTGGAACTCGGCGGTAAGTCGCCGGTACTGATCTTCGACGACGCCGACATCGACCTGGCCACCACGGTGGCCGCGTTCGGCACCTTCATCCACTCCGGTCAGGCGTGCGTGTGCGGGTCGCGGGTGTTCGCCCAGCGCGCCGTCTACGACCGGGTGGTCGAGGGTCTGGCGAACATGGCCAACAGCATGCAGCTCGGCGGCCCCAAAGAAGAGGGCGCCATGATCGGTCCGCTGATCAGCCAGAAGCAGTTGACTCGGGTGCTGGGCTACCTCGACCAGGGCCGGTCCGACGGCGTGGAACTGGTCACCGGCGGCGAACGACTTGACCGCAAGGGCTATTTCGTACATCCGACCGTCGTCACCAATGTCGACCCGGATTCCAGTCGGCTGTTCCAGGAGGAGATCTTCGGGCCGGTGGTCACCGTATTGCCGTTCGACGACGACGACGAGGCGATCGCACTGGCCAACAACAGCACCTATGGTCTGGCCGCCACGGCGTGGACGTCCAACCTGGGCCGCGCGCATCGGCTGGCCAAGCGCCTCAAGGCCGGAACCGTCGGGTTGAACTGCCAGATGCAGTTCGACCACTCGATGCCGTTCGGCGGGTACAAGCAGTCCGGGTGGGGGTATGAGTCCGGCAAGGCCGGCATCGAGACCTACCTGCAGACCAAGATCGTCTGGGCGCAGATGTAATACCTCCCCCATGCGTTGACTCTGCGCTCACGGCGCAAAACTGCGAGTGAACAGCGCCGTGGAGGCAGAGTCAGCGGAGGAAGTCGAGTAGTAACTTGCTGACCGCGGCGGGTTGCTCGATCTGGGGGCAATGCCCGGCATCCTCGACGACCGCCGAGCTCCCACCCGGAATCTGGCTTGCGATCTGTTCAGCCCAGCCCGCCGGCAGCAGTTTGTCGCAGCCGCCCTCGATCACCAGGGTCGGCACCGCGATGCGGTCATATGCCCGCTGACTCGACGGCGCCGCCGGCGGCTCGACGCCGGGCCGGCGAAACCTGGCCGCCGCCAGCGACTCCCAGGCCCCCGGTGCGATGCTGGACTCATAGCGGCGCCGCACGTACTGCTCGTCGGCCGGGTAGGCGGTGTCGTAAAAAAGCGCCTCCACGATGCGCCGCATGCCCGGAAGCGTGGCGTCGTAGTCGTAGAGCGCGTCCATGTGCCGGTTGCGTTGGATCTCACCGCCGCCGCAGATGGCCACCATGCTGCGCACCGGCAGGATCGGGGCATCGCTGGTGGCGTCGACGAGCAGGTTGATCGCTCCCATCGAGTTGCCGACGAAGTGCGCGGATTGGATTCCCAGCAGTGCGCAGAACCGCCCGATGTGCCGGATTCGCATGCCACGGCCGTCGGTGAAGTCGATGACCTTGGCGGAGCTCCCGAAACCCAGCATGTCCGGTGCCAGCACCCGATACTGCCGCGCCAACACCGGCATGAGTCGCTCCCAGCCGAGTTCGGCGCTGGCGCCGAACTCGCCGCCGTGCAGCAGCACCACCGGGTCGCCGGTGCCGGCCTCCAGATAGGCGGTGGACAGGCCGTCGACGGTTAGGGTGCGCCGCGCGATCTCCAAGTCCGGCTCCTCTTATTTGATGGCAATGGGATTCACCGGGGAGCCGACGCCACCGGTGACCCGTAGCGGCGGCGCCACCAGCTGGAATTCGTAGACCCGGTCGGCGGCGCAGTCGGCGGCCAGCGCGGTCAGATCCCAGTACTCGCCGAGCATGAGTCCCATATCGCGCAGGCACAGCATGTGCATCGGCAGGAACGCGCCCTGGACCCCCGATACCGGGTTCTCCACCATCAGGTTGTCGGCGGCGACCGCGGCAACGTCATGGTCGTGCAGCCAGGAGGCACATCGCCAGTCCAGCCCGGCGCCCGGTTCGGCACCGTCGCCGGTTTGCAGAAACCTGGTCCACCAGCCGGTTCGGACCAGCACGATATCGCCGGATTCGATGCTGACCTGCTGGGCGCGGGCGACGTCGTCGAGTTCCGCGGGGGTGATCGGCGTGCCGAGTTCCAGGAAGGTGTCCGCGCCGCGGTGGGCGACCACGTCCAGCAGCACGCCGCGGGAGGTGATGCCCTTGCCGTCGACCTTGTCGATACCGCAGTGGAACGCGCCCAGGCTGGTCACCGAATCGGCGGGAAAACCGTTGTAGAGCTGGTCTTCGTAGTACACGTGCGACAAGGCGTCCCACTGCGTGGCGGCCTGCAGCGGCATGATGATCATGTCGTCGTTGAACCGCAACAGGGCATCGCCGAAGTAGCTGCCCAGTTCGCCGGCCAGCGGGTTCTTCATCCATCCGGGACCGTAGCGGCCCAGGCTGCTCGCGTCTCCGCCGTCGACGGTCATCACGTGGATCGGGTTGTGCCGGAACTGAAAAGCGCCCTGCGGACCCGCGGATCCGAAGTCGACCCCGAGCGGGAACACCTTGCCGTGTCTGACCAGGCTGGCCGCCTGCGCGACTTTGTCTGCGGTGATCAGGTTCAGCGTCCCGAGCTCGTCGGCGTCGCCCCAGCGTCCCCAGTTGCGGACGTCGTCGCCGACCCTGCGGAAATCCTTCAGGCTCGCTGTCATCCCGTTCCTGCCTCCCGCGCGGTTTGCGCACCCAGGTTTCCGCCATCAACCCACAGCACCTGCCCCGAAATATAGCTGGCGGCCCCACTATTCAAGAACACCAGCACCGACGCCTGCTCGGCGGGACTCGCGGAACGGCCCAACGGTTTGGGTATGCCATCGAGAAAACCCTGGCCGTAGGCGCTGCGCAACTGGTCGAGGATCGGCGTCTCGGTGACGCCCGGCCCGGTGGCGTTGATGCGGATGCCCTTGGCGCCCAGCCGAACCGTGTTGGCCATGGTGTAGAGGATGACGGCTTCCTTGGACAACCGGTAGCCGCCGTCGGCGAGTTCCTCGGGGTGGTGGTGACACCACTCGATGCCGTCGGCCATGGTCGTCGTGTTCACCAGTCCGGCCACCCGGTGCTGATGCTCGCGATACCCCGACCCCGCCAGCGACGACACGCTGACCACCGCGGATCCAGCCGGCATCACCGGAACCACCCCTTCGGTGAACTGCCGCAGGCCCAGAAAGTTGATGGTGACCACGCGCAGCGGATCACCGATTCCCGAGGACACCCCGGCGACATTGAACAGCGCGTCGATCGGGCTGCCGACCGCGGCGACCGCGCGGTCGATCGAATCGGGGTCGGCCAGGTCGACCGGATGGAACTCGGCGATGTCGAACTCCGGCGGGTGGCGATCCACGCCGACCACATATGCCCCGAGCTCGGCCAGCTGGCGGACCAGCTGCGCCCCGATCCCCGATGCGCAGCCGGTCACCACCACGCGGCGGCCGTCGTAGCGCCACCATCCGCCGCTGTCCGCCATGGCCGGTTCGCTTCCGGGGCTCAGCCGCGCTGCTCTTTCTCGCGTTGCGCGGCCTGTACCCGCCCCTCGTTCATCTCGGCCATCGCCTCGGGGATCTCGGTCGCGGTGAAGGTGCCGCTGCGCCCGGTCGGCAGCCCGCCGAACGAGTAGCCCTCGTCGAAGACCGGGGCGGTCGAGGCCGCTCGCCGCGCTTCGACCTTCTCGATCACCGGGGCCAGCCGCTTGGCCTTGTCGGCCACCGCTTTCGCGTCGCGTTCGATGAACTCCGGCAGCACCTCTTTGCCCATCAGCTCGAGGGATTCCATGGTGCCCTCGTGGCTGCGCGGGTTGAGCAGCAGGATGATCTCGTCGACGCCGCTGTCCTCGTAGCCGCGCAGGAACTCACGTACCGTGGCCGGCGATCCGATCGCGCCGCGGCCCGGTCCGTAGGCCAGCGTCGGGTCCTTGGCTACTTCTTCGAGGTAGCGGTCCCACACCCCGGTGCGTCCCGGTGTGTGCACCCCGGTCATGTAGTAGTGCATGATGCCGAACGAGAAGAACCCGCCGCCCTGACCCAGCCGCTGCAACGCCTGTTCGTCGGTGGGCGCAACCATCATCGACAGGTCCCCGCCGATGGCCAGGATGTTCGGGTTGATCTGCGGAGTGATCGGCACCCCGGCCTCCTCGAACTCTTTGTAGTAGCCGTTGACCCGCTCGGTCAGCGGACCGGGGCCGGTGTAGGCGAAACTCAGGGCGCCCAGGCATTTCTGGGCGGCCATCTGCACCGACGCCGGCCGGGTGCAGGCCACCCACACCGGCGGGTGCGGCTTCTGCAGCGGCTTGGGGACGACGTTGCGGGCCGGCATCTTGACGTGCTGGCCGTCGAATCCGCTGAACGGCTCCTCGACCATGCAGCGGATCGAGACCTCGAGAGCCTCCTCCCATTGCGCGCGTTTGTCGGCGGGGTCGATACCGAAACCGCCGAGTTCGCCGACCGAGGAGGATTCGCCGGTGCCGAATTCGACGCGGCCGCCCGAGAGCAGGTCGAGGGTGGCGATGCGTTCAGCCACCCGCGCCGGGTGGTTGACGACCGGTGGCAGGTGCATGATGCCGAAGCCCAGCCGAATGTTCTTGGTGCGCTGGCTTGCCGCGGCCAGGAAGATCTCCGGGGCCGTCGAGTGGCAGTACTCCTCCAGGAAGTGGTGCTCGGTCAGCCACACCGTGGAGAAGCCGGCCCTGTCGGCGGCTTCCACCTCGTCGAGGCAGTCCTGCATCATTTGGCGTTCGTCGTCGGGCGCCCATGGCCGCGGCAGCGCGAACTCGTAGAAAAGTGAGATCTTCACTGATTACCTCCAAAAGTGGGTTGGATGCTCGAGACGGTTTCGCCGGCCAGGTGTTTGGCCGCCACATAGCCAAAGGTCATCGCCGGGCCGATGGTGGCTCCGGCCCCGGCGTAGCTGCGCCCCATCACCGGGGCGGCCACGTTGCCCACCGCGTACAGACCCGCCACCACGGTGTCGTCGGCGCGCAGCACCCGGGCGTACTCGTCGGTGCGCAGCCCGCCGGAGGTGCCCAGGTCGCCCAGGATGATCTGGAAGGCGTAGTAGGGCGGCTTGCCCAGCGGGTGCAGGTTGGGGTTGGTCAGGGTGGGGTCGCCGTAGTAGTTGTCGTAGGCGCTGTCGCCGCGGTTGAAGTCGTCGTCGTGGCCGGTTCGGGCCAGCTCGTTGAACCGGGTAGCGGTGCGGTCCAGTTCGGCGGCCGGCACCCCGATCTGGGTGGCCAGCTCGGTCATCGACGGGGCCGCCTTCACCACACCGGATTCCAGCCAGGCGGACGGAATCCTGCGTCCGGTGGGCACCGGGGCGCCGGGGATCCTCGGCAGCGGCAGGTGGCCGGCGACGACGTAGCGGTTGAAGGAGCGGTGGTCGGTGATCAGCCAGCACGGAATGTGCGTGACACCGGATTTCTGCCCCTCGATCATCGCGTGCGCGAAATCCATGTAGGGACACGCCTCGTTGATGAACCGCCGTCCCGCGCCGTTGACGATGAACTGCGACGGCATCATCCGTTCGTTGAGCATGAACTGAAGTCGCCCGTCGGGCCAGCAGATCGCCGGAAACCACCACGCCTCATCGAGCAGTTCGACCGATCCGCCGACCCGCTGCCCGGCCCGGATACCGTCTCCGGTGGCGGCCGGGTTGCCGAAGCTCCAGTCGTGCTCGAGGACCGGCTGATGCTCCTTGCGCCAGGCCAGGTCGTGGTCGAAGCCACCGGCAGCCAGGATGACACCGCGGCGGGCGTGGATGTGTTCGGTGCGTCCGTCGCGCTGCACCACCGCACCGGTGACGGTCCCGGCGCTGTCGGTGATCAGGTCGGTCATCGGCGTGTCCAGCCACAGCGGGATGTCGCGCTGCAGCATCGCCAGCCGTAGTCGCGCCGCCAGCGACTGCCCGATCGCCGCCATCCGATCGCCGAACACCCGGGCCCGGAACATCCGCCACAGCAGCTTGACCAGCACCCCTTTGCCGCGCCACGATTGCCGGATCTGATAGAACAGCCGAAGGTCCTTGGGCCCCAGCCAGATCCCCTTGGGGGCCAGGGCCAGCGGCGCCAGCAGATACTGCTCCTGCTGACCGAGCTTGCGCAGATCCAGGGCGGGTACGTTGATGGTGCTGCCCTGCTCCGAACCCCCGGGCAGTTCCGGGTAGTAATCGGCGTAGCCCGGTTTCCAGACGAACTCGAACCAGTCGCTGGTCTTTTCCAGGAACTCCATCATCTCCGGAGCAGTGGTGACGTACTGCTGCAGGCGCGCGTCGCTGACCAGGCCGCCGGTGATCTGCTTCAGATACTCCACAACGCTCTCCGGGGCCGGCGTGTAGCCGGCCCGGCGTTGCGCCGGTGCGCCCGGCACCCAGATGCCGCCGCCCGACAGCGCGGTCGAACCACCGAAGTGGGACGACTTTTCGATCACCAGGGTGTCCAGCCCGGCGGCGTCGGCAGCCAGCGCGGCGGTCATTCCGCCACCTCCGGAGCCGACCACCAGCACATCCACGGTGGAATCGCTCATGCGCTGGCCTGATCGCGACCCGCTGCGCCCGGCTTCGCCGCGCTTGCGATCGCTCATGCGCTGGTCTGTTCGCGACCCGCTGCCCCCGGCGTCGCCGCGCTTGCGTTCGCTCATGCGCTGGTCTGTTCGCGACCCGCTGCGCCCGGCTTCGCCGCGCTTGCGATCGCTCATGCCGGCACCGCCGTGCGGATGGCGAAGCCGGCGATCAACTCGGCGGCTTCCCGGTAGTAGCGCTGCATGGTCTGGTAGGGGCCGGCCGCGGCCAGCGCGGCGAAAGCGGCCACCCAGGTGCGGATCTCGTGCGCGGATCCACCGCCCTGCTCGGAGATGAACGAGTTCGACCACCCGTCCAGATCGTCGAGCCGGCCACCGTCGATGACCGATAGGAACCGCTGGTCCCAGGCCGGGTTCAGCGGCTGGCGAGGGCTGCGCCCCTCGGCCAGCTCACGCGCAGCGGCGACGACCGTCGCCTGCCGCGCCTCCCGCTGCTCAGGCGTCATCGGTCGGCCTCCCACAATCCGCTCCAGGACCTCCGGCGCCGCGGTGTCTCGGGTGGGGATGGGCGGATCATGCGACAGGCCACCGGATCCCAGCAGCAGAACCCGCTTGTCCAACCCGGCCAGATACGTGCCGACCGCGGCACCCAGTGCCCGGGCGCGCCGCAACGGGCCCAGCGGAGTGGCCACCGCGTTGAGGAAGATCGGCACCACCGGGCGTGCGGTGGCGTCGCCGAACAGCTTCTCCAGCGGTTGGACGGTCCCGTGATCGACATCGATGCAGTCGGCGATCGCGACGTCGACGTCGTCGGCCAGCACGGCCTGTGCACAGGCCTGGGCGATCTCGGCGGGTACGTTCAGCGGGCCGGCGTGCGTGCCGTAGTCACCGACGCCGGTGGCGCCCAGGCCGATGCAGAACGGCGGCATCAGGCGGTAGAAGAATCCGTTGTAATGATCCGGCGCGAACGTCACCACCAATTCGGGGTCGAAGTCGGCGACGAACGCCCGGGTCTGGGCCAGCGCGGCGTCGATGTCGCCGAGCACCTCAGGCGATGGTCCCGGCAGATTCAGCAGGGGGCTGTGCGACATGCAGCACAGGGCTAGTGCCATCGTGGGGTTCACCGCCTTTCGGAAGTATCGCGAGCACGTCGAGTACCGCGGCGCTCAGTTGCGGGGCGAGTTGGGCGATGCCGGCGCCGGCGATGCAGCGATCCGGGCGCACGAACAGAACCGATTCGCTGTGCGCGTCGAACCAGCGCTTGAGTTCACCGGTGGCGTCGCCGACCACCACCACTTCGGGGTCGTCGTGTCCGGTCCAGTGCAGCTGGGTCAGGGGGCGCAGTTCGATGAACCGTGTCCCCAACTGCTTCCAGCGGGCGAACTCGGTGGCGCCTAGCAGCGCGCGTGGATTGTTGTTCCAGGACATGACGGCGAACCCGGTTCCGGCGACGTCGTCGAGCAGGACGTTGTTCTGCTCGCGGGTATGCACCCGGGGCTGGATGAACAGCGTGCCCACCGGCGAGGCTGAGCCTTTGCGGTCCCGCGGCCCGGGGCGCACCACCGCACCCTGCTCGTAGCGCGGCATCGGCTTGAACCGCATCTCCAGCACATACTGTTTGAGCGTCGGCACCACCGAGGCCGCCCGGATCAGCAGGTCTCGTGCGGTCGCGATATGACGGTTGGTCGGGGAGATGACGCGGCCGACCAGAGTGGACAGGTCGATCATCGCGCGGGCGTGCTTGCGGCGTTCGACGTCGTAGCTGTCCAGCAGCGAGTCGCCGGCGCGTCCGGTGACGACCGCGGCCAGTTTCCAGCCCAGGTTCGCGGCATCGCGGATACCGCTGTTGTAGCCCTGGCCCTGCCAGACCGGCATCAGATGCGCGGCGTCACCGGCCAGCATCAGCCGTCCGCTGCGGAATGCGCCCGCGATCCGCGAATGGTGGGTGTAGATCCGGTGCCGGATCACGTTGACCTGCTGCGGGTTCGGCACGAACGAGGCAAGCATGCGGGCCAGGAACTCCGGCTGCTGCACCTGCTCGTCGGTTTCGTTGTCGTGAATCATGAACTCGAAGCGCCGGATTCCGTGCGCGATGGAGATCGAGGCGTAGGGCCGCTGTGGGTCGGCGCCGACCTCGCTGTTGGGGTGGCCGAGCGGGTCGGTCGCAAGGTCGACGACCAGCCAGCGGGTCGCCGACGTGGTGCCGTCGAATGACACTCCCATCAATCGCCGGGTGGCGCTGCGCCCGCCGTCGCAGCCCACCAGGTAGCGCGCTGTCACGTCAGCGTCACCGACGTGCACGGTGACCGCCTCGTCGGTTTGGGTGCATGCGGTCATCGCCTGGTTCCAGCGCACCTCGACATGTTCGAATCGGTCCAGACCGGCCAGCAATTCGGCGTCGACCAATGGCTGAACGAAACCGTTGCGGCGCGGCCAGCCGAACGGTGCGCCCACCGGCGCCATCTCGGCCAGCAGTCGGCGTTTGCCGTCGATGAATCGTAGGATCTGGTTCGGGACGGTGTGCGGCAGCACGTGTTCCACCACACCGATCCCCTGGAAGGTGCGCAGCGACTCGTCGTCCAACCCGACGCCGCGCGGGTAGTCGATCAAACAGTCGCGTTCCTCGACGACCAGGGTCCGAACGCCCTGCAGCCCGAGAATGTTGGCCAGGGTCAAGCCGACCGGGCCGGCGCCGACGATGACGACGTCGACATCGGGGCGCTCGGTCACCATCAACGTCCCAGCAGGAAGTCGAGATGCAGCCGGTTGAAGGTGGACGCGTCCTCGTACTGTGGCCAATGCCCGCACCCGGACATCACCTCGAATCGGGCACCCGGGATCATCGACGCGATGCGGCGGCCCTCGGTGACGTCGGCGGTCGGGTCGTCGCTGGTCCACAGCACCAGCGTCGGCGCGGTGATTGCGCCGTACGCGTCCGGACCGAGGATGTTGCGGGCCCGGATCTCCGGATCCTGCAGCGCCATGATGTCGCTCATCGCGTCGACGAATCCGGGCTGCCGGTAGACGTTCTGGCGGCTGGCGACCAGATCGTCGTAGTCCTTCGACTTGTCGGCCATCAGCCATTTGATTCGCGCCTGCACCGTGTCCCAGGTGGGGCTCTGCGCCGCCGCCATCGACAGGGTGATGATCCGCTGCATCACCACCGGATCGGCCTGGGAGCCACCGGCGGTGTTGAGCACCAACTTCTCGATGCGGTCCGGGTGGTCGACCGCGGCCCGCGCGGCCACCCACCCGCCCAGCGATTCCCCGGACACGCTGGCTCGCTGCGCGCCCAGGGTGTCCATCACCGCCATCAGGTGATCGACGTAGTGCGCGACCTCCAGCGGGTGGCCGGGCTTGTCGGTGTAGCCGTGGCCCAGCATGTCGATCGACCAGGTCCAGAAGTGTTCGGCGTGCGCGGCCAGGTTGCGGACGTAGGCCTCGGCGTGGCCGCCGGATCCGTGCAGCAGCAACAGCAGTGGGCTACTCGGATCGCCGGCGCGCAGATAGCGGGTCCGGACGCCGCCGGCGTCGAGGTAGCCCTGGTCAAACGGGACACCCTGCAGATCGCTCCAGATGCTCTCGTACTCCGGCACCGATTCCTCGCTCGCCTTGACTCGCCCGCGGAAATATCACTCTCGTTTTCAGCCAACCGTGTGTGCTAAAATCGCACACTGATGTGCACTATGTATAGAGCATCACTCTCAGTTCGGCTTCTGTCAAGGCATCCGGCCCGGCCGTGAACGGATCGCAGACCCTGGCCCGAGGCCTGACCGCACTGCAACTCGTCGCCGCGGCGCCGGGTGGCCTTACCGCGCAGCAGGTCGCCGATCAGGTCGGTGTGCACCGCACGATCGCCTACCGGTTGCTGACCACGCTGGCCGAGCACAAGTTCGTCGCCAAGGGCGAGGACGGCCGGTACCGGCCGGCAGCGGGCCTGGCCGTGCTCGGCGCCTCCTTCGACCGCAACCTGCGCCAGCTGAGCCAGCCGATCCTGCAGAACCTCGCCGACGAACTCGGCACCACGGTGTCGCTGCTGGTGGCCGAGGGTGACCAGCAGGTTGCGATAGCGGTGATCGTGCCCACCCAGGTCGCCTACCAGTTGGCCTTCCATGAAGGCAGCCGACATCCGCTGGATCGGGGCGCGGCCGGGGTGGCCCTGTTGGCCAGCATGCCGGCGCGACCCCGCGAGCGTGACCTGGTCACCCGCACCCGCGAGCAGGGCTGGGTGGTCACCCACGGTGAGATCGAACCGAACACCTTCGGTTTGGCCGTACCGGTGCACCGTCCGGCGCCGTCGCCGCCGACCTGTATCAACCTGATCTCGCACCGGGAGGACGTGGTGCTGCGCGGCAAGGACGCGGTACTCGACGCCGCCGCACAGTTGTCCGCCGTATTGAGCTGAAAGGGCCGCTTTCACATGCCGTCTTGGGATAGCGAAGTCGATGTCGTCGTGTGCGGGACCGGTGCCGCGGGTCTGACCGCTGCCCTGACCGCCGCGGCCAGCGGTGCCGATGTCGCGCTCTACGAGCGCGCCGCCACCGTCGGTGGCACCACGGCGGTATCGGGGGGCATCGCCTGGATTCCCGCCCATCAACGAGCACCCGGCGCCACGCTGCCCGTCGCGGACGCGCTCGCCTATCTGCGGGCACAGTCGCTGGGCGCCATGGACGAGGAGTTGATCGACACGTTTGTGCGCACCGGGGCCCCGATGCTGGACTTCGTGGAAGCGCACAGCGACCTGAGGTTCGAAATCGCCACCGGATTCCCGGATTACAAACCGGAACTGCCCGGCGGACAACCCGGTGGCGGCCGCTCACTGAACGCCGTCCCCTACGACATCAGCCGCCTCGGGGGATGGGCCCAGCGGATCACGACCTTTCCCGCCGACTGGTCCAACGTCGGCTTTGACGCCGAGACACGGGCCCGCCTGCACGCCGACGTCGACGCAGGCTCCGGCGAGATCTGCGTGGCCGGAACCGCGCTGATCGCCGGCCTGCTCCGCGGCCTGCTGGATGCGGGGGTGGAGCCGCAAACGGGCTGCCGCGTCGTCGAACTGCTCACCACCGACGGTGCGGTGATCGGTGCCCGCGTCGAGGCCGACGGCACGACGCAGCACGTCCGCGCCCGCCGCGGCGTCGTGTTGGCCAACGGCGGATTCGAATGGGACACCGCGCTGGTCGAGGCGTTCCTGCGCGGCCCGATGCACGGCGCGGTGTCACCGCCCAACAACACCGGCGACGGGTTGCGGATGGCGATGGCCTGCGGCGCCGATCTGGCCAACATGGGTGAGGCGTGGTGGGTACCGATCGTGCGCATCCCCGGCGACACCATCGACGGCAAGCAGCGCAGCCGCAGTGTACGACTGGAACGCACCCGCCCGCGCAGCATCATCGTCAACCGCGCCGGACGCCGGTTCGTCAACGAAGCCTGCGACTACAACTCGATGGCGGGGGCATTCCACTACCTCGACCCGCGCGGCGGCTACGTCAACGATCCGGCCTGGATGGTGTTCGACTCCGAGCACCTCAAACGCTACGGATTCTTGGGTGTGGCTCCGGGAGAACAGGTTCCGGATTGGTACTGCCCGTCGGGCGATCTGGCCGAGTTGGCCGCCAAGACCGGCATCGACGCCGACGGCCTGGGCGAGACGCTGGCCGCCTGGAACCGCAACGTTGCCGCCGGCGCCGATCCCGACTTCGGCCGCGGCAGCAGCGCCTACGACGGCTACTGGGGTGACGACGGTGCGACGCTGGGCCCGATCGACACCGGCCCCTACTACGCCGTCCCGATCTCCGTGGGGTCGATGGGCACCAAGGGCGGGCCGCGCACCGACCGCGACGGCCGCGTCCTGCACGTCACCGGTGCTGCGATTCCGGGCCTGTTCGCCGCCGGCAACGCGATGGCCGGGGTTACCGGCCGGGCTTACGGGGGCGCCGGTGGAACCATCGGGCCGGCAATGGTGTTCGGCTACCGGGCGGGTTACACAGCGGCGACCGGGCAGCCGGTGGACTAACGGGATTCCCAAGCCGCGAGGGTGCACCCACGCAGACAAAGATCGACTAGACCCCTGCGTGGGTGCACTCTCGGCGTTTAAAGCGGCTACGCCGCGATCCCGATGAAGTAGCTGCCCAGCAGGCATGCGCCGATGAGCACCACCCAGGCGTCGGTGAGGCGGCACAGCAGTACCGGAGCATGCCGGACGTCCATGAACTCCCGGAAGATGATGCGCACCTTGATCAGTGCGATCACGATCGCCGCCGACGTGACGACGGCGCTGGCTTTGCCGATCCCGCCGTGATCGTCGGAGTGGTCGATCCACACGTAGGCCATGGTCATCGCCGACAGCAGCAACCACACCATCAGCAACCGCTTCTTGGGGGAGTACCGGAGTCTCAAACGATCACCTCACGACGTAGAGCATGGCGAAGATCAGCACCCACAGCAGGTCGACGGTGTGCCAGTAGGTGGCCCCCGTTTCGACCAACTCTTGGGAGCGCCGCTGCGGACTGCGTAGCTGATAGACGACGACGCCGATGGCGACGAAGCCGATCAGCAGGTGCAGACAGTGGATCGCGGTCAAAAAGAAGTAATGCTGGAAGAACTCGTTGCTGGAGAACCCGTACCCGGAGCGGATCAACCGGACCCATTCGAACACCTTGAGCACCAGGAAAGCGGCGCCGAGGGATGCGGTGAGGTAGGCGTTGCGCAGCGCCCCGCCGTACTGCCCTGCCGCGGCGTCCTGCACGCAGCGCGCCACTGCCCACGAACTCGCCAGCAGGACAATCGGGTTGACCACACCGACCCGCAGGTCCAGATGCGCCTGCGACTGTAGATAGAGCTGCGGGCTGTGGGTCCGAAACGTCAGATAGACGACGAAGTAGGCGGTGAAGACCAGGGCCTCGAAGAGCACGAACGCCCACATGTCCGGCTGCCCGGGCACCGCCTTGGCGGGCCGGCCGGTCACCGCGTCACCGCTTTCGGTAGGACCCCGGTCCCGAAGTCCTCCCGCCGGATCAACTGCCGCAACAGGGTGATGAACGCACCGGTGTAGATGCCGAACACCACCATGTCGACCCACCAGGCGATCACACCGTCCCAGGCCCAGGCGCCCTGTTTGAAAATCCAGGCCGGTGAGACGACGACCTCGGTGAGCGCGTTGCACAAGTTGAGGTAGCCGAACCATTTGGGGAACACCCCGTTCTTGTCGATCAGGATCGCCACCATCCAGACCAGCGAGCCGATCAGGAACACGCCCAGGGTCCCGACGAACGACATGAAGGCGAAATCGTAAAGGAAGGCGATCAGCTGGGGGTCGCGGTCGGGCCGCATCGCGGCGACGGTCAGCACGATGCACATCACCAACATGCCGGGCACCGCGCTCAGCGAGTACAGCACCAGGTAGGCGTACCCGAAGGCGGGGCTGACCGACATCCGCCGCATCGAGTAGGCGATCAGCGCGTTCTGCGGTGCCGTCATGCCGGTGATCACGAACATGATCGCGAAGCCGACCAGCAGTCCGTAGTGGTTGTCGTTGAGCCACCGCATGATTCGCGGCACATCCCAGGCCGGGCTGGGTGGAGGCTCGGTTCGGGTCAGGATGAAGAACACGATGAAGAACAGTTGGTAGAAGACGACGACCGTCCACCAGGCGAACCACAGTTCGCGCTTGGGGTTGTGCCGCCAGTGCCATCCGACGCGGCGCAGCGGCGAGCCCGGCGCCAATGTTGCTGCCGGTGCCGCGGTCACGCGGCGGCCCCAGTTAGGGCCCGCTCCCGATAGATGGCCCGGCCCAACACGATGCTCATCACGATGATCCACACCGCGATCGCGATGTTCTTGCCCCAGAACGACAATGCGCCGTCCCAGGCGATCGGCCCATCCTGCGCCAGACCCACGAACGCGGCCGGGACCAGCGCCGCCGCGATCAGCACGTTGAAGTACCCCACCCACGGCCGCAGCACCGGTTGGGGCTGGTCGTCGAAGCGGATCGCCAGGGCCACCACCAGACACTGCGCGATGAGGTAGGGCACGCCGGTGGTGAAGGTGACCCATGCGAGGTCGTTGAACATCTGGGTCAGCATCGGATCACGCTCGGGGCGGAACGCGGCCAGTAGCCAGAAGATGTTGGCGATGAGAAACAGGGTGGGGCCGCCGGCCGCGCAGGCCAGCATGCAGTACGACAGGATCGGGGTGCGATGCGCCATCCGGCGAATCTGCATGACCAGCAGCATGAGTAGCGGGATCAGGGCCACGCAGAACCAGTTGAACAGGATCATGCTGTAGCGGACCCGGGACATGTTGGTGGGATCGCGGTAGAAGTCGGCGACTTGCTGCGCCGACAGCGTCGGCGACATCGGCGGTGTGAAGCCGGGAAACAAGAAGAACGCCGAGATCCAGATGAACGCCAGCGCCGGCAGCGTCCAGAACAGGATCAGCTCACCATCAGTTCGTCTCATCGATGACTCCCATCGCCGCTAGCCGATCGGCTACGTGCAAAGTAGCCGATCGGCTAGCTAATGGTCAACGGCGGCGCCCTGCACCGCCGGGAGCTTCCAGGAATCGGCTGGTAAGGCGCAGCAACTGGGCGCGCAGCGTGTCGTCGTCGATTCCCTCCACCAACGGGTGCACGACCCCGACGGCGATAGCACCCGAGAGCATGGCGGCCGAGACCCGGGCGTCGTCGCCGGCGTCACCGACCAGCACCCGGTAGAGGCGTTCGATGAACTGCCCAAACGGCTTGTGTTCAGCCAGGAGTCGGACGATCACCGGGTCGAACTGCAGGGTGCTGGCCGCACCGCGTCGCGCCACCGCCAGATCGATGACGCCGTCGAGCAGCACCTCGCGGGCCCGCGGCGGACTGGCCTCGGACTCGGCGGCTTCCAGCGCTTCCTCCAGCTGGCCGAGTTCCCGCTCGGTCAGGGCGATGACGATCTCTTCCTTGGTTTTGAACTGGTGGTAGACCGCCGCCTTGGTCACCCCGATCTCGTCGGCGATCATCTGCAGCGAGGTGCCGCCGACCCCGTTTTCGCCGATCAGCTGCAGCGCCGCGTCCAGCACCCGGGTCTGGGCGGGGCTGCGCACGATGAACCGAAACCCGGCCGAAGGGGACACCATCGGCCTAGAGTAGCCGAACGGCTAGCGCCGGGCACCTGGGTCAGCGGAACACGCGGTCAGTTCTTGGCGGCGTTGAGCCTGGTGACGATGGTGGCGAAGTCCTCGGTCCGAAATGACTGGTCCTCGGCCATGTTCGCGAAATCCAGGGTGGCCAGCACCGCGCGCTCCAGATGGATGTTGAGCAGCCGCTTGGTGCTCTCCACCGCCTGCCGCGGCAGGGTGGCGATCCGTTCGGCGCACGCGATCGCCTCGGCGAGCGGATCGGCCACCACATGGTTGGCCAGGCCGAGCTGCGCCGCGCGCTCGGCACCGATGCGGGCGCCGGTCAGTGCGTATTCCTTGGCCAGCAGCAGGCTCATCTGCAGGGGCCAGGTCAGCGGGCCCCCGTCGGCGGCGACCAGACCCACCTGCACGTGCGGGTCGGCCAAATAGGCGGTCTCGGCCATATAGACGATGTCACTCAACGCGACCAGGCTGCAGCCCAGGCCCACCGCGGGACCGTTGACGGCGGCCACCACCGGTATGCGGCACCGTGCCATGCCCAGCACGATCTCGCGTCCATGCAGAATCGTTTTGGCGCGCAACGCATCGTCACGACGCAGCTCATCGAGGTAGGCGAAGTCACCGCCGGCGGAGAACGCCCGGCCGGCGCCGGTGATCACCGCGGCGCGGACGTCATGATCCTCGCCGAGCCTCGACCAGAGATGGGCCAACCCGGTATGCAGCTCGTCGTTCACGGCGTTGAGCGCATCGGGCCGGTTCAGCGTGATGATCCGAAGCGGGCCTTCGGCGCGAACGTCGATTTCGTCGGGCATGTCGTACATTTCAGGCTCCTTCACTAGTCGTGACCCGCTTCACCCGGGCTTCGCCCGCGTTCGCGATCACTCCGGCAATAGTCGTGACCCGCTTCACCCGGGCTTCGCCCGCGTTCGCGATCACTCCGGCAATAGTCGTGACCCGCTTCACCCGGGCTTCGCCCGCGTTCGCGATCACTCCGGCAATAGTCGTGACCCGCTTCACCCGGGCTTCGCCCGCGTTCGCGATCACTCCGTCAATCCCAGGATTCGTGAGGCGATGATGTTCTTCTGAATCTGCGAGGTGCCGCCCATCACGCTCTGAGCGCGGCTGTAGAGGTAGGCGCTGAGCAGTTCGGCGTCGTCGGCGCCCCCGACCGCCAGCGCGGCGTGACCGACCGACTGCTCCACCCAGGTCATCAGCAGCTTGTCCAGTGAGCCCTCCGGCCCGTGTGAGAGGCCGTCGAGTTGTTCGGACAGCCGACGTCGCACGTGCAGCCGCAGCATCTCGGTCTGCACCGCCGCCCAGGCCAGATCTTCGCCGATGTCGCCGTTCACCCGGCGCGTCATCTGGGTCACCAGCTTGCCGTACCGGGCCGAGTAGCCCAGCGTCGACGGCTCGCGTTCGTGACCGACCACCGTCATCGCCAGCGCCCAGCCCTCCCCCGGCTGCCCGATCATCTGGCTGGCCGGAACGGTTGCGCCGTCGAAGATGACCTGGCCGAACTCGGTGGTGACACCGTTGATCATCCGCAGCGGGCGCTGCTCGATGCCGGCTTGGTGCATGGAGATGATGAACGCCGAGATGCCGCGGTGCCGCGGGGCGTCCTTGTCGGTGCGGGCCAGCAGCAGACACCAGTCGGCGACGTCGGAGTAGCTGGTCCAGATCTTGTGACCGTTGATGATGTAGCTGTCGCCCTCGCGGGTCGCGGTGGTGGTCAACGACGCCAGGTCCGAGCCGGCTCCGGGTTCGGAGAAGCCCTGGCACCACCGCTGGGTGCCGTTGATCATCCCGGGCAGAAAACGCTGCTGCAGTTCGGGACTCGCGTGCCGACCCAACCCGACCACGAGATAGCCGAGGCTGGGCCGCGGCGGAGCGCCCGCACGCGCCAGTTCCTCGTCGACGATGACGTCGTAGACCGGGGGAAGCTCGTGGCCGCCGAATTCGCGCGGCCAGGACAACCCGAAGAACCCGGCGCCGTACAGCGCCTGATGCCAATCCCCCTGCAGCGCCCAGTACTCGTCGCCGCCGGCGGCCGGGAAGGCTCCGGCCCGTTCCTGCAGCCAGCTGCGCAGCCGCTCCCGGAAGGCGGCTTCCTCGGGTGAATCACGAAAGTCCATGGGCGATCTCCCTTAACGTCACGGGCCACTGTCCGGTGGAGACCAGTGCGCGCCGCAGGTAGGCGTGGGCCAGGCATTCCCAGGTGTTGCCGATGCCGCCGTGCACCTGGATGGCGGTCTCGCAGACGGTCCTGGCGGCGCGGGCACAATAGAGCTTCGCCACCCGCGCGGCCTGGATCGCCTCATCCGCATCCAGTTCGTCGACTGCCCAGGCGGCGTGGCGCAGCACGCTGATTGAGCCCTCGATCAGCGCCAGCCCTTCGGCCAGCAAATGCGCAATGGCCTGATAGGAGCCGATCGATTTGCCGTACTGTTCGCGGATCTTGGCGTAGTCACAGGCCAGCGCGTGCGCGCCGCGCGCGGTGCCGACCAAATCGGCGCAGGTGCCGACCAGCGCCAAAGCCTGCCAGGACAGCGCGTTTTCGGTGCTGATGGACCCCAGCGGGGCCGGCTCACCGGCCAGCTCGGCACTGGTTCTGGTCAGGTCGGTGCCCGGTCGCTGCGCGCCGAGGTCGACGCTCATCACCGTGTCGTGGCGCAGCAGCACGGCCCGCCCGGCCCCGCGCGCGTCGAACGCGATGTCGCCCACCGCGATGGTGGCCCCCTGCGGGTCGGCGTCGAGGCGCCGGGTCAGGTCGTCGGCCAGCACCGGACCGAGGAACGGCGCGTCGACCAGGCCGCGGCCGAATTCCTCGGCCACGATCGCGACCTCGACACCGGACGCACCGTCGGAGCGCAGTGAGCGCCACCCCGTCTGGGCGACGGCCTTTTCCAATCGCGCCGACCGGTCGGCGTCGTCGAGGTCGGCGATCGATCCGGGCCCCAGATCATCGGCGAGTTTGGCTGCAGCGTCGCGTAATTGCCGCTGTTCAGCGTTCAGCCGGACATCCATACCGCTCCTTTAGCACTCGGCGTAACAGTTTTCCGGACGGCAGCCGGGGAATGTCGGAGACGAACACCACGCGGCTCGGTCGTTTGTAGGACGCCAGCCATTGCCCCACCAGCTCCATCAGCTCGGTGTCGGTGACCGGCGCGCTGGTGGCGACGGCGGCGATGACGGCCTCGCCGTCGACAGCCGGAACGCCGAACACGGCGCAGTCGGTGACCGCAGGATGGCGGTGCAGCACCGCCTCGATTTCGGCGGGTGCGACCTGAAAACCGCGCACCTTGATCATCTCTTTGCACCGGTCGGTGATCCG
This sequence comes from Mycobacterium sp. NGS50, assembly GCF_059812545.1. Classification (NCBI taxonomy): domain Bacteria; kingdom Bacillati; phylum Actinomycetota; class Actinomycetes; order Mycobacteriales; family Mycobacteriaceae; genus Mycobacterium; species Mycobacterium sp. NGS50. The sequence continues at coordinate 234,963 of NZ_JCALCW010000001.1, forward strand.
CAGCCAGCCGTCGGCGTCGAGGTAGCCGACGTCGCCGGTGCGGTACCAGCCGTCGTGCAGCACCTCGGCGGTCGCTTCGTCCGGCAGGTAGCCGGTCATCAAGGACTCCGCGCGGGCCTGGATCTCGCCAACCTGGCCGGGCCCCAACACATCCCCGCTGTCCAGCGCAGCTATCCGTACCTGCACGCCGGGCACCGGGTGCCCGACGCTGTCCAGCCGCGCACCGCTGTGCGGATTGCAGGCGATGACCGGCAGCTCGCTGGTGCCGTAGGCGGGGACCCAGCGCACCCCGGTGCGCCGGGTGACGGTGTCGGCGACGCTTGCGGTGACCGGGGTGGCGCCCCACATCAGATACCGCAGCGAGGACAGGTCGAAGGACTCCAGATCGGGGTGCGCGGCGATGGCCAGCGCGATCGGCGCCACCACCATCTCCACGGTGATCCGGTCGGTCTCGATGTAGCGCAGCATCGCGTCGACGTCGAAGCGGCGGTGCAGCCGCAGCCACATCCCGGTGTCCAGGGCGGTGAGGATGTTGAGCAGCCCGAGAATGTGCGACGGCGGGGTGAGCACCTGAATCCGGTCGGTCTTGGTCAGCGCGAGGGCGTCGCGCCAATCCCGCACACCCGCGGCCAGGGAGGCGTGGGTGTGGCGCACCGCCTTGGGCCGCCCGGTGGTGCCGGAGCTGAACACCAGCAGCGCCTCGGTGTCCGGCGCTGACGATGAGACGCACGTGACGGGTGCGACCGGCCCGGCCACCGTGTCCAGCTGCCGCATCGGCATCAGCTCAGCCAGCACCGGATGATCGCCCACAGCGTGACTGGGCCGGGTCAACGCCAGAGCATGCTCGACTTCGGCCCGCTTGTAGGCCGGGCTGATCAGGACCACCGCGGCACCCAGGCGCCAGATGGACCGCAGGGCGGCGACGAACTCCGGCCGGTTCGAGCACATCAGCGCCACCCGGGCGCCGGCGCGGACCCCGTCGGCGGCCAGGGCGCCCGCCAGCGAGTCGGCCATCGCGTCGAGTTCCGGCAGGCCGAAGCACCGGTCCTCGAACACGAGCACCGCGTCAGGCGATCCGGTCCAGGCCAACATCTTGAGAACATCCTATCGTTTTGAGAGAATAGTATTCTCTGTTACGAAGAACGCAAGCGCGGAAGGAGGCGGGTCATGGCGATCAGTCACGTGTTCCAGCGGGCGACAGTGACACGGATCGTCAAAGAGACCGCCGACGCCCGCACCTTCGTGCTGGCCCCGCACGAGGCGCCGTTCGAGTACCGCGCCGGCCAGTACAGCACCTTCCGGGTCCGGGTGGACGGTGAAGACCTCTACCGCTCCTATTCGATGTCCAGCGCCCCGGAGACCGACGGCGAGCTGATGACCACGGTCAAACGGGTTGCCGGCGGCAAGGTCTCGAACTGGATGCTGGACAACGTGGTCGAGGGCGACGAGCTGACCATGACGCGCGCGGCGGGGGCGTTCTGCCTGGACTCCAGCCCGGCGCCGCTGCTGGGCTTCGCCGGCGGCAGCGGCATCACCCCGGTGTTGTCGCTGGCTAAAAGCGCGCTGGCCAAGACCGAGCGCAGCGTGCGACTGCTGTGCGCCGACCGCGACGCGGCCTCGGTGATGTTCGAGACCGTCCTGGCCGAACTCGCCGAGCGCTACCCCGGTCGACTGTCGGTGCTGCGCCACCTGGATGCCGAGCGCGGCCTGCTGGACGCCGAGGCGGTGCGCGATTTCGTGGCCGGCGACTCCGACGCGGACTGCTACGTGTGCGGGCCGGAAGGATTCATGACCGTGGTGCACGCGGCGTTGCCAGGCCCGGGGCGGGTTTTCGTCGAGGACTTCGACATAGCCCCCACGGCGCCGGACAGCGCAGTGCCGGCGGCGCCCGCCGACACCGGCGAGGACCTGGGCACGGTGACCATTCACCTGGAACGCAAGAAGGTGTCGGTGCCGCGGGTGGCCGGGGAGACGCTGCTGCAAAGCGCGCGACGGGCGGGGTTGACGCCGCCGTTCTCCTGCGAGGCCGGCAACTGCGGCACCTGCATCGCCCGGATCACCGAGGGCAGCGCCACCATGCTGGCCAACGACGCGCTGGACCCCGACGAGGTGGATGACGGCTACATCCTGACCTGCCAGGGTGTCCCGGACCCCGGGTCGATCACCGTGCACTACGAATAGCCGCTGACTGTGCGCCCACCAGACACCGCACTCGCACTTTCGCCTGGTGCACGCCGAGTCAGCGTCAGGGGAGCTGCACCTCGCGGGCCAGCTCGGCGATCATCTCGCGGGTGCGCCGCTTCGAGGCGATCAGCTCGTCGCGGTTGTCGCCGATCGGCAGCAGCCGCACCGACAGGTCGGTCACCCCGGCGTCGGCGAAGCGGCGGAACCGGGCCAGGATGGCCTCCTCATCGCCGGCCGCGCACAGGTCGCCGACGTCTTGGGCATCGCCGCGCTCCAGCAGCCGCTGATAGTTCGGGGAGACCTCGGCCTCTCCGAGGATGCGGTTGGCCCGTTCCCGGGCCGCGTCGACTTCGGTTGGCCCACAAAGGCATACCGGAATGCCGGCGATGATCCGCGGCGCCGGCCGTCCGGCGTTGTCGGCGGCCTTGGTGATGCGCGGGGCGATGTGGTCGCCGATGGCCCGCTCGTCGGCCATCCACAGCACGGTGCCGTCGGTCAGTTCGCCGGCGATGCCCAGCATCACCGGACCCAGCGCGGCGACCAGCACCGGCAGCGGCGCCACCGGCGAGAGGTCCAGCGGGTTGTGCACGGTGAAGGTGTCGTTCTCGACGTCCACCGGACCGGGCCCGGTCAGCGCGGCGCCCAGCACCTGCAGGTAGTCGCGGGTGTAGGCGGCCGGGCGCTCATAGGGCAGGCCGAGCATGTCACCGATGATCCAGTGGTGCGAGGGCCCCACGCCCAGCGCCAGCCGCCCCGCGGCGGCGGCGTGCACCGAGAGCGCCTGGCGCGCCAGGGCGATCGGGTGCTGGGTCTGCAGCGGGACGACGGCGGTTCCCAGTTCGATGCGGGTGGTGCGGGTGGCCATCAGCGCCACCGCGGTCAGCGCGTCGAAGTCGGTGGGCACCTGCGGGATCCAGGCGGTGTCCAGCCCGGCGGCCTCGGCCCATTCGATGTCGTCGAGCAGCTTGGCGACCTTGCGGGCCGAGTCGCCGCGCTCGGCACCGATCATCACTCCCAGGCGCACGGTTCCCTCCTTTTCCTCAACTGATAACGTACTTGCAAAAAAAGAGAATGCCAATACCGCAGTTCAGGAGAACCCATGGCCACGACCGCGATGACCTTTGCCGACCGCACCCTGGTGATCTCGGGCGCCAGTCGCGGGATCGGCCTCGCGATCGGCATCGCCGCCGCCCGGCACGGCGCCAACGTGGTGCTGATGGCCAAGACCGACAACCCGCATCCCAAGCTGCCCGGCACCGTGCACACCGCGGCCGCCGAGATCGAGGGTGCCGGCGGCAAGGCGTTGGCGGTGGTCGGCGACGTGCGCAGTGAAGAGGACGTGCAGCGTGCGGTGGACGCGGCGGTGGCCCGGTTCGGCGGGGTGGATGTCTGCGTCAACAACGCCAGCGCCATCGCCACCGAACCCACCGAGGCCCTGTCCGCCAAGAAGTTCGACCTGATGCAGAACATCAATTCCCGCGGCACGTTTCTGTTGACCAAGGCCTGTCTGCCGCATCTGCGTCGCTCGGCCAACGGTCATGTGCTGACGATCGCGCCGCCGATCAACATGAACCCGTACTGGCTGGGTGCGCACCCGTCCTACACGCTGTCGAAGTACGCGATGACGCTGCTGGCGCTGGGTTGGGCGGCCGAGTACGCCGACGCCGGGGTCGCGTCGAATTGCCTGTGGCCGCAGACCTATATCGCGACGTCGGCGGTGACCAACCTGGCCGATGGGGACACGCTGGCGGCGTCCTCACGCAACCCGGAGATCATGGGTGACGCGGCGGTGGAGATCCTGTCGCAGCCGTCACGGCAAGCAACCGGGCAGTGCTACATCGACGCCGACGTGCTACTGGCGGCCGGTGGCTATGACCTGGCGTCCTACGGCGGCGGGGATGCGCCGATCCGGGACCTTTTTTTGGACTGATTCCCCCGTTCACTCTGCGTCTACGGCGCAGTCCACTCGGCGTTTCGCGCCCTGGACGCAGAGTCAACGCGGTTCGCGGGGGACGACGATGCGGGCGCGTGGACCGTCCTTGCCGTGGCTGTCCGACGCCCTCCCCAACATGCCCCCCGGTGCCACCGGCAGTGCGCCGCCCGCCGTCGTCGTCGGGCTCCGCAGCTCGGCGGCGTTGAGCACCCCGGCCCGGCCGAGCGGTCGGCCACCTTCCTCAGGGGTGAAGGTGCTCGCCGGCCGGGTGAAGCTGGTCAGCGCCGCGCCGGGATATCCGCCACCCATGACGCCCGCGCCACCGCCAGAGCCGGCACTCATCCCGCCGGCCACTCCCGCCCGCCACGGTTCGGCGACCACCTCGGCGTCCTCGGCCGCCACGGAGGTCGGGCGCATCGACGCGAAACTGCCCAGCAGCGATTGCGGCATGCTGGAGAAGCCCTGCACCACCTGACCTGAGGTCTTCCCCAGCGCATTCACTGGCTCGGTTGCACCCGACACCAATTGCGTGCCCTGCTGCAGCACAGAACTGAGCGAGCCCCCAACTTCCCCCGGCGACGATGCCGCTTGCACCGCCGCCTGAGCCGGGGCGGCGACCGCGTCGCCCGGATTCGCGGCGGCCTGTGCCACCGCGGTCGCCGCAGCAGCCGGGGCAGCCGGTGATGCGCCCATCGGGGCCAGCGGCGGCGGCACCGCCAGTGCCGCGCTCAGCGCGCTCAACGCGGCCGAATACGTCAGCCCCACACTGGAATTGTGCGGCCAGTGCTCGCCGAAGTACTCGATGTCTCGTTCGATGATGGCCGGGGTGTTCTGCCCGAGAATGTTGCTGGCATTCAACGCGGCCCACTCGTCGCGGTTGGTCTGGCACACAATCGACGGGATCACCGCCGGGCGAGCGCACGCGTAGGCCTCCAAAGCTGCTTGCACCACCGAGACCTTGTGTGTGGTCCAGCCGACCATCGTCTGTAGTCCGGCGTTGAGTCCAGTGGCGTTGACCGCCGAGGCACCGCCACCCAGCCCGATCCATTGGGCGGCGGTCGCGGTCGTGTTCATCGACGACAAGCCCATGATCAGTTCGTGGCTGATGGTTTCGGTGATCCAGACCAATTGGTTGGCGATCGTCGGACCCGGGCCTGGACCGGCCTCGAGTATCGCGGCCACGATTTCCGGTGGACCCATCCACCGGGGATCAAGCGCCACCCTGTCTCACTACGGCAGGAAGTTCGACAAGTTGGCGGCGCTGGCCAGTTCGTTCAGCAGATAGCTGATGGACGACAGGCTTTGACCACCCGCGAACGCCGCGCGCTGACCAACGTGCTCGGCGGACGCGCCCAAATAGGCGGTGCCCGCGGCGTTGAGCGCTGCGGCGAAGGCCGCCGAATCCGCGTCCGCCGCCAGGGGAATCACCCCGGTCAGCGCTGCGGCTCCGGCTGCTGTGCCCGCAGCCATCTCCCCGCCGAGAATCGTTTCGGTCAACGCCGACATGTCGACGGCCGCGGTATTCACATCCAGCAACGACATCGTGCCTCCCCAGGTCGAGCACCCGGAATTCTGAAGAGTCTAGGCCGTCTGGTCACCGCATGTCGATTCACTTTTTTGCCGGTGTGGAACGTGCGATCGTCATGCCGGATCCCCGACCAGGACGCCCTCGATCTCACCGTCGCTGCTGACCAACAGCCCGCGACCCGGCGGTAGTTGTTGGGCACTCACCCGGCCGAAAACCTTGACATTGATCGGGTCGTTGTCCATGAACAAGGTGGGTGAGCGTGACGCGGTCAGGCGCTGCAGAAACGGGTTCATCACCGATACCGCCGCCCAGTTGCCGGGCAGTCGTGCGGTGATGACGTGCAGCCCGACTTCGCGGCTACGCTCGATCAGCGCCCACAGGGGCGCGGTCGCGGCCGGCTTCCCGATACCGCCGTGCGGTCGCAATTCCTGTTCGTCGTCGATCAGCAGAAAATGTCGCGCCCCCTGCCACGCCGGCCGATGCAGCAGCTCATCCTGCGTCAGCCCGGCCGGCGGCAGTCGATCCCGCAGCAACGTCACCACTGCAGCGATCACCTGGTCGATCTCGTCGGCGGTGTAGGCGTAGGCGCGCACATGGGGCCCCTGAATTCTCCCGATCAGCGAGGTCTTGGGATCGATGATGGTGATCTGAGCCTGCTCAGCGGTGAAGCGGCGTAGCACCGCCTGCCCGAACGCCGCCAACGCCGTGGTCTTGCCACACGCTTGACGACCCATCACCAACAGGTTGGGCACCGATCGTGCGGGCAACGCGACCGGTTGCAGCGCGCGCTCCCCGATCGCGAAGGGGATGTTCAACGGGTCCGCTGCGGATGCGGTGTCGGCATAGGCCGCCTCGATATGTGCCAGCGGGACCCGTTCGGGAAGCCTCGCCAGCGGTTCAACTTTCCCGGTTCCGGCGACCGCACCGATGACAGCAGCCGCCTCGCGCGTGGTGACCCGGCGCCCGTCGGTGCCCGTCAGCTCCGGCACCCCGACCAGTAGTTCGTAGCCGTCCTTGGTCAGTCCGAATCCGGGCCGATCCAGCGTGTTGCGGGCTGTCCTGCGCAGCTCCATCGAGGTCCCCATCTGCGACTCATCCGGGTTGGACAGCCGCAGCTGGATCCGCACGTTCGATACGTTGAGCAGCGCCTGCTTCTGTCCGACGAACCAGGCGGTGGCACTGGTAGCGACATGAATCCCGTAGGAAAGGCCTTGCCGGGCCACCGCGATGGCGCGGTCACCCATGGCGGGATCCTTCTCGAAGAGGTCGCCGAAGTTGTCGATGACCAGGAAGACGTCTCCGAACTTGTCCGTCGGATCGGTCGCGCCGCCGCCGGATCCGAACCGGCGTTCCCGGAATTCGGCGACATCGATTTGGTAGTGCTTGAACGATGCCTCGCGCGCCCGGATCAGCCCCTCCACCGTCGCGATGGTGCGGGAGACCCCCTCGCTGTCGGCCAAGCTGACCACGCCGGCGACATGGGGCAGATCCTCCACCGGATACAGCGCCGCACCCACGCAGAAGAAGGTCACCCGTCCCGGTACGTACATCAGCGCCGCTGACATCATCAACGTCATCAGCGCGGTCGACTTGCCGCGCTGGGCAGTCGCCACCACCATCACGTTGTCGAGTTCGGCGTCGGCGGCGTGTACCCGCTGTGCATGCTCGTCCGGAATGTCGGCGATGCCCAGCGGGACTGTCAGTCCCGCGTTGTTCCCGTAGTCGACGTGCCACGGTTTGCCACGCCAGCGCGCAACGAGTTCATCCACTGGTTCGCTGATTTCCAGCGGCGGCAGCCAGATCTGGTGCGGCGGTCGGATGGGATGTGCGAGCAGCGATTCCCTGATGACGTCGACGATCTTCTTCTTCCGGAATCCGTCGGGATGAAACAGGAATTCATCCGGCTCCGCCGGTTCGTCGGCAGTTACCAGCGCCGCACTGTCCGTCTCACTCAGCGGCTGGTATTGCCAGGTCAGGGGGCGCGGCTGGGAGAAGCTCACCGCGACGGTCTGGTTCACGTCCACGGTCCGTTTAGGCAGGACGAAGGGGCCGGACACGTAGAAGCATCGGAACTGCTCCAGATCGCGGGGACCGACCTTGAGTAGGGCATACCCATTCTCCCGAGACGGCAGATGCAACGCCGCGTCACTGCCGATCACGTCGCGGGAGTCTTCGGCGGTCTCGGCCCGCAGGGCCACCCGGAATGCGATGTTGCTCTTCGCCTTGCTCAGCGACGACAAGTCCAGTCGCTGGCCACCGAGGGTGAAGAAGACGTTGCAGCCGCGCCCCTCCTGACCGATGTGGATCACCAGGTCGATCCATTCCTGATGGTGGATGAAAAGTTCCAGGTACTCGTCGATGATGACAAGCAGGATCGGCACCGGTTCCAGATCACGGCCCGCCAACCGCATTTCTTCATACTCGTTGGCGTCCCGAGCACCGGCATCTTTGAATAACCGATAGCGTCGGGCGATTTCGCCGTTGATCGCCTTGCGCATGCGATCCGCCAGATGCCGGTCATCTTTGCCCAGGTTGGACAGGGAGGCGGCCACGTGCGGGAACCCGGCGAGGTCTTGGGCCGCCGATTCGAATTTCATGTCGACGAAGATGACGATGAACGTCTCCGGCGAGTGGGTCAGCGCGATCCCGCTGCACAGTGACAGGAAGTATTCGGATTTTCCCGATCCCGATGTACCGATCACCACCGAGTGAAATCCGTACCCACCGAAGTCTTTTGCCCGCAGGATCACGTACTGCAACTCACCGCCGGGCCGGACCCCGACCGGAACCATCGCCCATTTCGGGTCTCCGCGGCCACGGCTGTCAGCCCACAGCCGGCCGACATCAAGCTGACGTGGATCGCTGACACCCAGGGCACGCAGCAGTTCGCCGCCCTGGCTCTCGGTAGCCGACAGTTCACCCCCGGCCGTCGGCGACCAGCGCGCCAGGGCCCGGGCGTAGCGGCTCGCGGTGCTCTCGGCGAGCGTGTCCGCCACCGCATAGAACGCGTCGCGATGCGAAAGACGTCCGTCGGCAAGCTCGAAGCACTGGTCTGCGTCACTGAATCCGACCCCGACGCCCGGCCGGTCCGCCAACCGCAGCATGGTGATACCGGCCATTCCCTTCTGCCCGGTGATTCCCTCCCACTGTTCGGGAGTCCCGACGTGGTCGTCGACGATCACCCAGTGCGGGCCGAGCGACGGGCCCGTAACTGACTCCATCGGCGATGGCATCGAGGTCGGGCTGGTCCCGGTCGGGGGGCTCCACGGGCCACGCCCCTTTCGATGCAATTCTGCGTCCAGCGCTTCCTCGAGTTCGGTCGGTCCGGTGAACACCAGTCGTCGCATCCCGCACGCGTCGAACATCTCGTCGTGCTGGTTGTGGGGCAGCCAGACCAGCCACGACCAACGTTCCGGATGGCGGCTGACCACAATGAGTTTCAGGTCCTGGGGGCTGTGGTACACCGCAAGCGAGCACAACACCGAGCGCATCAGACGCTGCAGCTCATCCGGTTCGGCGGCGATGAAACTGAAGCCGGGACGCGACCGCAGGCTCAGCACTTTGCCGATGTCGCGGATCTTGCTTTGTTCCAGGATGAAATCCCGTAACGCACCCCCGGTGACAGGTTCAAGCTCTTCGCCGATCGGGATTTCCGGCCATTGCAGCGACACGGCCGAGTCGCTGGCCGCCTGCACCCCGGTGCCCACTCGGACGTCGAGGAAGTCGGGGTCGGCGGGCCGGCGTTCCCACATCCGCGGGCCTCCGATCACCGTGTCCAAATGTTGCGGATCGGCGTGCACGAAGAGTTGGCTCCGGCGCTGTTGTTGCCCGGCGCGCTGGACCTCGTCGCGGTCCTCGTCGAGTTGACGAAGGTAGAGGCGTCGCTGCTTCTCCTGTTCGCCCCAACTGATTCGACGGGTCCGGCCGAAGCGGCCACTGAACATCAATGCACCGAACCCGGCCAGCCCCATCATCGGAAAGAATCCGGACTGCAACGACCGGACCCCTGACGTGTACATCACGACCAGGGTGCCGATGATTCCGACCAGCAGCGCGGGGATGGCGATCATCAGCATGATGTTGCGCGGCTCGCGTTCGGGTAGAGCCAGTGGTGCTGCGACGGCCACCCGGGCGGGGGGCACGATCGGCACCGGTGTGCGCGTGCCTCGGACGAACCCACGTTTGGACACGGCTACGGTCCCGGGTTGTCCGATGGGACCGCCGCTACCGCGCCGTTGATGGTGTCGTGTGCCACCAGCGCTGTGTCGCGGCTGATCGCCGGGCCGGCGGCGAAGGTCCGCACGATGGGCCACGGGGCTTGCACCGCTTTGCGGGGATCCAAAGCCAGCGCCTGCAGTGTCTGTTGGTCCCACTGGATTCCGTACCGAACACCCTGCGGGGAAAGCCAATACAGGCTTTCACGGCTGTCTGAGCTCAGCGCGCTGCTGGTGGTGGCGACCAGGGTGGCGGCGCCGGGCAGTACCAAGGTCTGGTCGGCCTCGACCGAATCGGCCGTGCGGTCGTCGCGCACCAATGCCACTATCCGCGGATCCGTGTTCGGCGGTGTCGGCAAGCCTCGCCCGCTCAGAACGGCAATCCTGGCCTGGGGGTCACCGACTTGCTTCTCCCACCCGAGGCAGGTCACGGGGTTCGCTGTCGTGTCGACGAATTCCAGTCGGCCCGGCGGATAGTAGTCGACATTCAGCACGTCGACGACCGGGATGCTGATCAGCCGGTCCGGTCCGATCAGCCGGGGCACGGTCGAGCCCTGCGCATCAGCGGTACGCAGTAGGTCAGCGACGAATCCGGTGATCTTCTGCACGCCGCCGGGCAACAACACATACAGGCCGGTCACCGCGCCGTTGGCGTCACGCGTTTGCAGCACGGTCCCGACCGATGCATTCGGGAGCCACGCCGACGGGGCTCCCCTGTCCGGGATCTGCGGGACGACCAACGGTTCGGTTGCCGGGAGAGCGTCGAAGAGGGAATTGGAGATCACGACCGGATGAGTCGCGCCGGGGTCAAGGCCGAGGTTGAAGGTCACCGACCGGTCAGTCGGATCGATCGCCGAGCGGTGCCCACCCCAGATGACGACGGTTGCGTCTTTGTGGGTTGCCAGAATCGCCTGCATCGGCCCCACCGGAGCAGCCCTGCCGAACAGCGACAGCTCCCCGGCGATCGACGTGACCGCCGGCGGGCGCGGGCCGCCGCGGACGACTGCGGTGTCACACACCGACCAGGCGGACAGTGCAGCCGAGGTGACGGCGAGATCGTCTGGCAGGCCGGGAACACCGATCATCGGACCCGTTGGGTACTTGGCGATCTCGCGCGCAGTGACCCACACCGGGCCGGACGCGGTGCCCACCGCCAGCCGCGCCGAGGTCAGATTGAGCGCCGGGTACAGCCGCCCACCGATCTTCGCGTACACCGCACCGGTGTCGCGATTTCCCACGATCGCGGACTCGCCGACCATCCCGCCGGGCTTCATCACGTGCAGCAACGCCATCCACCCGATGCCGATCACGACAAAAACCACTGATAGTGCGAGCGCGGCGTGCTGTTTCCGGTCGTCATGCTTCATGCGGACCGAAAAGCGGGTGACCGCCGCCCGCAGCCGTCGGTTATAGAACAGATGGCCTGAGTTCTGGTCTCGATTCGACAGGTTCAGCGGCACGGTCAATACCCTTTCGGCGGACGACTCCTATCCGCTTGTTGCACCAACGCAACAAGATTCGATCCGTCTGCGGCTACGCCGTAGCGGCGGATCACATAGTTCATCGAAGCGCAGATGTTGGCGACCGGGTCGTAGATGCTCCTCGAGGTTCCGGGTTGGTGATACTGCGCGAATGTGGTCGGCAGTGTCTGGGTGATCCCGCGGGCGTAGCCCAGACGATGGCCGTCGGGCTGCAGCGGCCCGGGTGTGGTGGCCGGTTCGGAGGCGATCGCCCATGCTCGCCCGCCCGACTCCCGGGCGATCAGAGTTTCGTAGCCACGCAACCAGTTGTGCCGCGCAACCGGGTCCACGATGCCCCGACGGTCCAGCGCCTCGGCGATCCGCTCCCTGACCCGCCCCGCCACCCGCGATTTGTCGTAACGCACCGTTGGCAGCCCTATGGCGTGCTCGGCCATTCGTCGTGCGCGTCGGTGGGGGTAGGCCAGCTGCCGCATCCGCCGGGCGAGCAACCGCGCGCGTCGTCTCGAACCGCGTATGTTGCGATGTTGGGCACGTAGCCGAGACACCATGCGTCGCTGTGTTTCCCGCCTCCCCAGTGCGGTGTCGATCGCCGGTAGTGTTTCGGCCCGCGCGTCATCGAGAACCGCCCGCGTTGCTCGGCGGCCGAGCTCCCGGTCTGTCCGCGCGTCGATGAGCAACCGCACCAAATCCGCTTCGGTCGCGGCCGTCGCCCCCAATGCGGCCGCTAACCGATCGCTGACCGGTTGCGCCGATGCCACGCCGCCGCGGTCGATGAGGCGTGCGAGCCCGTCGGCGTGACCTCGCAGCAGGATGGGGACGTCGCCAGGTTCGGCAGCGATGGCCGCCCCGGCGTACAGATGGTGACCGCGGGTCAGCAGTTCCAGCGCATGTTGAGTCAGCGGGTCGGTCATCAGCTCGCGCCCCCGCCATAGCGGACCTGGTAGTCCGACTCCGCCTCGTCGCGGAGTGCCGCGATGGCCAGATTCAGCCGTTCGGCCAACTCGTCGTGGGTGTAGTCGGTGACGACGCCGGGATGCAGGGTGAGCTCGATCAGTCTTCCGTCCACATTGGCCACGGCGTGGATGTCGCCCAGATCGACGCTGTAGGTGACGGTCTCGGCCTCGGCGACGAGTGCCTCCCACTTGTCAGCCGCCTCGCTCAGTTCACGCAGAACTGATTCGACTAGATCCTTGTCGCTCAGCTCCGAGCGACTGCCCGGCCCGGACATCACAGTAGTATCTGGCCCCCTTTGACCAGCGTCAATTCATCGTCCGTGGTTCGCACACTACGCTCGGCGAGGGGTGAACGAACTAGAATTCCGCGGCTAGTCCGGGTTGGTTTCCCAGTTGGTCGCCGGAGGGGCGTTCAGCGCCTGAAACCACGCGAAGTGGTAGTTCGTCGACAGCAGGTCACCAGTGGCGATGCCCTCGGCCGCGGCCAACAACAGGCAGTTCATCAGCACCGTGGTGTCGATGTTCGGATACTGCGCCAGCAGTTGGTAGCGAGCGGTGTCCAGGTGCACACGCAGCAGGTCCATCTCGCTGTCTGCCACACCGGTTCCAGCGGCGCCCGCTTTGACCATGGTGTGCGCCAGCCTCGGCAACCCGTCACGCCAGTGGGTGGCAGCGCTCAGCAGCCAGCCGAGATCCTCGACGGCGGGTAACTCGCGGGCCCGCGCCGACGATTCGACGGCGTCGACATCGACGGACCAGCCGAGCCGATCCCCCGGTGCATAGGTCTGCGATCGTGTCGTCGGACCGAGCAGTTCCGCCAGGCCGCCGTCACGTCGCCCGGGCTCCAGCAGCCGTACCCCGGCGGGCACGTTGATTCCCGGCGGGATCCATCCGTGCGCCAGATCGGTGACCAAAAACGTCTCCCCAGCCGTGGTGTCACCGATGGCCCAGCGCAATTCCGGTTGTTGGCGAGCGACGAACGCGAGGAACAGCCCCAAGCGGTCGTCGTCGGACTCGGTCGCCATGGCCGCCGTGATGCTGTCCGTTTGCGCGGTCAACTCCGCTGTGCCGTCCTCGCGTTGCGGCGTCTCCGTTCTATCTGTGGCATCCAGTGCATCGGTGAGCTCCGCAGCGAGCGCCTCGGTCGGCACCTCGGTGGTCCGGTCGGTGGCCGCCGTCAACGGGCTGGTGGCCACCTCCTCGGTCTTCTCCTTCAGCGGCTTGGTGACGAGCTCCTCGGTCGAGCCCTCCCTGAGCGTCGTGGTGGTCAGCTCCCCGGTGCGCGCTTGGGTGGGCCAGCGCAACGCCGCTGTGGTCCGCTCGGCAGTGTCCAGCGCCTGCAACCGTTGTTCCAACGGACGGTTGCGAATCTGTCGGACCGTCGATTCGACCCTCAGCGACGCGGCTTCGCGAGCGAGTTTGATCACCTGTTGTTCCTCTGCCTGTCGAGCCGGCGCGGGCAGGTTCGCCTCCCGGAGCATCTGCAGCCGCCGGTTCGCCGAATACGCGATGCGTTGCAGATCGGCGTTCAAATACTCTGCGAGCGTTGCAGTTTGAGCGGTGATTCGGGTCAATTCGGCGGGCCAAAGGCCACCGAGTACCCATGGTGTGCAGTCAACTGACGGGCCGATAGGGGCGGTGGAGCGGGATCGACGGGCCGTCCTTCGGAGACGCTGGCGGGCAGCCCACCGACCTAAGAACCCCACCGCATCAGCGTACCGGTAGCCCTCGGATCTACTGTGTCGGCTTGATACCTCGGTCGGCGAATTGTGGGGCTGATGTGGCGTGGGTAACGTGATCGCCATGGCTGACAGTGCGCTGCAACAGCAGTTGGATGAGGTCCGCAGCCTGCTGCAACGCGCCCGCGAACTCTTTGGCCCCGAGCCGGTGCCGCCACCGACACAGATCCTCCCCGACCCCGACGCTGTCGAGCCTCAGGTGCGCTAGGCGCTGAGCCTCACTGCTTTCCACCCCGCGGCGGCAATTGATGCGCCAGCAGTTTCTCGGTTGCGACACCAAGATCGTCGGCGGTGGGAACCGCTGCGGATGGGGTGTGGCCGGCGGCGACTATCTCGCCCCGCACCTCCAGGGCCGCCTTGAGGTAGGACACGTCTGCGGTCAGCAGGATTCCTGTCGCCAACGCCTCGGCGTCGGTGTCCATTGCCTCCTCGCTCAGGGCCACGCTGTGCATACATCCACCGCGACACGAGCGGAACAGGATGTGCCCGCTCGGGTGGAAGGTGTCGAAGTCAGGGTTGGCGTGGCTCATGTCTGCTCATCGATGACGTTGCTGAACTTCTCGCCCGCATCCTGCTGCTGTTGCTGCCAGAGGCGCAGCGATTCACGCAACTTTTCGGCGGTTTCAGCGTGTGCGTCGGCCTGCTGCTCGTAGCACTGCCGACGCCGCTCGAGCAATTCTTGTCCGGCGTGCGCCAGCCCGCTGAAGATGGGTCCCAGCGAGGTCAGACTGTCCTCGATGGCGGCATGCGTCGACGGGACGGTGCGCAGGTATTCCGACGTCTGCTGGTGATGGGCGGCCGCGGCGCTCAGGTTCTCCGGCACCACATGCGTTCGCTCTGCCATTCCTACCTCCTCTGCCGTGGCCGACGCGGTAGCCCGGCCGGCCGCCTGTCGTTAAGCGGTGACCTTCGCCGATGGCCTGGTGGGGGCGGGCGCCTCCGTCACAGCCTGGTCCGTCGTCGTCGGCGCGGGCGAGGCGGATGGCGGCGGATGCTGCCAGCCTAAGAAACTCGGCCCGCTCACGTTGGCGATGTGCTGAATCTGACCGTCGAGCAACGCCTTCTCGTTGCCGATAGCCAGGGCGTGGCGGTCGCTGAACATCCCGATATCACCTGCGCTCACCTGCGACACCTCAATCGGCTCGCTGACCGCGGTACCAGGTGGTGGGATGGTGATTCCTTGTTGGCGGAAGGCATCTGCGATAGGTGTCCCCTCGGCGGCGGACTTGATGACGGCGGCCAACTGCGGACTTCCGGCGGTCACCGTCTCACCGTTGGGCAGGGTCACCGTGGTCGGGCCCTCGGCAGGCTCCGACGAGCCTTCGTCTTCCTCCGTCCGCTGGTCAACCGGCTCGGCCGACTCTCCCTCATCCTCGCTGATCAGGTCCTCAGGGGGCAGCGTTGCCTCGTCGAGGTCCTCCGGGCTCCGGTAGGGCCCGGCCGCCGCGGGAGCGCCGGAGAACGGCAGCCCGAGCGGCAGACCGCCGGCCGGTACGCCGACGCTCGGAGCGGGGAGCGCGCCGGGTGTCGGAGCCGGTTGTCCGGGCGGCGACGCGACAGGCTCGAAGGCGCCATCCTCGACGTCGGGGACCGCGTCGAGGTAGCGGGCTGCGTCGACGTCCGGAGGCTCAGCAGGTCCATCGAAGCGACCCGTCGACGCGGGCCCGCCCGAGTCGCCGGCGCCGGGCGCATACAGTGCAACCAAGGCCGCCAGCAGCGCCTTGTGCGACGCGTCGCTGTCGTTCGCCTCGGCCACCACCGCAAGAATGTCTTTGAGTCTGCCGATCAGGTAGCGCTGGAATTCGCGGGCACCCAGCGGGGTATCCAACTTCCGCGACCGCACGGCCGTCTCAAGGTCCGCCTCGAGCTGGTTGAGCTTGCGCTGGCCTTCCTCGGTCGTCTTGTGCGCGGTCACGATCGCCTCAAGCATGAGCCGGTCGAACTCGGCCACATCTGAATTCTGCAGCGCAAGAGCGGCTTCCGCTTCCTTCATGCTTGCGACTGCCGCACCGCTCTGCGTCTGGTCATTTGGGCCGTCGGATGTCGTCGGGCCCGGTGGCGGCGCGGGCGGCGGAGCGATCGGTGCACCGGTCGCGGGATTGAACAGGGCGGGGTGACTTCGGCGGATCACGGATAGGATCGCGTCGAGTTGAGCCGGGTTTGCCGAGAAACCTTTCAGCGGCGCCAAAACGATATTCACCTGTTCGGGACTGAGGCCGGCCCGCCACGCCAACGGGTCTCCGTTGCAATCGCGGACATGCGCCATCGCGGCGAGCACATCCCTGAGCGTCGCCATCGCTACACCAGCGCGCCGGGCCGCGCGACACGCGCCTCCATCGCGAGGACGCTACCCATGCGCACGCCGCGCAACAATTCACCCGGGGTAGGTCAGCGACTTCAGACGCGCGCCGCCCACCGCGTCGATCCGGTTCGCCTCGGCGACGACGGCGAGGATCTCGCGGTTCTTGGCGATCAGAAATTTCTGAAACTCACGTGCCGCCAGGGAATTATCGGCGGCGTATCGCCCTGGACCGCGCAGCGCATTGTCGATCTCGCGGGCGATCGAGGACAACCGCTCGATACCCCGAACTGTCGCCGCGTGTGCACCGGAAGCGATCTCGGCCAGCACCTGGTCACTGTCGGCCGCGCCGGCGCGGCGTGCCATCAACGCGCCCTGGACGGCTTCGAGGGCAACTATCGCCGGTCCGGTCTGCTCGGCCATCATTCAACGGTACTCAGACACCCCCGACGGTCAATGCCCACTCAGACCGGGCGCCGAATCTGCACATGCATGCCCAACGGGCTGACCCGCACCGACGCACCGGGATGCGGAGCCTCGACAACCAGGTCGTGGCCGATCGCCAACTGCACGTGCCCTGGGCTGGGAAAGACCAGATCCCCGGGGCGGACGTACCCGCGCGGCACCGGAATCCCTTGATGTATCTGCTGATACGTGGTCCGGTCCAGGTGCACGCCGGCTTGCTGATACGACCATTGGGTCAGGCCCGAGCAGTCGAACCGGTTGGGTCCGGTTGCCCCCCACATGTATGGCCGGCCGACCCGCGACAGCGCCGCGCGCACCGCGCGCGCAGCGCGGCCGTTCGGCGCCGGCGACCGTAAACCGCGGCGGCGAACCATCGGGTATCGCAAGCGACGCATCCCATGCCGGTGGCGTCGCGCCCGTTGCCGCGCGGTCTGCACATGGTCACGTTGTGCGCGAAGTCGCGCCGCGCGCCTACGCATCAACTCCCGTTGAGCCAGTGGCGTATCGGGTGTGGTGGCCGCATCGGCGCGGGCCTCCGCCACGAGATGCCCGGTGCGTTCCCGCGCGGCGGCGTGGTCGAGGTGGGCTGCGGCGAGGATGCGCGCGGCCTCGGCGTCGGCTTGAGCGGCTGACAGCAAGGTGGCGCGGGCGAGAGTTGCCGCCCGCCGATAGTGCTGGTGTCTCGCATCGACATTCAGTGCGGCCGTTCGCTCCAACAACCGGTCATAGAACGCTGTACCTGCATCGGAGGGCGTCGCCTCGTGGATGTCAGTGGAAAAAAGCCGATGGGCGCGGCTCAAGACCTCGACTTCACTACCGATCATGCGCGTCTCCACGATCGAATGCGTCGACGAAGGCCCGGATCCGTGGCAGCGCTCCCGGCGGGACGACGCCTCGGTTGCGAATGTCCCACATCTGCTCGCCGGTGATGCCGAGCAAGGTGGCGATAACCGTTTCCGGTAGCGGCGACTGGACGCAGGCCCGATCCAGCCGCGCACCGAGGCTGGCCGACAGTCGGGCCAGCAAGCTACGGCGGATCCCATCGAGGTCATGCAGGTGTTGCATGAGCCGGCCAGCCGAGTCTCCGCCCGCATTGACCGCCACTCGCCAGGAGTTGGCAGCCAGCATCTCCGCTTTCACGCACTGCGCGATCACAGAGTGAATATACGTCTCGTATTCGTCTGATGTCTGTTCAGGCAGCCTCTCGATCACCGAACGAAGCGCCTCGATCTGCGCCTCGGCGTACCCTTCGAGCACGTCGGTGTCACCGTGTCGGTCCACAACCACCGGATCAGCGGCCCTGTCCGGAGTAGCCGCGGGCGCCGTCGCAGACAACACCTGGCGGAGTTCGCGGTCGGCGTCCTCGGCGAGCGCCAGGCGCGCGTAAGTGCCGGATGGTAGGCCAAGTCCGTTCTCTACCTTCTGAACTGTGCCTCGGTGAGGTTTGCGGGCACCGCGTTCCAGGTAGCTCAGACCCATGATGCTGACACCGGTGGCCGCCGCCAAGTCAGCCAGCGACAGGTCACGCGATTCGCGCAGCGACCGGAGGGCGGCACCCGCCGACTCGCGGCTCACCGTCGCGCTCCGGACATGATCGAAATAGTACACACGCTGCACTCGACTGCTCTGTATATCTGTTTTTGTATCCGTGTTGCTTGCGTTGACGGCCCACTTGTGTATACGCTTTCGTATATGTTTCATTATACGGAGGTGGAGAGATGGCCAAGCCCAGCCCATGCGCGGCCAACCCGGATCTGTGGTTCGGCTACGCCGACGACGATGACGCGGACGGCGCTGCCAAAGCCCGGGTCTACGAACAGTCCGCGATCGAAGCGCGCCTACTGTGCCTGCGACGCTGCCCGCTGGCGCAGCAACGCCGCTGCGCGTACCACGCACTCGAGCATGGCGAGGAGTATGGCGTATGGGCCGGGGTGAAGCTTCCCGGCGGGCAGTACCGCAAACGCGCCGAGTTGGCCCGAGCTCACAACGCCCTACGTCGGATCGCCTCCGGGGAGATCACTGCGCGGCAGCTGCCGGAGAACGCGGCCCTGCTCACGCATCGCGAACACGACAGGATCCCGGTACGGACGACGGTGTTTCACCTGTTGCCCGGATCGGCGGGCCCGTCGTCGGCGGCGTGACGGCATGAACCGAACAAAACCACAGCATGCTAATGTATGTGTATGCCGCTGGAACATCGGCTTCAGATCTTGCTCGACGGCGAACGCCATCGGCGAATTACCGCGATAGCCCGCGAGCGAGGGGTATCGGTGGCAACGGTCGTGCGTGAAGCCATCGACCGCGGGGTCGCAAGCCCCAGCGATCGCCGGAAGTCGGCCGGCCGGCGCCTCCTCGATGCCCCGGACATGCCCGTTCCCGATCCCGGCCAACTCCGCGAGGAACTCGACACGTTGCGTTCGCACCGCCGATGATCGTGTTGGACACCACGGTCCTGGTCTACGCCAAGGGGGCCGATCACCCGCTGCGCTCACCGTGTCGTGCACTGATCTCCGCGATCGCCGAGGAGCGCATCGAGGCCACCACCACGGCCGAAGTGATTCAGGAGTTTGTCCACGTGCGTGCCCGCCGCCGAGACCGCAGCGATGCCGCAGCACTTGGCCGGGACTACGCGGAATTGCTCTCGCCGCTTCTCAGCGTGACCACCGAGCACCTGCAACGAGGCTTGACGCTGTTCGAGACAACGCCGGGGTTGGGCGCCTTCGACGCGGTGCTTACCGCCGCGGCTGCCGCGGCCGGCGCCGTCGCTGTGGTCTCGGCCGACGCCGCATTCACCGGCATCCCGGGCATTGCTCACGTAATGCCAGACGGGCCCGGGGTCGCGGGGCTGCTGGCTGAATCCTGACCATCTGAGGGGCTGGCGCCGGCGAGCCCCGACATGACGTATGAATCGTGGTGGCCAAGGCCGGGATCGAACCGGCGACCTTCCGCTTTTCAGGCGGACGCTCGTACCAACTGAGCTACCTGGCCGGGATGGCATCGAGTGCCTCGCCGTATTGGCGACCCTGACGGGACTTGAACCCGCGACCTCCGCCGTGACAGGGCGGCGCGCTAACCAACTGCGCCACAGGGCCTTGCTGTACTACGTGCTCCGCGTTGCCGCATTGCGTACCCCCTACGGGATTCGAACCCGCGCTACCGCCTTGAAAGGGCGGCGTCCTAGGCCGCTAGACGAAGGGGGCCAGAACCGAATCTCTCCGGGGTGTTCGCAACGTGATCACGTTGGGAGCCTCGCTAGCTTAGGGTACCGAACGCCCAATCCTCAAACGCAGCGCGGTTCGGGCACGCAGTATTGTGTTCCCCGCACGCCCCTATAGCTCAGTTGGTAGAGCTACGGACTTTTAATCCGCAGGTCGCAGGTTCGAGCCCTGCTGGGGGCACCACGAGGGGCCGGAGAGTCATCGAGCGTCCGCGTCTGGCCGGCACCCGCTGGATGCGCCGCGTCGCCTACGTGATCTGAATCACTGGGGCGGCTCCGCTAGGACTCGCACGCGATCCCATCGTCGTCGCGGTCCAGACCTGGTGAATAAGCCGGGTCGTCGCGCGGAATGTCGTGCCGGCCGTCGGCACGTGCGTCTTTACAACTGCTGTACGGGGGATCCGCGATCGCAGTCCCGGCACCGGCCAATCCACCGACGACCGACAAACCGAGCGCGATCACGCATGCACGCAAAACCATGGTCCGAACCTTTCCGAGACACCAAGTCCACGCTGGTGGACGATCGGAGACTAATCGGGAGTCGTGGATGACCGCAGGGGTTTGCTGCGCAACGCCGATTACCGAGATTGCCGTCAGGTACGAAAAGGTCGAGTGACGGCCTACCTGGATGCACTCTCACCCAGAAGCGCCGCCGGGGTTGACACCGCCACCACGAGAACTATTATCTGCGTATGAATGCAGATAAATCTGCAGAGCGGCTGCCCGACGATCAGGTCGCCCTGATGGTCGAGGTGTTCCGGATGCTGGCCGACGCCACCCGGGTGCAGGTGCTGTGGGCGCTGGCCGATCGCGAACGCTCGGTCAACGAACTCGCCGAACAGGTCGGCAAACCGGCGCCGTCGGTGTCCCAGCACCTGGCGAAGCTGCGGATGGCCCGACTGGTCCGCACCCGGCGGGCCGGCACCACGATTTTCTACAGCCTGGAGAACGAACACGTCCGCCAACTGGTGACCGACGCCGTGTTCAACGCCGAGCACGCCGGTCCGGGGGTGCCACCGCACCACCGCGCCGACGCCGGGCTGCAGATGGTCACCGACCCCACCACCCAAAGGAGATGAACGACATGAGCCACCACGACCATGCGCACGAGGCGCCGCATTCCCACGAGCACAGCCACGGCGAGCTGACCCACACCCACCCGCACACCTCGCACGAGCACGACCACGTCGAGCACGAACATACCCATATTCACGACGACGGCTCGGAGCACACCCATCGCCACGTGCATCAGGTCGGCCTAGAAGAGCTCCACGACCACGCCCACGCCTGAGGCCAGCGTCGAGTGTTGGGTTGTGTCACGCGATTTCGCCGCAGGCGTGCCATAACCCGACACTCGACGGGTGATGAGGGGCCGGACGGCCGGATCAGACCTTCGGGCAGTAGTGCATCGGGTTGTCCCGCTCGTCGAGCGGGGGCAGGTTGCGGGCCGGGGTGTGCACCAGCGGCGCATCGGCCGGCAGGCGCCCGGTGGCCCGGTCCCAGCCGGCGCGTGCCCGCGGATGCCGCCGGTAACGCCGCGGCACCACGGTGAACACCAGTCCGACCAGTTTCCCGAACCGCCGGTGCCGGCGGGCGTCACGCTGCGACCAGCTGTAGCCCAACAGATCCCGCACCGGCTGGTCGTAGAGCCCGACGGTCAGCCAGAGGAAGAACCGCGCCACCAGGGTGCGTTGCGCGGCCCACATCCAGTCCGGCATGGCCTGCGCGAACGGAGGTTTCGGCAGGGTGGACAGGTCCAGCACGTCGCGGGTGGCCTTGTTGTCCTCGAGCACCTCGCGGCACATGTAGTCCCAGTAGGCCTGAAAGTCCTCCCAGGTCTCCGGCACCGGCCGCATGCTCATGCCGTACATCGCGTACCAGGTCTTGTGCTCGTCGAAGAGCCGGCGCTTCTCGGCGTCGCCGATGCCGCCGCACAGCCAGTCCGCGACGATCATCGTGCCGACGAAGAAGGTGGCGTGCGCCCAGTAGAAGACGTCGGGATTCAGCGCGTGATACCGCCGGCCCGCCGCATCCACCCCCTTGATGTTGACGTGGTAATCGCGCACCTCGGCGCCGGTCACCGGGGCGCGGTCACCGTCGAACACCACCCCACCGATCGGGTACAGCGAGCGCATCAGCCGCGGCCAGCGCTCCCGGAAGAACGTCGAGTGCTCCTCGACCGCCGCCCCCAGCTGCGGATGCATGTTCTGCATCGATCCCGCCCACGGGCCCTGCAGCATGCCGCGCCAGTCACCGAAGTAGCGCCACGTCAGCGAGTCCGGGCCGAGCGGCGCCGGCGGCGCGTCGTAGCCCAGCGGCGAGACCGGGCAGCCGCCCGTCGCGCCCTCGGAAAGCGCGTCACGGCTGGTCATCGGGCACGCCTCAGACGTATCTTGAGTCACTGGTCAGTGTTCCTGTCGGGTTCAGGGCATTTTTGACTACATGCGTTGTCATCGCGAGCCTAGGAGAGACGTGCCGTCCGGTCAACGACGGGCCCGCTGGTCCGGTGTCCCCTTGGAAGATCGCGCGGCGCTGCGGTACGACGAACTGATCGCCGCCGGGGTGCATCTGCTCGGCAACGAATGCGGGCCGGCGCTGACGGTGCGCGCGGTGTGCCGTCAGGCCGGGCTGACCGAGCGCTACTTCTACGAAAGCTTCGCCGACCGCGACGTCTTCGTCCGCGCCGTCTACGACGACGTCTGCGCCCGCGCCATGGCGGCGTTGATGTCGGCGACCACACCGCGCGAGGCGGTAGAGCAGTTCGTGGCCCTGATGGTCGACGACCCGGTGCGCGGGCGGGTGCTGCTGCTGGCGCCGCAGGTGGAACCGGTGCTGACGGTGTCGGGCGCGGAGTGGATGCCCAACTTCATCGAGTTGCTGCAGGGAAAGCTGACCCGCATCGGCGACCAGGCCCGCCAGACCATGGTCGCCACCAGCCTGATCGGCGGCCTGACCGCGCTGTTCACCGAATACCTCAACGGCCGCCTGCCGGTCACCCGCGCACAATTCATCGACTACTGCGTCGAGATGCTGCTCAGCAGGTCACAAGTCGCTAAAGCCGGCCGCGCGGCCAGCGAGCCAACTTGATGATACTGACATACACAGATATTCTTCCTGCAACCGTCGGATACAGATAACCGGGAGGGCCCATGTCGGAAAACCTGACCGACCTGCAACTGCTGCACGAACTCGAGCCTGTTGTCGAGGCAAACGTCAACCGGCACTTCAGCATGCACAAGGACTGGAACCCGCACGACTACATCCCGTGGTCGGACGGCAAGAACTACTACGCGCTGGGCGGGCAGGACTGGGATCCCGAGCAGGCCAAGCTGTCCGAGGTCGCCCAGGTCGCGATGCTGCAGAACCTGCTGACCGAGGACAACCTGCCGTCGTATCACCGCGAGATCGCGATGAACTTCACCATGGACGCCCCGTGGGGCACCTGGGTCAACCGCTGGACCGCCGAGGAGAACCGGCACGGCATCGCGCTGCGCGACTACCTGGTGGTCACCCGCAACGTCGACCCGGTGGAGCTGGAAACTCTGCGGATGGAGACCGTCAACCGCGGCTTCAGCCCCGGACAGAACCACCAGGTGCAGGACGACCTGTTCGCCGAGAGCCTGTTCGACTCGGTCATCTACGTCACCTTCCAGGAGCTGGCGACCCGGATCTCGCACCGCAACACCGGTAAGGCGTGCGAGGAGACCGTCGCCGACAAGCTGATGGCCAAGATCTCCGCCGACGAGAACCTGCACATGATCTTCTACCGCGACATCAGCGAAGCCGGCTTCGACATCGCCCCCAACCAGGCGATGCGCTCGCTGCACCGGGTGCTGCGCAACTTCCAGATGCCGGGCTACGTGGTGCCCGAATTCCGCCGCAAGGCGGTCATCATCGCCGCCGGCGGCGTCTACGACCCGCGCATCCACCTCGACGACGTGGTGATGCCGGTGCTGAAGAAGTGGCGCATCTTCGAGCGCGACGACTTCACCGGCAAAGCCGCCGAGCAGCGCGACGATCTGGCCCTGCTGATCGAGGAACTCGAGGCGGCCTGCGAGAAGTTCGAGATCTCCAAGCAGCGCTACCTGGAGCGCGAAGCCCGCAAGGCCGAGCGGCTGGCCGCCCGCGGCAAGAAGGTGCTGGCGTCATAAGCGTTGATCTAGACCAACGCTCCGCACTGCAGATCGGCCCCATCACGCTGGCCAGCCCGGTGGTGCTGGCGCCGATGGCGGGTGTGACCAACGTCGCGTTCCGCACCCTGTGCCGCGAGCTGGAGCAGGCCCGGGCCGGTACGGTCAGCGGGCTCTACGTCTGTGAGATGGTCACCGCACGTGCCCTGGTGGAACGCCATCCGGTGACCCTGCACATGACGACGTTCGCGCCGGACGAGTCGCCGCGGTCGCTGCAGCTCTACACCGTGGACCCGGACACCACCTACGCCGCGGCGAAGATGATCGCCGACGAAGGCCTCGCCGACCACATCGACATGAACTTCGGCTGCCCGGTGCCCAAGGTGACCCGCCGCGGCGGGGGGGCCGCGCTGCCGTACAAGCGGCGGCTGTTCGGCCAGATCGTCGCGGCCGCAGTACGCGCCACCGAGGGCACCGACATTCCCGTGACGGTGAAGTTCCGGATCGGCATCGACGACGCCCACCGCACCCACCTCGACGCCGGCCGTATCGCCGAAGCCGAAGGGGCGGCCGCCGTGGCGCTGCATGCCCGCACCGCCGCGCAGCGCTACTCCGGCACCGCCGACTGGGACCAGATCGCGGCGCTCAAAGCCCACGTCACGTCTATTCCGGTGCTCGGCAACGGCGACATCTTCGACGCCAGCGACGCGCTGGCGATGATGGCCGCCACCGGCTGCGACGGTGTGGTGATCGGCCGCGGCTGCCTGGGGCGGCCCTGGCTGTTCGCCGAGCTGTCGGCGGCGTTCACCGGCCGACCGGCGCCCACACCGCCCACTCTGGGCGAGGTCGCTGGCATCATCCGCCGGCACGGCGCCCTGCTCGCCGAGCACTTCGGCGAAGACAAGGGCATGCGCGATATCCGCAAACACGTCGCCTGGTATCTACACGGCTTTCCCGCCGGCGCCGACCTTCGACGGGCATTGGCGCTGGTCAAAACCCTGGCGGAGCTGGACGCGCTGGTCGGCGAACTCGACCCGGAGGTGCCGTTCCCGGCGGCCGGCGCCGGCCCGCGGGGCCGGCAAGGCTCGCCCGCCTCGGTGGCCCTGCCCGACGGCTGGCTGACCGACCCCGACGACTGCACGGTGCCGGCAGGCGCCGACGTCATGCATTCCGGCGGCTGAACTGAGACCTAGTCGACATCGCGCCGACCGGGGGTTCTTAGTAGAATCTAGAACTTGTTGCACCGCACGAGGGCGGGCGCGACTCCTGCGCGACCCGCGACGGGCAGCGTCGGCTAGAGCAGTGCCACACCGTTAGCACCGCGGTGACCTACGGGCACCGACACGGCGGCACCTACATTCGGAGGCCACGACGACATGAGTGACGGCGATTGCGCCACTCCTGGTCGTCGGCGCCGACCCGATGCCGACGGCGACATCAACCGGCTTACCGCACCGGAATCGTCGGCGCCAGGCGCCGCGCCGTGGGAGCGTTGGCAGGCCGCCAACGCGGTGGGCCGCCGCTCTGCGCCGTCCGCACCGGCCCGCGCGGCAAGCCGCTCCCACGCCGGCGGCGCGGTCACCGTCGCCGACCTGATCGCCAAGGTCGGTGCCCCCAGCGGGCCCGGCCGCCGCCATGCCGCCCCCGACGTCGACCCCGAGCCCGAGTTCGAGCCGGAGCCCCAGCGGCCCAAGACCTGGTACAGCGTGCACGGCCTGCCCGCGGCGTACGCCTCGGAAATCCCCGACCTGGACAGGCTGGCGGCCGCTCGCGCACCGGAGCCCGAAACACCGAGCCGGGCGACCCCGGCGCGCATCGGTGAGCTGCCGGCGGAATCGCCGGCGGATGACGAGGAGAAGTCGCACTCCGGTCGCCGACCGATGCTGCTGGCCGCACGCGCGGCGGCCGCGCTGCTGGCGGTGCTGTCGCTGGTGCTGACCGGTGGTGCCTACCAGTGGAGCGCGTCGAAGAACAACAAGCTCAACACCGTCAGCGCGCTCGACCCGGATTCGCACGACATCCTCGACCCGCACGCCCAGTACGGCGACGAGAACTTCCTGATCGTCGGCGCCGACACCCGGGCCGGGGCGAACGGCGAGATGGGTGCCGGCGACACCGAAGATGCCGGCGGTGCCCGGTCGGACACCATCATGCTGGTGAACATCCCGGCCAACCGCCAACGGGTGGTGGTGGTGTCGTTCCCCCGCGACCTGGCCATCACGCCGCTGTACTGCCAGGCGTGGAACCCCGATACCGGCGCCTACGGTCCGCTCTACGACGAGAAGAGCGGCACCTACGGCGACGACATGGTGTACACCGCGACGAAGCTGAATTCGACGTACTCCTATGGCGGGCCGAAATGCCTGGTCAAGGAGATCCAAAAGCTGTCCGGGTTGAGTATCAACCGGTTCATGGCCGTCGACTTC
Source organism: Mycobacterium sp. NGS50 (assembly GCF_059812545.1). Lineage (NCBI taxonomy): Bacteria > Bacillati > Actinomycetota > Actinomycetes > Mycobacteriales > Mycobacteriaceae > Mycobacterium > Mycobacterium sp. NGS50. The sequence goes on from NZ_JCALCW010000001.1 coordinate 261,532, forward strand.
TTCGGCTTCACCAAGATGGTCGACACCCTGGGCGGCGTGGAGGTCTGCAGTACCACCCCGCTCTACGACAACGAGTTGGGCACCGTGCTCGACCAGTCCGGGCGCCAGGTCATCGACAGCACCACCGCGCTGAACTATGTGCGTGCCCGCAACGTCACCACCGAATACAACGGCGACTACGGCCGGATCAAGCGGCAACAGCGCTTCCTGTCGTCGCTGCTGCGCTCGCTGATCTCCACCGACACGTTCTTCTCGCTGGGCAAGCTGAACAACGTCGTCAACATGTTCATCGGCAACACCTCGGTGGACAACGTCAAGACCAAGGATCTGGTGACCCTCGGCCAGTCGTTGCAGGGGCTGGCGGCCGGGCACATCACCTTCGTGACGATTCCGACCGGCGAGACCGACGAGAACGGTGACGAGCCGCCGCGCATGTCGGACGTGCGGGCCCTGTTCGACGCCATCATCAACGACGACCCGCTGCCCGGCGAGAACGATCAGAACGCCACCACGGTCTCGGCCAGCCAGGCCACCACCGCCCGGCCCAGCCAGCCGGCCCGTCCGCAGAACGAGCAGATGGTGCAGGAGGTGACGACCGCCCCGCAGGACATCACCGTGCAGGTGTCCAACGCCACCGGCGAGTCGGGGCTGGCCGCCAACGCCAGCGACGAACTGCAGCAGCGCGGCTTCAACGTGATGGAACCCAACGACTATCCGAACTCGCTGAAGTCCACCACGGTGTTTTTCTCACCCGGAAACGAACAGGCCGCCGCCACCGTGGCGTCCGCGTTCGCCAACGCCCCGATCCAACGCACCACCGGCAAGGGCCAAGTGGTGCAGGTGGTTCTCGGCCCCGACTTCCGTGAGGTCAGCAGCCCGGCGCCCAGTGGTTCCTCGGTCAGCGTGCAGATGAGCCGCGGTCCCGCCACCCCGGCCACCGAGCTGCCCGAAGACCTGACGGTTACCAACGCAGCCGACACCACCTGCGAGTAACCGCAGTACACAAGACGTAGGCTGGAGGGTATGCGGACCGCCTACCATGAACAACTTTCCGAGCTCACCGAGCAGCTCGGCGAAATGTGCGGCCTGGCTGGAGCCGCGATGGATCGCGCGACACAGGCGCTGCTGCAGGCCGATCTGGTGCTGGCCGAGCAGGTGATCGGCGACCACGAGAAGATCGCGGTGCTGTCCAAGCGCGCCGAGGAGAACGCGTTCGTGCTCCTGGCCCTGCAGGCTCCGGTCGCCGGGGATCTGCGCGCAATCGTGTCCGCCATTCAGATGGTCGCCGACATCGACCGGATGGGGGCACTGGCCCTGCACGTCGCGAAGATCGCCCGCCGGCGCCACCCGCAGCACGTGCTGCCCGAGGAGGTCAACGGGTACTTCGCCGAAATGGGCAGGCTCGCTGTCGAATTGGGCAACAGCGCCCAAGAGGTGCTGCACACCCGCGATCCGGAGCAAGCGGCCCGCATCCGCGAAGAAGACGACGCGATGGACGATCTGCACCGGCACCTGTTCAGCGTCATGATGGACAAGGAATGGAAGCACGGGGTGGCGTCCGCGGTTGATGTGACGCTGTTGGGCCGTTTCTACGAGCGTTTCGCCGACCATGCCGTCGAGGTGGCGCGTCGGGTGATCTTCCAAGCGACCGGGAAATTCCCCGAAGAGGAAACCCTCGCCGGCCCGTAGTCGCTGCAGCCGCTCCCGAGCCCGCGACACTGACCGGTTGCGACGACACGCCGCAACCAACCGCAGAGGTTTTAGTCTCGATGCAGCACCGGCCGCGGCCGGTGCTGACCGTCAGCCGAACCGACCGGAGATGTAGTCCTCGGTCTCTTTGCGCGACGGGTTGGAGAAGATCTTCTCGGTTTCGTCGATCTCGACCAACTGCCCGGGCTTGCCGACCGCCTCCAGGTTGAAGAACGCGGTCTGGTCGCTGACCCGTGCCGCCTGCTGCATGTTGTGGGTGACGATGACGATGGTGTAGTCCTGCTTGAGCTGCGCGATCAGATCCTCGATCGCCATCGTCGAGATCGGGTCCAGCGCCGAACACGGCTCGTCCATCAACAACACGTCGGGTTGAACGGCGATGGCGCGCGCGATACACAACCGCTGCTGCTGACCGCCGGAGAGGCCGCCACCGGGCCGGTCCAGCCGGTCTTTGACCTCATTCCAGAGGTTCGCGCCTTTGAGGGCGCGCTCGGCGGTCTCGTTGAGCACCTGCTTGTTCCGCACGCCCTGCAGCTTCAGGCCGGCCACCACGTTGTCGCGGATCGACATGGTGGGGAACGGGTTGGGCCGCTGGAACACCATCCCGATGGCCCGCCGCACCCCGACCGGGTCGACTCCGGAACCGTAGATGTCTTCGTTGTCCAGCAGCACCGAGCCCACCACCCGGGCGCCGTCGACTTCCTCGTGCATCCGGTTGAGCGTGCGCAGCACGGTGGTCTTGCCGCACCCCGACGGCCCGATGAACGCGGTCACGCTGCGCGGCGGCACCGGCAGCGACACGTCAGCCACCGCGTGAAACGCCCCGTAGTAGATGTTGACATCTTTGAGGTCTAACCGCTTGGCCACCAACGACTCCTCAACCGCTCCAAAGTGCACACTGTAGCAACCGGCTCAGCGGCCGATCGCGAATGCTGTGTCAATGCTGTGTACCGCGAATCCCAACCGCTGGTAGGTGCGTACCGCGGCGTGGTTGTCCGCTTCGGTGTAGAGCATCACCACCGGCTCGACGTTACTGTCGGCCAGCCGGCGCGCCAGCGAGGCCATCCCGACCGAAGTCAGTACGCCACCCAGGCCGCGTCCCTGCGCGGCCGGATCCACGCCGACCACATATACCTCGCCCAGGCCGGGCTGCCCGAGGTGCACCTTGGTCCAGTGAAATCCCAGCAGGGCGCCGGTGGCGTCGTCGATCGCCAGGAACAGTCCCTGCGGGTCGAACCAGGGCTCGGCGCGACGTTCGGCGAGCTGCTGCTGTGTCCAGCCGCCCTGCTCGGGATGCCAGGAGAAGGCGGCGTTGTTGACCCGCAGCAGCTCGGTGTCGTCGGCGCTGCCGGCGTAGCTGCGGATGCGGACGCCGGCGGGCAGCTCCGGCTCCGGCACGTCGCGCAGCGAGCGGCGCATCTGCAGCAGCTCCCGCACCGCGACCAGACCCAACGCCGCAGCGGTCGCCCGGGCAGCGGGCAGGGTGCCGTGCGCCCAGAATTGGGTGCGCCCGCCGCTACGGGCCAGCGCGGCACGCACCAGCGCCGCGCCGACGCCGCGCCGCCTAGACGCGGGATGCACGACCAGTTCGGCCATCGGGTCAGCGTCGTCGGTGAGGTTGAGATAGCCGACCACGGCGTCGTCGTCGTCGGGGTCGACGGCCAGCAGATGCGCGGTGCGCCGACCGGACAGTTCCCGCAGCACCTGCTCCCCCACCGGCGCGACACCGTCGGCGTCGCGGGCGGCGGTGATCAGGGCGCGAACCTGCCGGCGTTGCTGCTCCGACAGTTCGGTGCGCCAGTCCGCCGAGCTCACTGACCGGCCAGAGAATCTGCCGCGAGATCCGATTCCGATGCCACCTGGTCGTCTGCGCCGTCGGCGTCGTCGGCCTCGCCGTCGCTGATCTCGGCTTCGGGCGCCCGGCCGCGCGCGGGTTTGACCGCCTTGTAGCCGACGTTGCGGACGGTGCCGATCAGCGATTCGTATTCGGGACCCAGTTTGGCCCGCAGCCGCCGGACGTGGACGTCGACGGTGCGGGTGCCGCCGAAGAAGTCGTACCCCCACACCTCTTGCAGCAGCTGGGCCCGGGTGAACACCCGGCCGACGTGTTGAACCAGGTATTTCAGTAGCTCGAACTCTTTGTAGGTGAGGTCCAGCGGTTTTCCGCGCAGCCGTGCCGTGTAGGTGCTTTCGTCGATGAGCAGCTCACCGAGGACGATCTGGCCGCCGCTGTCCTCGGTGGCGGTGCTGCCGCTGCGTCCCACCAGCAGCCGCAGCCGGGCGTCCACCTCGGCCGGGCCGGTGCCCGGCAGCAGAATCTCGTCGATCCCCCACTCGGCGCTGACCGCGACCAAACCGCCTTCGGTGACGACGGCGACCACCGGGATGGCGTTACCGGTGGCGCTGAGCAGCCGGCACAGCCCCCGCGCGGCCGCCAGGTCGGTGCGCGCATCGACGACGGCCACATCCGCCGACCCCGCTTCCAGCAACGACGACGCCTCCATCGGTGCCACCCGCACGACGTGCGGCAGCAGCGGCAACGCAGGCAGCACAGCTTCGGGCTGCGGGTCAGCGGTCAGCAGCAGCAGATCCAACGAGCCCCTCCATCGTCGGGGGAAGAAATCTCCCTATTCACCGCAAGCGTCCGCGCCTAAGGTACTCAACGATAGCGTGCGACCTGCTCTTTCGCCGTGCCGAACCGGCGCTTCGACACGGTGGGTAAGAATGTGCAGGTGCGCAAGGTGCTGATCGGTATGGCCGCCGTCATCGGGGTGGTGCTGATCATCGCGGCCGGCGTCGACTTCGGGACGTCGATCTACGCCGAGTACCGGCTGTCTCGCGCGGTGCGCCAAGCCGCGCATCTGGGCTCCGATCCCTTCGTCGCGATCCTGGGCTTCCCGTTCATCCCGCAAGCTGCACGCGACCACTACGACGAGCTCGAGATCAAGGCCAGCGGCGTCGACCATCCGCAGGTCGGCAAGGCGACGCTGGAGGCCACCATGCATTCGGTGGACCTGTCCCAAGCGTCGTGGCTGGTCAAGCCGGGGGCGAGCATGGCGGTGCGCAAACTGGAAAGCCGCATCATCATCAACTCGATGCGGCTGGGCCAGTTCCTGCAGGTCCGCGACTTGATGGTGGAGGCACCGCGGGCCGAGAGCAACGACGCGACCGGCGGCACCACCGAATCCGGGATCTCCAGCAACCACGGTCTGGTGTTCACCGGCACCCCGAAATCGGCGGGCTTCACCAAGAAAGTCAGTGTCGCGGTGGACTTGTCGATCGCGCCCGACAACCCCACCACGGTGGTGTTCACCCCGACCGAGATCCTGACCGGCCCGGACACCGCCGACCAGCCGGTTCCCGACGACAAGCGCACCGCGGTGCTGGCCGCGTTCGGGGGCCGGCTGCCCGATCAGAAGCTTCCGTTCGGGGTACTGCCGACCAGCCAGGGCGCCCGCGGGTCGGATGTGATCATCGAGGGCATCACCGAGGGAGTAACGGTCTCCCTCGACCGGTTTAACCAGTCGTGATTACCGCGTGGATCGCGATCGCCGCCGGCTTGGCGCTGGCCGCCATCGTCGGCTGGCTGCTTCGGCGACGTGCCGGGGTGCTGGTCGAAACAGGGGCGGACACCGTCGACACCAGCACCCTGGGCTTGTCCGACACCGCCCCCACCGTCTTGCACTTCTCCGCCGACTGGTGCGGGCCGTGCGCGGCCGTGCGCCGGGTCGTCGACCAGGTCTGCGCCGAATTCGACGGCGACGTCGCGCATGTGGAGATCGATCTCGACACCAACCCGGAGGCCGCGCGCGCACTTTCCGTGCTGTCGCTGCCGACCACGTTCATCTTCGATGCCGACGGGCGGCAGCGGTATCGGGCGTCCGGGGTTCCCGCCGTCGCCGATCTGCGTGCAGCGCTGCAGCCGCTGTTGGCTTGAGCACCGTGTTATTAGGTAAGCTGTCCGACGTGTTGACCCGTCTTGAGCTTGTGCTCACCAAGCGTCGCGCAGTCGATCTGTGCCGCACCGCGGGTTGTCGCTGTTGTTGTTGTAGCTGATTCGCCGCGTCCTTCGTTCACGCCGCATCCGGAGCCAGCCGCAGAGAAACAAGCACCTCTGCCTGCCTCCGCCTCCGCAGCAAGGAAGCAATCCCAACAACAGGAGCAAGACTGTGCCGACTACCAATCCCACTCAGGTGGACGTCCGGGGACCCCGGTTCGTCGCCTGGGTGACCACCGCGGTTCTGATCGCCACCCTGATCCTCGCGGGCATCAGTGCACCGGCCGCCGCGGCCCTGCTGACCGCCCAGGCTGTGGTCTTCGCGATCGGCGCCAGCGCCGGACCCCGCAAGCACCCCTACGGTGTGGTGTTCGCCACCCTGGTGGCGCCGCGTTTGGCGCCGGCGACCGAATGGGAACCGATCCCGCCGCTGAAGTTCGCCCAGCTGGTCGGCCTGCTGTTCGCGGCCGTCGGGGTGGTGGGGTTCGCCGGCGGGGCCCCGACACTGGGTATCGTCGCGACCGCGTTCGCGCTCGGCGCGGCATTCCTCAATGCGGCCTTCGGCATCTGCCTGGGCTGCCAGCTTTACCCGCTGGTCATCCACCTGCGGCACACTTCGGCTACCTGAGCTGACTGTTTTTACCTGAGCAAGCGAAAGGATCCACCACATGGCCCGCTCCGACGTCCTGGTCACCACTGACTGGGCCGAGAGCAATCTCAATGCCCCCAACACCGTGTTCGTCGAAGTCGACGAGGATGTCAGCGCCTACGACGACGGCCACATCCCCGGTGCGGTCAAGCTGGACTGGCGCCAGGACCTGCAGGATGCGGTCAAGCGCGACGTGGTCGACGCCGCGCAGTTCGGCAAACTGTTGAGCGACCGCGGCATCGGCAACGACGACACCGTGATCCTCTACGGCGGCAACAACAACTGGTTCGCCGCCTACGCGTACTGGTACTTCAAGCTGTACGGGCACGCCGCCGTCAAGCTGCTCGACGGCGGCCGCAAGAAGTGGGAACTGGATGGCCGCCCGCTGTCCACCGACAGCGTGAGCCGTCCGGCCACCTCGTATGTCGCCAAGCCGCAGGACAACTCGATTCGTGCGTACCGCGACGACGTGCTCGCCGCGATCGGCACCAAGAACCTGGTCGACGTGCGCTCCCCCGAAGAGTTCTCCGGCAAGATCCTGGCGCCGGCGCACCTGCCGCAGGAACAGAGCCAGCGGCGTGGGCATGTGCCCAGCGCGATCAACGTGCCGTGGAGCCGGGCAGCCAACGAGGACGGCACCTTCAAGTCCGACGACGAACTGGCCAAGCTGTACGCCGCCGCCGGCCTGGACGGGCAGAAGGAGACCATCGCGTACTGCCGGATCGGTGAGCGTTCGTCGCACACCTGGTTCGTGCTGCAGGAATTGCTCGGACAGCCGAACGTTAAGAACTACGACGGCAGTTGGATGGAATACGGCTCCCTGGTGGGGGTCCCGATCGAGTTGGGAAGCTGATTATGTGCTCTGCGCCTAAACAAGGACAAACGTTGCCGGCTGGCGTCGATCTCGAGAAGGAGACGGTGATCACCGGGCGGGTGGTGGACAGCTCGGGCCAGTCGGTCGGTGGCGCGTTTGTGCGGCTGCTCGATTCCTCCGACGAGTTCACCGCCGAGGTGGTGGCGTCGGCGACCGGTGACTTCCGGTTCTTCGCCGCTCCGGGTTCGTGGACGGTGCGCGCGCTGTCGTCGGTCGGCAACGGCGACGCCGTCGTCGCGCCGTCCGGTGCCGGTATCCACGAAGTCGACATCAAGGTCGCCTGAATCCCTGCCGCAGGCCGGGGCCCGGGGGCACGTCCCCGCGCCTCGGCCTGTTTGGGTTCGGGGCCCGTCGCCAACTAGACTTCACGCCGTGGTGCTGTTCTTCGAGTTCATGCTGGTCGCGGCCACTTTGGTGATTACCTGGTTCGCGCTGTACGCGTTGTATCGGCTCGTCACCGACGAGTCGTGACACCCGCCGACCGCAATATTCCGGTCTTCCCCGTCTCTGGGGATCTTCCACTGCCCGCCGACACGGCCAACCTGCGCCACGGTGCTGATCTGGACGATGCGCTGCTGGCCTTGCTGCCGCTGGTCGGGGTGTGGCGTGGTGAGGGTGAGGGCCGCGATGCGGGCGGCGACTACCGGTTCGGCCAACAGATCGTGGTGTCGCACGACGGCGGCGAGTACCTGAACTGGGAGGCCCGCTCCTGGCGGCTGACCGTCGAGGGCGAGTATGTCGGCCCCTCGCTGCGGGAGACAGGGTTCTGGCGGTTCGTGGTGGATCCGACGGATCCCGGAGAATCGCAGGCGATCGAGGTGCTGCTGGCTCACGCGCAGGGTTACGTCGAGTTGTTCTACGGTTCGCCGCTCAACCAGGCCTCCTGGGAGCTGGTCACCGATGCCCTGGCGCGCAGCAAGTCCGGTGTGCTCGTCGGTGGCGCCAAGCGGCTGTACGGCATCATCGAGGGCGGCGATCTGGCCTACGTCGAGGAGCGGGTGGACGCCGACGGCGAACTGGTGCCGCACCTGTCGGCCCGGCTGGCGCGCTTCGCGGGTTAACTTCTGGCGTTGATCCTGCGTCCAGCAGACACGTTGGTCGCACTTTTGTCTGGTGAGCGCAGAGTCATCAATGGGGCTAGCGGTCGCTGACGACGGCGGCGTCGATCAGCTCGGCAAACTCGGCTGCCATCGGCGCCGGTGGCAGGGGCGTGTCGTCCAGGGTATGCACCCGGGCCGCCAGCGTGATGCTCGAGATCAGCCAGACGCCCTCGGCCGCGAACAGGTCCGCCGGTTGCAGGGCGCGGTAATCGCAGTCATAGCCCTTGCCGCGGGCCACCTCGAACAACGCGTGCTGGGTGGTGCCGCGCAGGATCGGGTACCAGGGCGGCGGGGTGAGCAGGCAGGGGCCATCGGCGGTCCGGGTCGCGATCACCACCGTCGATCGGGGACCCTCCAGGATGTGGCCGTCGGAGCTGAGGAAGATCACGTCATCGGCCCCGCGGGTCGCCGCATGCCGCAGCGCTGCCATGTTCACCGCGTATGACAGGGTCTTGGCGCCGGCCAGCAGCCACGGCATCGCGTCGGTGCCATCGGCGGGAAGGGCACGGTCCAGCGTCACCGCCGCCAGCCCGTGTTCGCGGACGTCGGCGACCCGCCCGGCCAGCCCGGTGACCATCACGAAGGCGGTTGACTCCGAACCCGTCTCCCGGCCGCGGCTGTAGATCAGCCGCATCGCCCCCTCGTGGGTGGTCGTCGCGGCCCACTGTCGGGCAGCCATCTCAATCGCGGCGCGCCACTTCACCAGGTCCGGCTCGGGCAGCTCCAATTGTCTGGCCGAATGGGTGAGCCGACGCAGGTGCGACTCCACCAGGCAGCCCCGGCCGTCGCGGACCAACAGCGTCTCGAAGACCCCGTCACCGCGTAGCACCGCCAGGTCGTCGGCGTGCAGCAGCGGCGCGGCCGCCGGGTGGACGACGCCGTCGAGCGTGACGATCACACCTTCGTGGCGAGCCAGGTCCATTTCACATACATCCATTCCGTTGCCGAAAGCTGATCACCCGATCATGAGCAGCCGTCCAGACGTCATGATCCAACACCATTGCAAGTAGCCGGTTCGCAAGTAGCTTTCCCGCCACAGCCCACCAATCGAGTGGATCTGGATGCCCGCAATCGATACCACCAAGCACCCGGTATCCGATCCGGCGTCCGGCAAGCGCTACCCGATCCCGGGGAGGCGGCAACCCGGCCTACCTGATGAACTTGGGGTTTTCGCCGGTGGGCTGGTTCATTCGTGGTATCGACGGTCGAATATGCCCGAGGCTGTCGTCCGGTCTGGATCACGATTCCAATCAAATGCGACGGTGACCTTCATGATGTTCACCGTGGTGCATGACGCCATCCACTACGCGATCAGCCCCGCACGCCGGGTGAACGGTGCGGTCGGCTGCCTGGCCTGGGTGTTCTTCACGCCGGTCATCTCATTCAGATCGTTCGCCTCGCACAGCCCGGCATGGCAGGCACCGCTCCGCTGGGCTGTGGCCGCGGTGTTGTACTGCAACCGGAAGTCGAAACCAAGAGCCGGTTCACCTGGTCGATGGCAACCACAACCAAGTGATCGACGACTTTTCGACTCGAACTCGGCCGGATGGAATCGCCCGATGCTCCGACCGGCCAGAGATCCTCATGCGCTGCTCTCCAGCGAAGCGATACAAGCGCCTCCCGAATTGCGCAGGCCGATCGACGCGCCCTGTGCCCTGATACTGTCGACGCGCCGTTCATGTGTGGCCCACTCGAGATATAACTCCGCCCGCGACGCACTGGCCAACACGGCCTCGACAAGGAACCTATCCACCTGGAGCTCTTCACCGGCTACCGCACCTCTGTCCCACCACGACGTGATTATGGTTCAGCAACAGTGACTTTCACTACTGTCGGGACGGAGCGCCACGATCAACCTGGCACCTTGTGGCACCGCCTTGGAAGGCGCATTGGCACTCCGCAGACACGTCCCACGCCCGTATGCACGCGGCACCTGCCGGGCAATACTTGTCGACAGGACCGTCGAGAAGGATCAGAACTTTTCGCGCTGGACCGAGCCCAACTCAACGCCGGTTACATCCCGACCAGCCCAGCCGTGACCGAGGGTACGACGCTTAGGGGACGAGCACTGCCCGGCCGGGCAGCTTACCGTCCGCCAACTCATCGAAAGCCCGCTGGTAGTCACCAAGTGGGTAGGTCACAGTCTCGACCTTCACCTCCCCGCGTTGCGCCAATTCAATGACCTGGAGCAGGTCCTCGCGGGTGCCACCGTACGAGCGCTGCACATTCACGCCCCACGGCAACGCCTCCCCGTCAAGGTTTGCGGCAAAGGTGAACTGCCCACCGCCGAGGCCGACGAATCGGATAAGTCCTTCGGGTGCAACCACTTTGATCGCCAGATCCACCGTCGGTTGTACACCGACGAAGTCGATGACCACGTCAGCACCGTAGCCGCCCGTCTCGTCAAGAATTCGCGGTACAGCGTCCGTATCACTCATCAGCGTCAGGTCGGCGCCCAGTTCACCCGCGGCGGTGAGCTTCCGCTCGTCGGTATCGAGGGCGATGACCCGGGCGGCCGTGGTGGATTTGAGAATCTGCAGGCCAAGGTGCCCGAGCCCACCGATTCCGATCACGACGACCGTAGAGCCCGGCGTAAGACGATGACGCGCCGAATTGACTGCGTGCATCGGCGTAGCGCCCGCATCCCCGAGTGGAGCGAACTTCACCGGGTCCAGATCACCTAGCCTACAGAGGTATTGCGCCCGGACGATCATGTAGTCGGCCATCGCACCGTCCGGCCCGAGCCCCGCCGTCGTCGGGAACATGGTGCGGGTCCCTGCCACCTCGCATGCGTTCTCCCGGCCTTCCACGCAGGCACGGCAATAGCCGCAGCCCCAGAGCACCATCACGATCACAGCTTCTCCGGGGGAAAATCCCTCCACCCCGGTGCCCACCGCGTCCACCCAGCCCGCCCCCTCGTGACCTAGTGTGCCCCCATAGAACGGCCACATATCACCAAGGTGCAGAACGTGCAGATCCGAATGACACAAGCCCGCGCCGGCAATCTTCACCCTGACTTCACCCGGGCCCGGTTGGGGAATATCTACCTCCTGCAGGCTCAAAGTCGCGGGCGAAACGAGCTTGACTGCGCGCATCATGGTACTTCTCCTCCTACTGTTCGACGGGCTTCAAAAAGCTGTACACATTAACCTTCGCGTGGCCGGCTCAGCACGTGCGCTAAGAAGCTCAACTGGTCAGCCAATGTTCGCTGTTGCCAAGGGCCCTCGTAGACATCGAAGTGATCGACGGGATATTCGCGTAGATGCGCCAGATGCCCTGCCCTTGCAACGGTTCGGCGTGCGGCCTTGGCCGGCACGACATTGTCGTGGGCACCGGCTTGGATCAAGATCGGGCAGGTGAGGCGCTTGGCCGCCGTGATCGGCCGGTTGAGTGCCACCTCCAGGCCCGCGCGTGCACCGACCTCATTGCGCCACGTCGGTCCTGCCATCGCCGTGTATGCGGCCTCGGCGCCCGGAGTGCTAATAATCGCCGCCGCACCCGGTGGACCCACAATTGGGATGTAGTGGGGGGCACGCCCGGCCAGCGCTCCGACCACGTCGCGCACGCCGTGGCCAAGCAGACGCAGCAACTGGAACGGGCCAGCCGAACGCACAATCTGCGCCACCGCGGCCCGGCCATCCGTGGCCGGAGTCATGGAAACCACCGCGACGACCCGATCGTCCTGGGCGGCGACTGCGATGACATGCCCACCCGAGTAGGAGGTCCCCCATAACACAATGCGGTCCGGGTCCACACCGGGCAACCGCCGTGCGGTGGCGATCGCCGAGTGGTAATCCTGGCGCTGGCGACGGAACGATATGAGTTGTCGCGGTGCACCCTCGGAGTCGCCGAAGCACCGATAGTCAAACACCAGAGCATCGATACCGGCCTTGGCGAACGCCTCAGCGTAGGCCGCCAGATTAGTGTCCCGGGTACCACCGAATCCGTGCGCCATGACGACGCACGGGCGGCCACGCTCACCGGTGAACTCGTCTGCCGTGGCAGGCAGATGCCAGCCAGCGCAGGTGGTGCCGCCGCTGGGAAACGTGATCTCGTTCATCTGCCGCGCCCCCTCACGCGGCTGGCACGGCGGCCGCGAACCGCAACGCCGAATCCACCACCGGCCCGTCGCGTAACCGTGCCACATCCTCTTCGTACGCCATCTTCGAAATCCACGGCCCCCGGGTGCCGGCGCGAGGGAATCGAGCAATCGCACGCTGCACGTAACCCGAGCTCAGCTCCATCATCGGAACTCGTTCCATGTCGAGGTCGTCGAGGACGGGCACCACGGTCGCGTGGCCGTGGGTGTCCATCTGCTCGAGAAGCCGGCAGAAGTGCTCGCAGACCAGGTCGATCCGCAGCGTCCACGAGATGTTCGTGTAGCCCATCCCGAACACGAAATTCGGCACCCCGGACAGCATCATCGATTTGAACACGGTGGTGTCAGGGAGGTTCACCGACTTCCCGTCGACGCTGAACACAACGCCGCCGAACGGCAGCATGTTCAAGCCTGTTGCGCTGACGACGATGTCGGCGTCAATCTGGGTTCCCGATTCGAGCCGGATCCCGGAGGAGATGAAGCGCTCGATCCGGTCGGTCACCACCGAAGCCTGCCCGCTGGACAGCGCACGGAACAGGTCGCCGTCGGGAACCATGCATAACCGCTGGTCCCACGGGTCATACCGCGGGGTGAAATGGGTGCCGACATCGAAGTTGTGGGGCAGCCGCCGACGCACGTTGGCGATCAACAATTTGCGCATCAGCTTCGGGTAGCGCTGGCAGGCTTTGAAGATGCCGCGGTTCATCATGATGTTCTTGCGCCGGAGGATCGGGTACGCGCGCTGGTGCCCGATCAGCCGGTTTAGCACCGTCCCGACCGGGTCTACCGCCGGCAGCGACAGCACGTAGCTCGGCGAGCGCTGCAACATCGTGACATGCTTGGCGGTACCTGTCATCGACGGGATCAGCGTGACAGCGGTCGCGCCGCTTCCGATCACCACGACGCGCTTCCCCGAATAGTCAAGATCCTCCGGCCAGTGCTGCGGGTGGATGACCTGCCCCTCGAAGGACTCGATACCCGCGAACTCCGGCATATGCCCGGCGTCGTAGTCGTAGTAACCCGTGCCGGAGAACAGAAGCCGCGCGCTGAACTGCACGGTCTCATCGGTGACGTCGCGCCGGGCCGTCAGTGTCCAGCGACTCGTCGACCAGGAGAAGTCCGCGGCGAGCACCCTGTACCCGAACCGGATGTGCTGATCGATACCGTTTTCGGCGACGGTCTCGCGCAGGTAATCCCGAATGTGGTATCCGTCGGCAATGGACTTCTTGTGCGGCCACGGCTTGAATCCGAAGCCGAAGCTGGGCATGTCCGAGTCCGAGCGAATCCCCGGGTAACGGAACAGATCCCACGTTCCACCGACGGCACGCCGCCCTTCGAGGATAGCGAAGGATCTACGCGGAAAACGGGTCTTGAGATGGTAAGCCGCGGCGATGCCTGAGATTCCGGCGCCCACGATCAGTACATCGAAGTCGGTGGCCAGGTCGTCGGCACTCTTGATTGCAGCGCTCACTTGGTGCCTCTCCCGATTGAGGGTGAATCTGGTTTGAGCACGAGTCAGGGCAGCAGATCCAACGGCAGGCTCGCTGCAGCGACGTCCACCGGATCAAACAGCGCGGCGCTCAGGGCGTTCCATCCGCCCGTCAACATCTCTGACACCGATTGCCCAAGCTGTGAGAACTGATCGAAGACGGACGACAAGTCATTCGATGTCAGGGCCGAGTAGCTGCCCGCGTTCATCAGCGCGACGGCCAGATCGTCGCGCGCATTGAGGAGACCGGCGGCAATGCTGGTAGCCGGGTCGGTGAACGTTTGGACGAAAACCGTTCCGAGTCCTTGCAGACCGATGCCCAATGAACTCAGCGCCTGCGACCAGTCGCCTGAAGAGATGTCGTTGGAAATCGCTTGGATGGTTTGTACCCCGAGCAAGTCCAGCCGCAACTGGGCCAACACCGCGGGCATCAGGATATCCTGGGCCGCCAGCGGAAGATTTTGTACGATCGCGGACCAGCTTTCGGTCGGGTTGGCGAAGAAGTCGCTGCTGAGAGTCGCCATGTTGGGAATCAGCGCCGCGTCCGTCATCCGATCCAGCACCGACGGCACGTCGGTTTGACCGCCGAACACCGCGGTGAATTGGTCGGCTCCCATCGCCGCCTTGACCTGGTCGATTTCGAGCTGGGTGGTCACCCAACCGGCCCCTTGCATCTGGTCGCGAACATAGTCGTATTCGAACAGGCGCTCCTGGAGCAGCGCAGCATACTGCTCGGGGGTGACCGTCGGTGTGTCAGCAGGCAGATAATCGCGGACATCGGCGACGTTCACGACCTGGGTCGTAATGGGAGTCGTGGGAATGGCGCCGTGGACATCTTGGAACCGTGCAAAGATGTTTCCATCGGGGTTGCCGTCGGTATTAATCCAATTCGCGACGCCCGGATTCTGGCTGCTGATGACATAGTAGGTGAACCCGTCAGTGTCCTGGAAGACCTCGGTGTTGTTGAGAGAACCTGTCCCGGTCACAAACGGAAGGTCGTTGGCCCACGCGTTGCTGGACTGGAAGTTGAAGTATCCGGCGTCGACACTGGGCACCTTGACGATCAGCGCCTGGTCTGGCTGAAGTGACCAATGCCCGAAAGCGCTTTCTTGATTCAGCAGTATTGGCCCGCCCGGGATACCGGTACCACTCGGCCGTATTGCGGTGAACGTGTTATCTGGTACCGAGTTCCACAGGTGCTGCAGTCCAGCATTGGTCCAGCTGCCGTTCTGGAATGGCAAGTAGGTGGCGACGTCCTGCAGCCACGACGAAATCTGGGCGTTGGAAAGCACCGGCAGGGTAAATCCTGAGGGGGCGTCGTCCGCATGAATGG
Source organism: Mycobacterium sp. NGS50 (assembly GCF_059812545.1). Taxonomy (NCBI): domain Bacteria; kingdom Bacillati; phylum Actinomycetota; class Actinomycetes; order Mycobacteriales; family Mycobacteriaceae; genus Mycobacterium; species Mycobacterium sp. NGS50. Next base: position 276,783 of record NZ_JCALCW010000001.1, read on the forward strand.
TGATATCGTCGTGCAGCAGCCCCCAGTGATCGACGGTGTCCCGCAGCAGCAACGTCTCGGCCCCGGAGCTATCGACCCAGTTACCCGAATGCTCCGTGGGACTCATCGTGAGGGTGTAGGTGCCGTTGGCATTGGGCGTAAATTCTGACAAATCGTAGGTGCGAAGAGCCATGAAGCCACTCGACGCGCCATTGCCGGCCTGTAGCGTGAAGGTGACGTCTTTAGTGCCCGGTCCTGGGTCGATCGTGATCGAAAAATTCTGATTATCGATGATCGGGAAGGTGTATTGATCATCCGGGTTCGGACTGTTGACTAATGGCTGTGGATCCGCAGCGGGGGCGCCCCACGATGCCGGGAAGTATCCCCCATTCAAATCCAGGTAATTGTTTAAATTGTGCGTTTCGATGCCGCTGGTAAGCATACCCACCGACATATTTTGGACATATGCGTGCAGCGTGGTCAGATCAAACGGGGTGACGAACGAGTAGGCGCTGTTCGTGGCCATGATTTGTTGTTGCGCATCGAGAATCTGGTCGATCACCGATTGCAGGGGGCTCGACCCGTTCAAGAGCTGCACCGAACCCGATGAGACCGGTCCAGCCGCAGCGCTTTGCGGGACCACCAACACCACCGCCAATGCGCCAGTCGCGAAGCTCGTCGCCATACTGGCCACCCGAACAAACCGACGCACACGACGCCGAGAACGATTCTGCGACATGTCAGGTCCTCCTGTGAAGAAATGCTGTGACGGCTGAGCAATTCCGCCGGGTTCTCATCGTCTGCAGGCCGGACGCTGCAAGCAAGGTCATTTCGCACCGAGAACACCTATTTGAGTGTGCAAAGTCGATACCCGCAGCTACGCTCAGCGGGTGGGCTGGGAGCGGCCGCCGGAGCGGATCTGTGAGCTGATGCGCTGGGGCGCTGAGATGAGCGTCAATCTTCCCCAAGAGTGGCTCGACGAGCTACACGAGGCCACGCTCGCATCCGAGTTCATGCAGACCATCGCCGGTGATCCGGTGCTCGCCGAAGCGGTCCGGCAGAGCAATCGGTCAAATCGGCTGCACTGGGCGGCCGCCAACATCAGTCATCCCGGCGAGTTGGTACCAGCCAACGTGGGCGCCGAGTCGCTCACCTTTGCCCGTGACCTGATTCGCCGCGGCCTGGGCGAGGCGGCAGCGGTGGATGCGTACCGGCTCGCGCAGAATGTGTACTGGCGGTTGTGGATGCAGATCGCGTTCGAGTTGACCTCAGACCCCCAAGAACTGCGCGACTTTCTCGACGTATCGGCGCGGTCGATGACGTCGTTCGCCGACGCCACGATCGCCGGGATTCATCACCAGATTCAGATCGAACGCGACGAACTCATCGGGGAAACGCACGCCGAACGCCGGGCGATCGTGGCACTGATATTAGACGGCGCTCCGATCACGCGGGAGCGCGCCGAGAAACGGCTCGGCTACAACCTCGGGCAGAGCCACACTGCCGCTGTGATCTGGGGTAACGAGCCAGACACCGACCAGTCCGACCTGGACCGCACTGCCGAGGCGTTGATACAAATCGTCGACGGCTCCAGGGCGCTATCGGTCCCAGCCGGTGCCGCCACCCGATGGGTGTGGTTGCCTGGCGGCGATGTTCCGGACCTGACCGGCGTCACCGCTGCACTGAATCAACTGCCCCACGTGCGGATCGCGGTCGGGTCCACCGAAGACGGAATCGAGGGCTTCCGGCGCAGCCACTTCGACGCCATCACCACTCAGCAAATGATGGCACGTCTCCGCGCCACCCAGCAGATCGCCAGCTTCACTGACGTCGAACTCCTTGCGCTGATCACCGCCGATCCCGTCCGCGCGGATCGATTCATCAAGCACACCCTTGGCGACCTCGAGTCCGCCGACGCGGAGCTGCAACGCACCGTTCTCACCTTCGTCCGCGAACAGTGCAACGCTTCGCGCACCGCCGCGAGTTTGTTCATTCATCGAAACACATTGCTGCACAGACTTGCTCGTGCCAACGAGCTGATGCCAAGACCGCTGGAGGATGCCAGCGCACACGTTGCAGTGGCATTGGAAGCACTCCGCTGGCGTGGCGGGGCTCTGTCCGCGAACAGCAGAGCCACCAAATAGACGCGAGATCGCCCAGCTCAGCGGGTAACCGCTGTGCAGATTGCATCGGTGGATCGCTCGAAATTGGACGATTCGACCTTGGCTAACCGAACTTTCCGCCGCGAAACTTGTCTCACCGCTACCAGCCCACCTGCAGGAGCATCACTTTCGTGGCACACGCAAGCACTGCGACATCACGACCATGACGCTGATCGCACCCCTGGATGCGCTGTTTCTGGCATCCGAGACTCGTGAGCATCCGATGCATGTCGGTGGCTTGTACATCTTTCGCCTGCCTAACGAAGCTGCGCCCGACTTCATGCAGACGCTTTACCAGCAGTTGCTCGAGTACACCGAACTGGCGCCCATGTACCGGCGCAGACCAGCATGGCCCGGGCCATTGCTGGGCGCGGTGCGCTGGATTGACGAGCAGGACGTCGACCTCGAATACCACGTGCGGCTCTCCGCGCTACCACGGCCAAGTCGAGTTCGGGAACTGTTAGCCCTGATCTCCCGGCTACATGGCGGCCTACTCGATCGACATCGCCCGTTATGGGAGTTCCACCTGATCGAGGGACTGGCCGGCAACCGGTTTGCGGTGTACGTGAAGGTGCACCATGCGCTGACCGACGGGGTCAACGCCGTCCGCGCCACCATGCGCATGCTATCGACGGAGCCGACCGGCGAGTTGCGGGCTTTGTGGGCACCGAGTCCGCGTCCCACCCTGCCGCTTGACACACCCGCCAGCCCGTCCGCTCCACCGTTGGATAGGGCCGGGGCTGGGGTAAGGAGCGTCGCCGGGCTGCTGCCGGCCGTCGTGCACGTAGCGGCCCAAGGGCTGCGGAACCCCGAGGCCGCGCTGCCATTCGACGCGCCCAAGACTGTGCTGAACCGGCCGCTGACCGGTGCACGCCGGTTCGCGGCGCAGTCTTGGTCGATCAGGCGGATAAAAACGGTCGCCAAAAGGTACGACGCCACACTCAACGACGTCGTACTAGCAATGTGTTCGGGCGCGCTACGCGACTACCTACGAACCGGGGACCAGCTTCCGGCAAAGTCGCTGGTGGCCGCTGTTCCGGTCGCGCTTCCCCGCACCGACGCCGACGGGAATGCCGTGACGATGACGTTGTGTCGGCTGGCCACCGACGTCGCCGATCCGGTCGAACGGCTCCGACGCATTCAGGCCTCGATGCAGGCGGCCAAGGCCAGTCTGCTGCGACGGAGTCCCTTGCAGCTGTCCGCGATCGGCATGTTGACGTCGATTGGTCCGAGCAGCCTTGCTGCGATTCCCGGATTCAGTAAGGTCGCGTCACCGCCGTACAACGTCGTGATCTCGAATGTGCCCGGTCCGCGCGATCGGCTGTACTGGCACAATGCCGAGCAGGAGGGCTGGTACCCGGTGTCGATGCCCATCGAGGGGCAATCGTTGAACATCACGGTTCTTAGTTACGGCGACAACCTCGGATTCGGGCTCATCGGCTGCCGCCGTAATGTTGCTCACCTGCAGCGACTGTTGACATTCCTGGAAAACAACCTTGCGGCCTTAGAGGTGAGCCAGCCGATCGGCCCTGGTGGCAGATAACAACCGTCCGAGCGCGGCGAAGCCGGGCGCAGCGGGTCGCCACCAGGGCGGACTGGCACGCCGGTACTACAGTTGTGATGTGACCGCCCCGCACGCCATCGCCGCCCCTGATTCCGGACCCGACGCCGGCGCGGTATGGCACTACGGCGACCCGTTCGGTGAGCAGCGCGCCGCCGAGGTCGATGCGGTACTGGTAGACCGTTCCCACCGGGCAGTGCTCACGCTGGCCGGTCCCGACCGTCAAACCTGGCTGCACAGCATCTCCAGTCAGCACGTCAGCGAACTCGCCGACGGCGCCAGCACCCAGAACCTGTCCCTGGATGGCAAGGGCCACGTCGAGGATCACTGGATCCAAACCGAGCTGGACGGTGTCACCTACCTGGACACCGAACCGTGGCGGGGCGAGCCGCTGCTCGACTACCTACGCAAGATGGTGTTCTGGTCCCAGGTGACCCCGGAAGCCGGAGATTTCGCGGTGCTGTCCTTGCTCGGACCCCGGCTGAGCGACCCCGCGGTGCTGGCTGCGCTGGGTATCGACGCGCTGCCGGCGGAGCGGGTGGCGCCGCTGGCCGGTGCGGGGTTCGCCCGCCGGGTGCCCGGCGTCGACGGCCGCCTCGAGCTGGATCTGGTGGTGCCGCGCGGCGGGGTCGCCGACTGGCGCCGCCGGCTCACCCAGGCCGGGTTGCGCCCAGCCGGAGTGTGGGCCTACGAGGCGCACCGGGTGGCGGCGCTGCGCCCGCGGCTGGGTGTCGACACCGACGACCGCACGATCCCGCACGAGGTGGGCTGGATCGGCGGCCCCGGCGAGGGCGCCGTGCACCTGGACAAGGGCTGCTATCGGGGCCAGGAGACCGTCGCGCGCGTCCACAACCTCGGCAAGCCACCGCGCATGCTGGTGTTATTGCACCTCGACGGCTCATCGGATCGGCCGTCCACCGGTGACCCGGTCCTGGCCGCCGGTCGCAGCGTGGGCCGGCTGGGAACGGTCGTCGACCACGCCGAGTTGGGTCCGGTGGCGCTGGCGTTGGTCAAGCGCGGGGTGCCGGCCGACACGCAACTGACCACCGGCGGGGATGCGGAGGTCGCGGCCGTGATCGACGCCGACTCGATGCCGCCGCCCGATGTCGCCGGTGCCGGACGCGCAGCGGTGGAGCGGCTACGGAGCGGAACGCAATAGCACAGCGTGAGCTCCGTCTCGGCACGGCAGGGCATGCCCGCACCCGTCCGCAGGGCACGGTAAGCTACTGGGCAGGACAATATGAAACACAGATCGGAGCCGCCTACTTGGTGGGCCGCTCCGCTATTGCGCGAGGGGGTTCCCCCATGGGCCGCGGCCGGGCTAAGGCGAAGCAGACCAAGGTTGCTCGAGACCTGAAGTACAGCTCCCCCCAAACGGATTTTGAGCGGCTTCAGCGCGAGCTGTCCGGGTCGACCGTTGACGAAGCCGACCTGGACGGTGACGAGGACCCCGGTTCCTGGACCGGCGAGGACGACTGGCGCCGCTGATCTGGCGGCGACGACCCGCGGCGGGCACACTCCGGTGCGCCGGCGGCCCCCGTTGAAGTTGCCGAGGTTCTAAAACCTCGGATGCTGCCCCACCAACTTGGCGCGGGCAGCAGACTTCGCGCCCTTGTCGACGGTTCCCAGGACCCAGCAGTTCAGGTGGCGAGCGGTCAGGATGGCCAGTGCACGGTCGGTGTCCTCGGGTGCGACGACGGCGACCATGCCGACGCCCATGTTGAACGTCTTCTCCATCTCGGCACGCGCGATGCGGCCCCGCTGCGCGATCATCGCGAACACCGGCGCGGGAGTCCACGTTCCGCGGTCCACCTCGGCCACCAGGCCGTGCGGCACGACCCGTTGCAGGTTGCCGGCCAGGCCGCCGCCGGTGATGTGGCAGAAGGTGCGGACCTGGGTTTCGGCGGCCAGCGCCAGACAGTCCTTGGCGTAGATCCGGGTTGGTTCCAGCAACTCCTCGCCGAGCGTGCGGCCGAACTCCTCGACGTGACCGGCCAGATTCATCCGATCGATGTCCAGCAGCACGGCACGGGCCAGTGAGTAGCCATTGGAGTGCAGGCCCGAGGAACCCATCGCGATCAGCACATCGCCGGGCTTGACCCGGTCGGGCCCCAGCACGTCGTCGGCCTCCACGACCCCGACTCCGGTGGCCGAGACGTCGTAGTGGTCCGGTTCCATCAGCCCCGGGTGTTCGGCGGTCTCCCCGCCCAGCAGCGCGCAGCCGGCCTGCACGCAGCCCTCGGCGATGCCGGCGACGATCGCGCTGACCCGCTCGGGAACAACCCGACCGACGGCGATGTAGTCCTGCAGGAACAGCGGCTCGGCCCCGCAGCACACCAGGTCGTCGACCACCATGGCCACCAGATCGAGGCCGACGGTGTCGTGCTTGTCCATCGCCTGGGCGATCGCCAGCTTGGTGCCCACCCCGTCGCTGGACGCCGCCAGCACCGGTTCGCGGTACCCGCTGCGCAGGGCGAACAGCCCGGCGAAGCCGCCGATGCCGCCCCGCACCTCCGGTCTGGTGGCCTTGCCCGCCAGCGGGGCGATCAACTCGACGGCCCGGTCACCGGCCTCGATGTCGACTCCCGCCGACGCGTAGGTGATGCTTTGCCCCGAAGATAGGTCTGCTGCGCGATCCGTCATCGCGGTAAAGGCTACCGGTCGGCGCCGACGGGCGGGCTCGCACCTTGGCGCTGGGTCATGGCCGGCGTAGCGCCGACGCGTTGTCGTTCTCGGCAGCCAGCGCGGCGTTGGCGAGCATGTACTCGACCACGTTCTTGCCCAGCGCGGTTTCCTCGGGCAGCTCGATCGGGTAGTGGCCGTCGAAGCAGGCCGCGCACAGCCGGCTGGCGGGCTGCTCGGTGGCGGCGATCATGCCCTTCTGGGAGATGTAGCCCAGGGTGTCTGCGCCGATCGCGTGCCGGACCGCCTCGAGCATCTCGCTCTCGTTCTCGACGGCGTTGGCGATCAGCTCAGCCGGGGAAGCGAAGTCGATGCCGTAGAAGCAGGGCCAGCGCACCGGCGGCGAGGCGATGCGGACATGCACCTCGACCGCACCGGCCTCACGCAGCATCCGCACCAGGGCACGTTGGGTGTTGCCCCGCACGATCGAGTCGTCGACGACGATGAGGCGCTTGCCGCGGATCACCTCTTTGAGCGGGTTGAGCTTGAGCCGGATACCGAGCTGGCGGATGGTCTGCGACGGCTGGATGAACGTGCGGCCCACGTAGGCGTTCTTGGTCAGCCCCTGCCCGTAGGGGATCCCCGACTCCTGGGCGTAGCCGACCGCGGCGGGGGTGCCCGACTCCGGGACGCCGATCACCAGGTCGGCGTCGGTCGGGCATTCGCGGGCCAGCGCCCGGCCGATGTCGACGCGGGTCTTGTGCACCGACCGCCCGGCCAGGGTGCTGTCCGGGCGCGCCAGATACACGTACTCGAACACGCACGCCTTGGGAGTCGGGTTGGCGAACCGGGTCGAGCGCACCCCGTCGGCGTCGATGGCCAGCAGCTCGCCCGGCTCGATGTCGCGAACGAAGGAGGCGCCGACGATGTCGAGGGCGGCGGTCTCGGAGGCCACCACCCAGCCGCGGTCCAGCCGGCCCAGCGACAGCGGCCGGACCCCCCACGGGTCGCGGGCGGCGTAGAGCGTGTTCTCGTCCATGAAGGTGAGGCAGAACGCGCCGCGAACATCGGCGAGCAGGTCGATGGCGGCCTGCTCCAGGGTGGCGTCGGCTGACCCGTGGGCCAACAGGGCGCCCAGGATGTCGGAGTCGGTGGTGGCTGCCGCCGCACCCCGGGTGTTGACCAGCCCGGCCGCACGGGCACGGTCCATCAGCTCGCTGGTGTTGACCAGGTTGCCGTTGTGACCCAGCGCCACCCCGGTGCCGGCCGCCGTGGTGCGGAACACCGGCTGGGCGTTCTCCCAGGTGGTGGATCCGGTGGTGGAGTAGCGACAGTGCCCGATGGCGATGTGGCCCGGCATGGCGGCCAACGTCTGCTCGTCGAACACCTGGCTGACCAGGCCGAGGTCCTTGAAAACCAACACCTGCGATCCGTCGGAGACCGCGATACCGGCGGCTTCCTGGCCGCGGTGCTGCAGTGCGTACAGGCCGTAATAAGTGAGTTTGGCGACGTCCTCGCCGGGCGCCCAGACACCGAATACACCGCATTCCTCGGACGGCGGGTTTTCCACCTGCTGGTCGATCACTAAGGCTGCTCCCCGTGGCGGCGTGGGTGACGCCGACCAGTCTACGGCGGCGGGCCGAGAAGTCCTATCCGCGTGAGGCTGATCACTATTCGAGTCGCGCCGGTGTCAGAACGGCGGCGGATCGTCGCCGAGATCGTTGCGGGCCACCGCGGGACCCAGCATGGCGGCCCGGCGGGCGTGGCGCCTGGCCCGGTTCCGGCAGCGTTCGGCGGCGACGTAGCGGGCGTGGCTCTCGGCTCGGGTGCGGCGCCGGAGGGGCATCGCGATGCTGCGGTCTGTGCAGCCGGCGGCGCGGCGGGAGGGTTCGCCGATGTCGCCGGTGGGGGTCATCAACATCGGGAACAGCAAGGCGCTGCCCGGCGTGGTGACGTATGTCTGCCCGGTGGGCGAAGTCCAGATCACGGTTCCGTCCGGGAGTTGGCGGTCAGACCAGTTCCAGAACGTCTTCATCAAATGGTGTTCTCTGCACAGCAGTTTCAGGTTCGAGGCATGCGTGAGACCACCAGCGCTGAACGGGGTGGTGTGGTCGATCTGGCACTCGATGGCCGGCCGGTCACAGCCCGGGGCCCGACACGTCAGATCGCGGCAGCGGATGAAATCGGCCAGTGCACGCGACGGGGTGTACCGGGGTTCCGGGGGTGCATCGATCGGCATCGCCACGGCTTGCAGCCGCGCCGATTCGACGAGCTGGGCCAGAAGTTCGGGCGGGATCAACTCCTCGGATCCCAGGACCACACCCGGGGTCTGCCCGCCGCCGGTCACCGACGCCTGATCGGCAACGACGTGAATGAGCACCGGCACCGGCACCGCGGCCGCGTTCGGACAGTCGGGGCGCCCGCACCGGCATTGCAGCCGCTGCGCTCCGGCAGCCAGCGCCCCCAGCGCGTCGGCGTGGCACTGCTCTTTGGTGCGGGGATCCTCCGCGCAGACGGTGGCGGCCAACGCGGTGAGGCGGGCTTCGAGTACCTGGGCGTCGCTGCTGATCAGCGTGCCTTGGATCCCGGCCATCCCGTTCCCGCTGTCCCAGATGGTGATCTCTCGGTCGGTGTGGCGCTGCCGGCGCTGACGCACCGCATCCCGGTCGGCGCGCCACACCACCTTGTCCACGTAGCCGGCCAACCTGCCCGTCGTCATCGACGGCCAGCGCCCCGCCTTGGCCGCCAGGGTGGCATCCACCGCAGCCAGGATCTCGGGATCGGCGATCAAATCGGTGCGGTACACGATCGTCTTGAACGTTGCATAGCTGATTTCACCCTCCGCCAGCAGCACCCCCACCTTCGGCAACCGGTTACGCATCGCCCGGGCGTAATACAGATAGGACGCCGCCCAATGCGTACTGATCCGCAACGCCGCCGCGATCTCCACCGAGATCAGCGACTGGGTGTCACTGCACCACGTCTCCTTCTCCCCGAACTTGCGTAACACCAGCAGATCCAACTCGCTGACCGCCAGCAGCCGGGCCCCGGCCGCCGCATTCTCCGCCCGCATCGACGCACGCATGCGGTCGAAACACTCCGCCGCAGCTTGCTCAAATTCGAACATATGTTCGACTATACTCTCGTCCCCGACAACCTGCCATCGCCAGGGCCCGGCTGGGGATGAATCAAACTGCGTGCCGGTTCAGTGGTCCAGCGTCACCAACGGCAGCCAGGCATCGATCTCGCCGGATCGCGAACCCGACAGCCGCAGCCTCCCGTCGGCCACGGCCTCGGCCGGCGACAGCAGCCCGGTGGCCAGTAGCAACCAGGTACGCGGATCTGTTTCGACCACGTTGGGCGGGGTGCCGCGGGTGTGTCGCGGCCCGGCCACGCACTGCACCGCGACGAACGGCGGGATGCGCACCTCGACGCTGGCGCCGGGCGCCAGCGCGGCCAGGGTGCGTGCCGTCGTCCGCACCGCAGCCGCCAGGTCCGCACGCTCCGGGTCGGCACAGGCGGGGTCATGCAGCCAGTCCGCCACCGCCAGGACGGCGGCACGGGTCTGCGCCGGGTCGGTGCTGTGCTTGCTCATTCGTAGTCCGCGGTGCTGTCACGGTTCAGCGCGGCCCGGACCCGCTCGGTGTCGGCGTCGGTCCAGCCCTCCGGTGGCATTACCGCGACCCATCCGTCCAGCACCATGTCGCCGTAGCTGTGGCCGTGCCCGTCGGGTACCGACAGCGCATTGGTGAGATCGGCGGTGACCTGCCAGAACGTCACCACCGGATACCAGCGCATCGACGCCGACCGATCCCGCCCCGGCGATTCGTCCAACCAGTCCGGTTCGGAGAACAGCAGATCCGGCGACCACCAGACCACCGGATCGGACGGGTGCTGCAGGAACAGCACCCGGGTGCCCTGCCATGGCGCCGCAGCGATCCGGGCAACCTCGGCGGGATCCCCAGCCGTGGTGAACCGCACCGTGCGCCCGTTGTCGTAGCGCGGCTGTTCGGCAGTGGTTCCCGGGTCGCGCCGCACCACCAGCGCATGCCACAGCGGGCTGGCCTGCGGGGGTCCCACCCACAACACCGCGTCGAAACCCATCGCGGCGATGTCCGGCAGCCAGCTGAACGCGCCCTGCCCCGCCATCGACCCCAGGCTTTCGCCGTAGAGCACGAGTTTGGGCCGATGGTCGACGGACAGTTGCTGCCAACGGTGGTGGATGGTGTCGATCAACAGCCGGCCGGAGTCCAGCGACTTCTGCTGATCGGCCAGAAACGAAATCCAGCTGGGCAGATAGGAATACTGCACGCCGACCATCGCGGTGTCGCCGTTGTAGAGCATCTCCACCGAGCGGGCGGCCACCGGATTGATCCACCCGGTACCGGTGGTGGGGACGATGACCAGCACCTTGCGCTCGAACGCCCCGGTGCGTTCCAGTTCCTCGACCAGCAGGGCCATCCGGTCGGTGTCGGTGTCGGCGCTGTGCAGACCGGCATACACCCGGATGGGTTCTTTGGCGGGACGACCGGACAGCCGGGTCAGTTCGGCGGCGTGCGGGCCGGTGGCCACGAAGTTGCGGCCCTCGAAACCCAGGCTGTCCCACGGCGCCAATGACGCCGGGCTGCCGGACTTCTCGGGTTGCAGCGGTTGGGTCACTCCGTCGCGGGTGGCGGTGTTCTGCGGCTCGAAGAGCGCATTGGCGCCGGCGAAGAATCCACGAACGAGCACGCCGTTGATCAGGGTCACCAGCACCACCACGACGATCGCCGTCCCGACGAACAGTGCCACCTCGGTGTGCACATGCCAGCGCCGGATCAGCCTGCGGGCCAATAACTTGATCGCGTCGAGCACCACTCGGCTGGCCGAGACCAGCAGTACCGCGACACCGGTCGCGACGATCAGGGTGCGCAGGTAGCCCAACGTGCCGGGACCGGGGATCCCCATCAGTGCCGACACCTGGCGCTGCCAGGACGCGGCCGGAATCAGCATCAGCACACACACCGTCGGGGCGAGCACCACGACAGCGGCCTTCAGCGCGAACAGGAATCGCGGCGGCGGCGGCCACCACGTCGCTGTGCGCAGCACCATCCGATGGATGACCGCGCCGATCGCCACGCCCAGGCCGTAGCCGAACGCCCCGTTGACGCCGCCGATCAAACCCTGGAACAGCCAATCGCGCGGCAACAGTGACGGCGTCAGCGCCAGGCAGAAGAACAGGGCGGCGAACCCGATCCCGATGAACTTCAGCCGCAGTAGGCTCCAGGCCCACACCAGCAGCGGGTGCCGCTCGCCGGTGCGGACCGGGGTCATCCGAAAAGTCCCGGCAGCACGCCGCTGTGCGTCGCGGTTAGCTCCGCCAGCGGAATGCTGAACTGCCCCTGCACCTCGACGTCGGTGGAACCCTGGTCGACCACACCGATTCGGGTGGCAGGCAGCCCACGCGCCTCGCACATGGCGCGGAACCGGCTTTCCTCGGTGCGCGGCACCGCCACCAGCGCCCGTCCGGACGATTCCGAGAACAGCATCACGAACGGATCCGACCCCTCGGGAAGCAGGATGCGGCAGCCGGTCTCACCGGCAAGCGCGGATTCCACCACCGCCTGAGCCAGGCCACCCTCGGACAGATCGTGGGCGGCGCTGACCAAACCGTCACGGGACGCGGCGACCAGCACCTCGGCCAGCAGCTTCTCCCGTGCCAGATCCACTCGCGGCGGCAGCCCGCCCAGGTGATCGCCGGTCACTTGCGCCCAGATCGAGCCGTCGAATTCGTCGTGGGTGTCGCCGAGCAGGATCAGGGTCTCCCCCGGCTCAGCGCCCAGCCCGGTGGGGATGCGGCGCGCGACATCGTCGATGACGCCGAGTACGCCGACCACCGGCGTGGGCAGGATCGGGGTGGATCCGGTCTGGTTGTAGAAGCTGACGTTACCGCCGGTGACCGGAATCTCCAGGGCCGCACAGCCGTCCGCCAGCCCGCGGACCGCCTCGGCGAACTGCCACATCACCCCGGGATCCTCCGGGGAACCGAAGTTCAGGCAGTTGGTGACCGCCGCCGGGGTGGCGCCGGTGACCGCCACGTTGCGGTAGGCCTCGGCCAGCGCCAACTGCGCACCGGTGTAGGGGTCCAGCTGGGTGTAGCGACCCGACGCGTCGGTCGACACCGCGACGCCGCGACCGGTGGATTCGTCGATCCGCAGCACACCGCCATCGGCATGTTCGGCCAGCACGGTGTTGCCGCGCACGTAGCGGTCGTACTGCTCGGTGATGAATGCGCGGCTACACAGGTGCGGACTGCCCAGCAGCGCAAGCAAAGTCGCGCGCAGTTCATCGCCGGTGACCGGACGTTTCAGTCCTGCCGACGTATCGGCGTTGAGCGCATCCTGGGTGTCGGGTCGCGAGTAGGGGCGCTGGTACACCGGTCCCTCGTGGGCCACGGTGCGCGGTGGCACGTCGACCACGGTCTCGCCGTTCCAGGTGATGTGCAGCCGGTCACCGTCGGTCACTTCGCCGATCACGGTGGCCAGGACGTCCCATTTGCGGCACACGGCCATGAACTTCTCGACGTTCTCCGGCGTGACGACCGCGCACATCCGCTCCTGCGATTCGCTGGAGAGCACCTCGGCGGGAGTCATGTTGGTGGCGCGAAGCGGCACCTGTTCCAGTTCGATCGCCATGCCGCCGTCACCGGCGGATGCCAATTCCGATGTCGCGCAAGATAACCCCGCGCCACCGAGATCTTGGATACCGACCACCAGCTTGGCCGCGTACAGCTCCAGGCAGCATTCGATCAGCACCTTCTCGGTGAACGGGTCACCGACCTGCACCGACGGCAGTTTCTTTCTGCCGGCGCCGGATTCGTCGCCGGCGAAGGTGTCCGAGGCCAGCACCGACACCCCGCCGATACCGTCCAGGCCGGTGCGCGCACCGAACAGGATGATCTTGTTGCCGGCGCCGGAGGCGAACGCCAGGTGCAGGTCCTCCTTGCGGAGCACCCCGACGCACAGCGCGTTGACCAACGGGTTACCGGCGTAGCAGGCGTCGAACACGGTCTCGCCACCGATGTTGGGCAGCCCCAGGGAGTTGCCGTAGCCGCCGATGCCGCGCACCACGCCGTCGAGCACCCGGCGGGTGTCCGGGGCGTCGGCGGCACCGAACCGCAGCTGGTCCATCACCGCGACCGGACGCGCCCCCATGGCCATGATGTCGCGCACGATGCCGCCCACCCCGGTGGCCGCACCCTGGTAGGGCTCCACATAGGAGGGGTGGTTGTGCGACTCGACCTTGAAGGTGACCGCCCAACCGTCGCCGATATCGACCACGCCGGCGTTCTCGCCGATGCCGGCCAGCATGGACGCCCGCATCGCGTCGGTGGTGGTCTCCCCGAAGTAGCGCAGATGCACCTTGGAGGATTTGTAGGAGCAGTGCTCGCTCCACATCACCGAGTACATCGCCAGCTCGGCGTCGGTGGGGCGGCGGCCCAGGATGTCGCGGATCCGCTGGTATTCGTCGTCCTTGAGACCCAGCTCACGGTACGGCTGCGGCTGATCGGGAGTTGCTGCGGCGTGTTCGACGGTATCCAGCGCGGGAGTGGGCCCAGAGGTCACCCCGACAGCTTAGTTGCCGCTCACGACGGCGACAGGAACGCCTGCAGCGCGGCCGCGTACATCGCGACGTCGGCCGCGCCCATCAGTTCCCGCGCGGAGTGCATGGCCAGCTGAGCGGCACCGACATCGACGGTGGGGATGCCGGTGCGCGCGGAGGTCATCGGCCCGATCGTCGACCCGCAGGGCAGGTCGGCGCGGTGCTCATAACGTTGCAGCGGCACCCCGGCCTGCCGGCAGGCCAGCGCGAACACCGCAGCAGTGCGGCCGTCGGTGGCGTAGCGCAGGTTCGGCTGGACCTTGAGCACCGGGCCGGCGTTGACCGCGATCTGATGTCCCGGTTCGTGCCGGTCCGGGTAGTTGGGGTGGGTGGCATGCGCCATGTCCCCGGACGCCACCACCGAGCCGGCGAGCCGACGCAGGAAGTCCTCGCGACCTCCGCCGTCGGCGAGCACGATCCGTTCCAAGGTGGTCAGCAGCAGATCCGACTGCGCGCCGTGATCGGAGGTGGAGCCGACCTCCTCGTGATCGAACAGCGCCAGCACCGGCAGCTGCGGCCCGGGCTCGACGGCCAGCAGCGCCTCCAGCCCCGCGTAGCAGGTCGTCTGGTTATCCAGCCGCGGCGCACTGACGAACGCGCCATCGACCCCGGCCAACGTCGAGGGGGTCAGGTCGTGGGTCATCAGGTCGAAACCGAGGACGTCGACCTCGATTCCGGCCCGCTCGGCGACAAACTCCAAAAAGGAGCCCCGCGCACCGCCCCACACTGCGTTGAGGTGGCGCTGCGGGTTCAGCGACACCGCTGTGCGGTCCTCGGCCAGGTGGATGGCCAGCTGCGGCACCCGCAGCAGAGGTTCGTCGATCCGGACCAGGTAGTGGGTGACGTGGCCGCCGTCGCGCACCGACAGCCGACCGCTGATGCCCAGGTCGCGGTCCAGCCACGAGTTCAGCCAGGCGCCGCCGTAGGGCTGCAGCGCCACCATCTGCCAGCCGGCGTCATCGCGGTCTGGATGTTGTTTGACCCGCAGGTTGGGGCTGTCGGTGTGGCCGCCGACGATGCGAAACGGTCGGTCGGTATCCCCAGAGCTGTCCCAGGCGACCAGGGAACCTGCCCGCACGGTGAAGAAGCGGCCCTGCTGCGGCCAGGCGTCGGCTTCGGCGAGTTCGGTGTATCCGGCGGCCCGCAGCCGGTCGGCGACCGTCGCGCAGACGTGATACGGCGACGGTGAGGCGTCGATGAACTCGCATAGACCGGGTGCGCTGGCAGGCATGATCCCATCTTCGATCATCCCGGCGCCGCCTGACGGTTAGGGTCGAAACCGTGCCTACTGTGCAGCCGCAGCCCGTTCTTGCTCCGTTGACGCCGGCGGCCATCTTTTTGGTGGCCACGATCGAGGACGGTGGCGAGGGCACGGTGCACGACGCGCTGTCGGGTCTTTCCGGCATGGTGCGGTCGGTGGGGTTTCGGGATCCGAGCAAGCGGTTGTCGCTGGTGGCCTCGATCGGGTCGGCGGCCTGGGATCGGTTATTCAGCGGTGCACGGCCCGCCGAGCTGCATCCGTTTGTCGAGTTGATCGGGCCGCGCCACACCGCACCGGCCACCGCAGGTGATCTGCTGTTTCATATCCGCGCCGAATCGATGGACGTGTGTTTCGAGCTGGCCGGGCGCATCGTGAACGCTTTGGGCGACGCGATCCGTGTGGTCGACGAGGTGCACGGCTTCCGGTTCTTCGACAACCGCGACCTGCTGGGCTTCGTCGACGGCACCGAGAACCCCGACGGGCTCGATGCGACCGTGGCCACCCAGATCGGCGATGAAGACCCCGACTTCACCGGCGGCTGCTATGTGCATGTGCAGAAGTACCTGCACGACATGGCGGCCTGGAACGCGCTGTCGGTCACCGAACAAGAGCGGGTGATCGGGCGCACCAAACTCGAGGACATCGAATTCGACGACGACGCCAAACCCGCCAACGCCCACATCAAGCTGAACGTGATCGAAGACGCCGACGGAAACGAACTCGACATCATGCGCCACAACATGCCGTTCGGCACCGTCGGCGACGGCGAGTCGGGTACCTACTACATCGGCTACGCCCGCTCTCCGGCCATCACCGAACGCATGCTGACCAACATGTTCCTCGGCGATCCACCCGGCGTCACCGACCGCATCCTGGACTTCTCCACCGCACACACCGGCGGCCTGTTCTTCACCCCCACCGCCGATTTCCTGGACGATCCCCCACCCCTGCCCGACCCGGCAGATCCACCGGCCGCACCAGCACCCCCGGCTTCCGACGCGTCGTTGGCCATCGGCTCCCTGAAAGGAATCCCGCAGTGAACAACCTCTACCGCGAGCTCGCCCCCGTCACCGAGGCCGCCTGGGCCGAAATCGAGCAGGAAGCCACCCGCACCTTCAAACGCCACATCGCCGGGCGCCGCGTCGTCGACGTCACCGACGCCGGCGGGCCGACCGCCGCGGCGGTGGGCACCGGTCGGCTGCTCGGCGTCGACGCACCTTCCGACGGCGTCGTCGCGCACTTGCGGGCCGCCAAACCACTGGTCCGGCTCCGGGTTCCGTTCACGTTGTCGCGCAGTGAAATCGACGACGTGGAACGCGGCGCCCAAGACGCCGACTGGGACCCGGTCAAGACCGCCGCCAAGAAGCTGGCGTTCGTCGAAGACCGGGCCATCTTCGAGGGCTACCCGGCCGCCCAGATCGAGGGGATCCGCGCCACCAGTTCCAACACCGCCCTGACGCTGCCCGCCGACGCCCGCGACTTCCCCGACGTCATCAGCCAAGCACTGTCCGGGCTGCGACTGGCCGGCGTCGACGGCCCCTACAACGTGCTGCTGTCCGCCGACAACTACACCAAAGTCAGCGAAACCACCCAACACGGCTACCCCATCCGCGAACACCTGCACCGCCTCGTCGACGGCGACATCATCTGGGCCCCCGCCATCGACGGCGCCTTCGTCCTGACCACCCGCGGCGGCGACTTCGACCTCCAACTGGGCACCGACGTCACCATCGGATACTTGACCCACAACACCGACACCGTCGAGCTCTACCTCCAAGAAACCCTCACCTTCCTCAACTACACCGCCGAAGCATCCGTCGCACTCAACACCTAAGGTTCCGAAATGGCAACGGACTCAGGGGAAACCAGCTACGACGTCGTCGTGCTCGGAGCGGGGCCGGTCGGGGAGAACGTTGCTGACCGGGTCCGGGCGGCCGGTCTGAGCGTCGCGGTGGTCGAGCGTGAACTCGTCGGCGGTGAATGTTCGTATTGGGCGTGCGTGCCCAGCAAGGCGCTGCTGCGCCCGGTGGCCGCCGTCGGTGACGCCGGCCGGGTCGAAGGGGCGCGAGCCGCCGTCACCGGCCCGCTCGACACGGCCGGGGTCTTTCACCGCCGCGACCGGTATGTGAGCCATTGGAACGACTCCGGCCAAGTCGACTGGGTGGCCGGTATCGGGGCGACGCTGATCCGGGGTCATGGCCGAATCGCGGGTCCGCGACGGGTGGCGGTCACCACCGCCGCCGGCGCCGAAGAGGTCCTCACCGCCCGGCACGCCGTCGTGGTCTGCACGGGTAGCCGGGCCGCACTGCCCGACCTGCCCGGTATCGCCGACGCGCGCCCATGGACCAATCGGCAGGGCACCGACTCAAGTGCGGTGCCCACCCGTCTGGCGGTGATCGGTGGTGGCGGTGTCGCCGTCGAGTTGGCCACCGCCTGGCAGGGTTTGGGGGCATCGGTCACGCTGCTGGTGCGCCGTTCCGGGCTCCTGGCGCGAATGGAGCCGTTCGTCGGTGACCTGGTCGGCCGCGGACTCACCGACGCGGGCGTCGACGTCCGTATCGGGGTGTCGGTGACCGGACTGGCCAGGCCCGAGGCCGCGGGGCCGGTGCAGTTGACCCTGGACGACGGAAGCACGCTGGACGTCGACGAAGTCCTGTTCGCGACCGGCCGAGCCCCGCTCACCGACGAAATCGGCCTGGAGACCGTGGGACTGGATCCGGGAAGCTGGCTGGAGGTCGACGACACCTGCCAAGTGCGCGCGGTCCCCGGGGGATGGCTGTATGCGGCGGGCGACGTCAACCGGCGAGCGCTGCTCACCCATTCCGGCAAATACCAGGCCCGCGTCGCCGGCGCCGCGATCGCAGCCCGAGCATCGGGCCGGCCGGTGGACACCACGGCGTGGGGTCCGCATGCGGCCACCGCGGATCACCACGCGGTGCCGCAGGTGTTCTTCACCGACCCGGAGGCCGCCGCGGTCGGCCTGTCCGCGGCCCAAGCCGAGCAGGCCGGTCACCGGATCGACGTGGTGGACGTCGACATCGGCGGCGCCGTCATGGGCGCCAAGTTGCATGCCGACGGCTACACCGGCCGGGCCCGGATGGTGGTCGACGCCGATCAGGGCCGGTTGCTCGGCGTGACGTTCGTGGGCCCGGGCGTGTCGGAGCTGCTGCATTCGGCGACCGTCGCGGTGGCCGGCGAAGTGCCGATCGAGCGGCTGTGGCATGCCGTGCCGTGCTTCCCCACCATCAGCGAGGTGTGGCTTCGGCTGTTGGAGGCCTACCGGGATTCCGTGGGCAGCGACTGAACGCGGGGCTAGGATTGCGCCATGGGCGGCCAGGTTTCGCCAGACGACGCCATTGCGGCTGTCCGTGACACCGGCGGCGCGCAGCCCGGTTATCGGGTGCTGCACGCGAAAGGCGTCCTGTACCGAGGCACGTTCACCGCAACCCCGGAAGCTCGACAGCTTTCTCGCGCAACATATCTCGACGGCTCGCCGGTTCCCGCGCTGATCCGCTTCTCCAACGGATCAGGGAACCCCGCGCAGCGGGACGGGGCGCCGGGGGTGCGCGGGATGGCGGTGAAGTTCAGCCTGCCCGACGGGTCCACCACCGACGTATCCACCCAGACGGCGCGATTGTTCGTCTCCAGCACACCGGACGGCTTCGTGGAGTTGCTGCGGGCGATGCGGCCCGGACTGACGGCGCCGCTGCGGATGGCCGCCTACCTGGCCACCCATCCTCGGCTGCTGGGCGCATTACCGATTCTGCGCGCGGCCAGCCGAGTACCGGCGAGCTACGCCACCGTCGAGTATCACGGGCTGCATGCCTTCCGATGGGTCGACGCCGACGGCACGGCCCGGTTCGTGCGCTACCACCTGACTCCGACCGCCGGGGAGCAGTTTCTGGCCGCGTCGTCCGCACTGGCCAAGGGCAGCGATTTCCTCACCGAGGAACTCGACGGCCGGCTGGAAGGCGGTCCGGCGCAGTTCGAATTCCGGGTGCAGATCGCCGGACCGAAGGACTCGGTCGTCGATCCGTCCGCGCCGTGGGCGAGCACGGAGTACGTCACGGTGGGCACCCTCGACATCACCGGCCTGGACACCGACCGCGAGCACGGGGACGACATTGTCGTGTTCGACCCGATGCGGGTGACCGACGGCATCGAGCCCTCCGATGACCCGGTGCTGAGGTTTCGCAGCCAGGCCTATTCGGCGTCGGTCAAGCTGCGCACCGGCGTGGATCGCGGCCCGCAGGCGCCGCCGGGCTGACGGCGCCTGCGTCCTCGCTATCCGTGGGTTCCGGTAGCTCCGGTGACGCCGGTGCTGCCGGTCGGGTTGCCGGTGCCACCGGTGCCGCCACCACCACCGTTGCCGCCGCTGGCACCGGTGCCCGGGCTCGTGCCATGGCCGCCGCTGGCGCCGCCGGATCCGCCGGCACCGCCGGTGCCGCCGTTGGGACCGTCGCCGCCGGCACCGGTCGTGGCACCCGAACCGCCGGTGCCACCATTACCACTCGTGCCACCAGTGCCGCCGGCACCGCCGTCACCACCGTTGCCCCATTGGGTCACGTTGTCGTTGTAGCCGTTGCCGCCGTCACCGCCGTGGCCTCCGGTCCCGCCGACACCGCCGTCACCGCCGGCACCACCGACGTTGTCGCCGGAGGTTCCGCCGTTGCCGCCGACGCCCGCGGCGCCGCCGTGGCCGCCGACACCGCCGGTGGATCCGGCGTTGTTGTGGAGGAATGGGATGCCGCCGGCGCCCGTGGCACCCGACCCGCCGGTGCCGCCGTTGCCGCCGGTGCCGCCGTTGCCTCCGACGCCATCGAGTCCGTTGACCGCGGTCCCGCCGGCGCCACCGTTACCCCCGGCACCACCAGCGCCTGCGGCACCGCCGTATCCGCCGCCGCCGTTCACCCCGCCCGCGTTGGAGGTGCCCCAGGCCGGAAGTCCACCGCTGCCGCCGTCGCCCCCGGTCCCGCCAGACCCACCGGTCCCGCCGGCGCCGCCATTGCCCGACAGGGTGCCGCCGGCACCACCGGTACCACCGTCACCTCCGGCACCAGCGCTGGTGCCGTTCAAGCCGGTGGCGCCGATCAGGGGCCCGATCGTCCCGTCGCCGCCGTCACCGCCGGCGCCGCCGGCGCCGCCGGCGCCGCCATTGCCGGTCAGGCCGCCCGAGCCACCCGTGCCGCCGTGACCACCGTGGCCGGCGGTGTCCAGGATCGTGATGGAGTCGAAGCCGTCGCCGCCCTTACCGCCGGCGCCACCGGTGCCTCCGGCGCCGCCATCGGCCTGGTTGGCTCCCGCGCCGTCGAAGCCGCCGGCACCGGCCGAGCCCGCGGTCCCACCGGTGCCGCCCGCGCCGCCGTCGCGCTGGATCGACGAGATGCCGTTCGAGCCGGCGCCACCGGTGCCGCCGTTACCGGCATCGCCGCCCTGACCGCCGGCACCCACCGTGCCGTTGGTGGCCGCACCACCCTCGCCGCCGCTGCCGCCGGTGCCGCCATGCCCGCCGTCGCCGCCGGTGTTGCCGCCGAGGACACCCGAGCCGCCGTTGCCGCCCGTGCCGCCGGTACCGCCGGTACCACCGTCGCCGCCGTTACCGGAATGGCTGCCGCCCGCACCGCCGGCACCGCCGGTGCCACCGTTTCCGCCGGAGGCTCCGTCGTTGCCCAGCGCCGCGGCGCCGTTCGAACCGTCGCCCCCGGCGCCACCGGCGCCGCCGTGACCGCCATTGCCGTCGGTGCCGCCCGTACCACCGGCGCCACCGGTACCGCCGTTGCCGGCGGTGTCCAATGCCGTGATGGTGTCGAACCCGTCGCCGCCCTTGCCGCCGTTACCACCGGACGCGGTGGCGTCGCCGGACGCGGCCTGGTTGGCTCCCGCGCCGTCGAAGCCGCCGGAACCGGCCGCGCCCGCGTTCCCGCCGGCACCACCGGCGCCGCCGTCGGCGATCAACGACGAGCTGCCCTTGGAGCCGTTGCCGCCGTCACCACCGGAGCCGGCCGCACCACCCTGCCCGCCGGCACCCACCGTCCCGTTGGTGGCCGCACCGCCGTTACCGCCGGTGCCGCCGGTACCGCCGTGACCGCCGTCGCCACCGCCGCCGAGCGCGCCGCCACCCAGCACACCGGAGCCACCGGAACCACCGTCGCCCGCGTCACCACCGATACCGCCCTTGCCGCCGTTACCCGAGTGGGTACCGCCCGCGCCACCGGCACCGCCGGCGCCGCCGTTGCCACCATTGGGGCCGTTCTCACCCAGTGCCGCAAGCCCATTCGCGCCGTCACCACCGGCACCACCGGCGCCGCCGTTGCCACCGTTGCCGTCGGTGCCGCCGGTACCGCCCGCGCCACCGACGCCTCCGTTGCCGGCTGTGCCGATCGCGGTGATGGTGTTGAAACCGTCACCACCCTTGCCGCCATCGCCGCCATTGGCCGTCGCGTCGCCGGACGCGGCCTGGTTGGCTCCCGCGCCGTCGAAGCCGCCGGAACCGGCCGCGCCCGCGTTCCCGCCGGCACCACCGGCGCCGCCGTCGGCGATCAACGACGAGCTGCCCTTGGAGCCGTTGCCGCCGTCACCACCGGAGCCGGCCGCACCACCCTGCCCGCCGGCACCCACCGTCCCGTTGGTGGCCGCACCGCCGTTACCGCCGGTGCCGCCGGTACCGCCGTGACCCCCGTCGCCGCCCCCGCCGAGCGCACCGCCACCCAGCACACCCGAGCCACCGGAACCACCGTCACCGGCGTCACCACCGACGCCGCCCACGCCGCCGTTGCCGGCGTTGGTGCCACCGGCTCCACCGGCGCCACCGGCGCCGCCGTTGCCGCCGTCCGGACCGTTCTCGCCCAGTGCCGCAAGCCCATTCGCGCCGTCACCACCGGACCCACCGGCACCACCGGTGCCACCGTTGCCGTCGAGGCCACCGGTACCGCCGGCGCCGCCCGCGCCGCCGTTGCCCGCGGTTCCGATCGCGGTGATGGTGTTGAAACCGTCACCGCCCTTACCGCCGTGACCGCCGGTACCGACGGCACCCGTAGCGGCCTGGCCACCACCGGCACCATTGAGGCCACCGACTCCGGCGCCGCCGGCATTCCCGCCGGCGCCACCCGTGCTGCCGTCGGCGATCAGCGACGAGCTGCCGTTGGAGCCGTTGCCTCCCACGCCGCCGTTGCCCGCGGCACCACCGACTCCACCGGCGCCTGTCACGCCGAGGATTGCGGCCCCACCTTTGCCACCGGTACCGCCGATGCCACCGTTGCCGGCATCACCACCGCCGCCGAGCGCGCCGCCGCCCAACACACCGGAGCCACCGTTTCCGCCGTCGCCGCCGGCACCACCGGCACCACCGCGGCCGGCGTCGCCGATCCAGTTCTTGCTCGCCCCGCCGGCACCGCCGTTGCCGCCGTTGCCGGCGTTCGTACCGTTCTCGCCCAGTACCGCCAGTCCATTGAAGCCGTGGCCACCGGCGCCACCCGCACCGCCAGCGCCACCATTACCGAAGATCCACCCCGGGCCCTCGCCGCCGTTGCCGCCGTTGCCGGCGTCGGTTCCGGGTTGGCCGAGGACGATGTTGTCGTAGCCGTCGCCGCCCCTGCCGCCATCACCGCCGATACCCATCCAGGTGCCACCGGCGCCGCCATCGCCACCGTCGGTGCCGTCTTGGCCGGTCAGAATGCTGTCGTAGCCGTGTCCGCCAGCGCCGCCGTCGCCGAACCATCCGGCGTCGCCGCCATCGGTGCCATCGACTCCGGGAAGCAGGCTGTCGTAGCCATGGCCACCGTCACCCAGCCACAGTCCTCCGTCGCCGCCGGCTACTCCGGGCAAGATGCTGTCCAAGCCATTGCCGATCAGAAACTGGCCGGCCGTCGTGTTGATCCACGTATCGACGATCAGGCCCGTCGGGCTGGTGATCCAGTCCTGCACCATCGTGTGCAGGGGCTGGTAGAACCAGTCGTCCATGAGGCTGGAGATCGTCACCGGGTCGCCGGCAGCCGGCAGCGCCGCCAACGGGTCGGTGGCATCCAGGGAAGCCGGATCCATCCACGCCGCCCACTCCAGCCCACCGGTCGGGTCGGCTGCAGGCGTGAACAGATCCATCAGCCAGTCGAAGTCCAAGCCGTCGGCGCGCGCAGTCGGGGCACCGGCCAGCGGCGACAACCCGAAGGTCAGGAACGCACCGACCGCGGAAGCGGCACCCACCGCCCGGCGCCGAGCAACCTTGCGCTTGTTACCAGCCATGCCAATGCCTCCTGCGGTGATTACGCGTGGTGAAGGTTGATTTAAAGTGTGCACTACCTAAAATCCGGCTAAGTGTAGCGTCATTACTTTCAAGATCGACACTTAAAACGAAACAAGGCGAATTGTCCGGCCCTCGGACACCGCGACTCCCCCATCGCCATTGCGTGACAACTCGGCCGGAAGTGTAAATATGCCTTCATACAGGTATTTCACCGAGAACTCGGTTGCGCCGACAACGTTTCCCGCCCTCGGGAGCGGCCACGTATAAGTGCGTGCGATTGCAAGCAATAGCTAGCACCCGACACTTCCCGAAGTCTCTCAGGTTTTCCAAAGTTTTCGACGCCAGTCAAGAATGGACGGCTCGCTAAAGGACGCCTCCTTCGACGCCGTGGCGAGGCACCGACCCATCGATCAGTACCTCGCCACGCCGCGTCAGCTATCCGTGGCTGCCGGTCGGCCCGATGCCGCCGGTGCTGCCGCTCGGGTCGCCGGCTCCACCGATGCCGCCAGTACCACCGGTGCCGCCGTTGGCGCCGGCGCCGTTGTGGGTTCCGCCGCCCCCATTAGAGCCACCGGAGCCCCCGGTGCCGCCGGCGCCGCCAATGGGTCCGTCGCCGCCGGCGCCGGTTGTGATACCCGAACCGCCGGCACCGCCGTTGCCGCTGGTGCCGCCGATGCCACCGGCACCACCGTCGCCGCCACTGCCGTGCAGCAACACGTGGTCGTTGTACCCGTTGCCTCCGTCGCCGCCGGCCCCGCCGGTGCCACCGAGACCGCCGTCGCCGCCGACGCCGCCGACGTTGTCACCGGAGGATCCGCCGATGCCGCCGGCACCCGCGCTCCCACCGTGGCCGCCGATGCCGCCGGTGCCGCCGGTCTGGTTGGTGGGGATGCCGCCGGCGCCGTCCGCGGCCGTTCCACCGTTGCCGCCATTGCCGCCGGTGCCGCCATTACCGCCGGCGCCATCGAGGCCGTTCGCAGCGGTACCGCCGGAACCACCGTTGCCGGCAGCGCCACCGGAACCGCCGCTACCGCCGTAGCCTCCGCCGCCGTTATGGCCACCGTCGTTGTAGGAGCCCCAGGCCGCAACGGCGCCGGACCCACCCGTCCCGCCATTGCCTCCGGAACCACCCGTGCCGCCGTTGCCGCCGTTACCCACCAATGTGCCGCCGGCACCGCCCGCGCCACCGTTCCCGCCGGCAGCCCCGCTGCTGCCGGAGTTGCCGGTTGCGCCGAACCATCCGCCGACGGTGCCGTTGGCGCCGTCACCGCCGGTGCCACCGGCGCCGCCGTCGCCGCCGTTGCCGGAGACGCCGCCTGAGCCGCCGGCGCCGCCGTCGCCGCCCTTACCGGCGGTGCCGGCGGTGGTGAGGGCATCGAATCCATCGCCACCGCGACCACCGGTGCCGCCGGTCCCGATCGCGCCGCTGCCGGCCTGGTTGGCGCCGTTGCCGTCGAAGCCGCCGGCACCGACCGAACCCGCGGTACCGCCGGTGCCGCCCTTGCCGCCGCCGGCCTGGACGGACGAGATGCCGTTGGAGCCGGCGCCCCCGGCGCCGCCGTTGCCGGCATTGCCGCCCTGGCCTCCGGCGCCCACGGAGCCGTTGGTGGCCGTGCCGCCTTGGCCGCCGACACCGCCGCTGCCGCCGGCACCGCCGGATCCACCGGTGTTGCCGCCCACGACTCCGGAGCCGCCGGTGCCACCGTTGCCGCCGGCACCACCATCACCACCATCGCCGCCGTTGCCGGAGTGCGTGCCGCCGGCACCGCCGGCACCGCCGGCACCACCGTTGGCTCCAGCCGCACCGCTGGTACCCAATGCCGCACCACCCGCGGCACCGGTGCCGCCGGCACCGCCGTCGCCGCCGTTCCCACCGTTGCCATCGACGCCGCCGCTGCCGCCGGCGCCACCCGCGCCGCCGTTACCGGCTGTGCCGACGCCGGTGAGGGTGTCGAAGCCGTCGCCGCCCTTGCCGCCGTTGCCGCCGGTGCCGTTGGCACCGCTGGCGGCCTGGCTGGCGCCGGCACCGTTGAGGCCGCCGGAACCGACCACGCCCGCGGCACCACCGGTGCCGCCCTTGCCGCCGTCGGCCTGCACGGAGGAGATGCCGTTGGACCCGGCACCACCGGTACCACCGTTACCGGCGGCGCCACCCTGACCGCCGTTGCCGACGGTGCCGTTGGTCGCCGCACCGCCCTGGCCGCCGACTCCACCGTTGCCGCCGGCACCGCCGGAACCACCGGTGTTGCCGCCCAAGACCCCGGAACCACCCGAACCGCCGTTACCGCCGCCGCCACCGATACCACCGTTGCCGCCATTGCCGGAGTGGCTGCCACCGGCACCACCCGCACCGCCGGCTCCGCCGCTTCCGCCGGCCGGCCCGCTGGCTCCCAGCGCCGCAGCACCATTCGAGCCGTCACCACCGGCACCCCCCGCGCCACCGTTACCGCCGTTGCCGTCGGTGCCACCGGTACCGCCGGCGCCACCGGCGCCGCCGTTGCCGGCGGTGCCCAGCGAGGTGATGGTGTCGAACCCGTCACCACCCTTGCCGCCGTTACCGCCGTTGGCGCTCGCGTCACCGGTCGCGGCCTGGTTGGCGCCGTTTCCGTCGAAGCCGCCGGCGCCGGCCGTACCGGCGTCGCCACCCTTACCGCCCTGGCCGCCGTCTGCCTGGACTGAGGAGATGCCATTCGAGCCGGCGCCGCCATTGCCGCCGGACCCGGCCGCGCCACCGTGGCCGCCGGCACCGACGGTGCCGTTGGTGGCCGCACCGCCGTTACCGCCGACGCCACCGTGACCACCGGTGCCGCCGGCACCACCGGTGTTGCCGCCGAGGACGCCCGAGCCACCGGTGCCGCCATCGCCGGCGTCACCGCCGACGCCGCCGTGGCCGCCGTTACCGGAGTGGGTGCCGCCGGCACCGCCGGCACCACCGGCTCCGCCATTGCCACCGTTGGGGCCGCTGGCACCCAGCGCCGCCAACCCGTCCGCACCGTTACCGCCAGTACCACCGGCACCGCCGGCGCCACCATTGCCGTCGACGCCACCGCTACCACCGGCGCCGCCCGCGCCGCCGTTGCCCGCAGAGCCCAGCGACGTCAGGGTGTCGAACCCGTCGCCGCCCTTGCCGCCGGTGCCACCGGTGCCGTTGGCGCCGCTGGCCGCCTCGTTGGTACCCGCACCGTTAAAGCCACCGGCACCAGTCACCCCGGCGTTACCGCCGGCACCGCCCTTGCCGCCATCGGCCTGCACCGAGGAGATGCCGTTAGACCCGGCACCACCAGTGCCACCATTACCGGCCGCGCCACCCTGACCGCCGGCACCGACCGTCCCGTTGGTCGCCGTTCCGCCGGTACCACCGGTACCGCCATTGCCGCCGGCGCCACCAGCACCACCGGTGTTGCCGCCCAGCACACCCGAGCCACCGGAACCGCCATCACCGCCGGCCCCACCGACACCGCCGGCGCCGCCGTTACCGGAGTGGCTGCCGCCGGCACCACCATCGCCACCGGCTCCGCCGTTACCGCCGGCCGGGCCGCTAGCGCCCAGTGCCGCCGCACCATTCGAGCCGTCACCACCGGCACCACCGGCGCCACCATTGCCGCCGTCGCCGTCGGTGCCGCCCGAGCCGCCGGCCCCGCCGGCGCCACCGTTGCCGGCAGTGCCCAGTGAGGTGATGGTGTCGAACCCGTCACCACCCTTGCCGCCGTTACCGCCGGACGCCGTTGCATCACCGGTGGCGGCCTGGTTCTGGCCATTGCCATCGAAGCCACCCGCACCGGCCGTGCCGGCGTTGCCGCCGGCACCCCCGGCACCACCGTCGGCGATCAGCGACGAGCTGCCATCGGAACCGTCACCGCCGTCGCCCCCGGATCCGGCCGCACCGCCATGGCCACCGGCACCCACGATGCCGTTGATCGCCGCGCCGCCATTACCGCCGACACCACCGGTGCCACCGGTGCCGCCGGAACCGCCACCGCCCAGCGCCCCACCGCCCAGCACACCCGAACCTCCGGAACCACCATCACCGGCGTCACCACCGGAGCCACCGTTGCCGCCGTTACCGGAATGCGTGCCGCCCGCGCCACCGGCACCGCCGGCGCCGCCGTTGCCGCCGTCCGGACCGCTTTCGCCGAGCGCCGCAAGGCCATTGGCGCCGCTGCCGCCAGCACCACCAGCACCACCGTTGCCGCCGTTGCCGTCGGTTCCACCGTTGCCGCCGGCACCGCCGACACCACCGTCGCCCGCGGTGCCCACCGCGGTCAGAGTGCCGAAACCATCGCCACCCTGACCGCCATTGCCACCAGACGCGGTGCCGCTACCCGACGCCGCCTGGTTGGCGCCGTTCCCGTCGAAGCCGCCGACACCGGCCGCACCGGCGTTACCGCCAGCACCGCCCGTGCCCCCATCGGCCTGAAGTGACGAAATGCCGTCGGTGCCATCGCCGCCGTTGCCGCCCGAGCCGGCCGCGCCTCCGACGCCGCCAGCACCGACGCTGCCGTTGATGGATGTGCCGCCTTGACCGCCGGCACCACCCACGCCGCCATTGCCGCCGTCGCCTCCGGAGTTACCGCCCGCGACGCCTGAGCCGCCGTCGCCACCATTGCCGGCGTCACCGCCGACACCACCGGCACCGCCATTTCCGGAGTTGCCGCCACCGGCGCCGCCGGTGCCTCCGGCACCGCCGTTGCCGCCGGATGCACCGTTGATACCGAACAGGTCAGTCCCGTGGGAACCGTCGCCGCCGGTGCCGCCGTCGCCGCCTTCGCCGCCGTCGCCATCGGTGCCTACGAGACCGTTGGTCGCCGCGCCACCAGCGCCGCCCGTGCCGCCATGTCCACCGGCACCGCCGTCGCCGCCGCCGCCGAGGGCGCCGCCGCCCAGCACACCGGAGCTTCCGTCGCCACCGTTGCCGCCGGCGCCACCGATACCGCCAGCACCGCCGTTACCGGAAAGGGTGCCGCCGATACCACCGGCACCACCGGCGCCGCCATTGCCGCCAGCGGGGCCGTCTTCGCCGAGGACCGCGGACCCGTTGGCGCCGTTGCCACCTGCGCCGCCGGCACCGCCGTTGCCGCCGTTGCCGTACGTGCCGCCTGTGCCGCCCGCTCCGCCGGCGCCACCATTGCCGGCCGAGCCGAGTGCGGTGATGGTGTCGAAGCCGTCACCACCCTTACCGCCGTTACCACCATTGGCGCTGGCGTCGCCGGACGCTGCCTGGTTGGCGCCGCTGCCGTCCAGTCCGCCGAAGCCGGCCGTACCCGCGTTGCCGCCAGCGCCGCCAGCACCGCCGTCGGCGATCAGCGACGAGCTGCCATCCGAGCCGTCACCCCCGTCGCCACCGGAGCCGGCTGCACCACCGACGCCACCCGCACCGACCGTGCCGTTGGTGGCCGCACCACCGTGGCCGCCGTTGCCGCCGGTGCCGCCGTTACCGCCGTCCCCGCCACCACCGAGCGCACCACCGCCGAGCACACCCGAGCCACCGGAACCACCATTGCCGGCATCACCACCGGCACCACCAGCGCCGCCATTGCCCGAATGCGTGCCGCCTGCGCCACCCGCACCGCCGGCACCACCGTTGCCGCCGTCCGGACCGTTCTCACCTAGCGCCGCAAGACCATTCGCGCTACTACCACCATTACCGCCGGCACCACCAGCGCCGCCATTGCCATCCGCGCCACCGCTGCCGCCGGCACCGCCGGCACCACCGTCACCGGCCGTGCCGACCGCAGTGATGGTGCCGAAACCGTCACCACCGTTACCGCCATCGCCGCCATTGGCGCTCGCGTCGCCGGACGACGCCTGGTTCGCGCCGGCACCATCCAGCCCGCCGGCACCGGCCGCACCGGCGTTACCGCCCGCACCGCCCTTGCCGCCGTCCGCCTGAACCGATGAGATGCCGTCGGAGCCTGCGCCACCGTTGCCGCCGGACCCGGCCGCACCACCAACACCGCCGGCACCCACGGTGCCGTGAGCCGCCGTGCCGCCTTGGCCACCGGAACCGCCAACACCGCCGTTGCCTCCATCTCCGCCGGCGTTCCCGCCTACGACGCCAGAGCCGCCGTCGCCACCGTTGCCGGCGTCGCCACCGAGACCGCCGTTACCGCCATTGCCGGAATGGCTGCCGCCGGCACCACCGGCGCCGCCGATGCCGCCGTTGCCGCCGGACGCACCGTTGGCACCCAACAGATCCGCGCCGCTGGCGCCGTTACCGCCGGCGCCGCCCGCGCCACCGTTGCCGCCGTCGCCGTCCGCGCCGCCGCTGCCGCCGGCACCGCCGGCACCACCATTGCCTGCGGTGCCCAGGGCGGTGATGGTGTCGAAGCCGTCACCACCCTTACCGCCATTACCACCATTGGCGCTGGCGTCGCCGGACGCTGCCTGGTTGGCGCCATTGCCGTCGAGGCCACCGGCACCGGCCGCACCGGCATTGCCGCCAGCGCCACCGGCACCGCCGTCGGCGATCAGCGACGAGCTGCCATCCGAGCCGTCACCCCCGTCGCCACCGGAGCCGGCTGCACCACCGACACCGCCGGCACCGACCGTGCCGTGCGCGGCCGCACCACCGTGGCCGCCGTTGCCGCCGGTGCCGCCGTGCCCGCCGTCCCCGCCGCCGCCCAGCGCCCCGCCACCGAGCACACCCGAGCCACCGGAACCACCATTGCCGGCATCACCACCGGCACCACCGGCGCCGCCGTTGCCCGAATGCGTGCCGCCCGCGCCACCCGCGCCGCCGGCACCGCCGTTGCCGCCGTCCGGACCGTTCTCACCCAGCGCCGCAAGACCATTCGCGCCGCTGCCACCATTACCGCCGGCACCACCATTGCCGCCATTGCCGTCCGCACCACCGCTGCCGCCGGCACCACCGGCACCACCGTCACCGGCCGTGCCCACCGCGGTGATGGTGCCAAACCCATCACCACCCTTACCGCCATTACCACCCGAGGCGGTGGCGTCACCAGACGCTGCCTGATTGACGCCATTGCCGTCGAAGCCACCAGCACCGGCCGCACCGGCGTTGCCACCGGCACCGCCGGCGCCGCCGTCAGCGATCAGCGACGAACTGCCATCCGAGCCGTCACCACCATCACCACCGGACCCGGCCGCACCACCAACACCACCGACACCGACCGTGCCGTGAGCCGATGCACCACCCTGTCCGCCAATCCCACCCGTGCCGCCGTTCCCACCGTTACCGCCGCCGCCGAGCGGGCCGCCGCCCAAGACACCTGATGCGCCGTCACCGCCGGAGCCTGCGTCACCGCCGGAGCCACCGACACCGCCATTACCGGAATTACCGCCGCCCGCACCACCGGCGCCGCCGGCGCCGCCGTTGCCGCCAGTAGCTCCGTTGGTTCCCAACACGTCGGCTCCGCTGGATCCGTCGCCGCCGGCACCGCCAGCGCCACCAGCGCCGCCGTTTCCGTCTGCGCCGACTACTCCGTTGGTCGCGGCGCCGCCTGCCCCACCATTGCCGCCGGTGCCACCGTCGCCACCGTTGCCCCCGGCGCCCAGCGGGCCGCCGCCCAGCACGCCCGAGCCACCGGAACCGCCGCTGCCGGCATTACCACCGTTGCCTCCGGCACCACCGTTGCCGGAGTGGCTGCCGCCCGCGCCACCAGCACCGCCGGCACCGCCGTTGCCGCCGTCTGGACCGTTCTCACCCAGCGCCGCAAGACCATTGGCACCACTGCCACCATTGCCGCCAGCGCCACCATTGCCGCCGTTGCCGTCTGCACCACCGCTGCCGCCGGCACCACCATTGCCGCCATCGCCGGCCGTGCCCACCGCGGTCAGCGTGCCGAAACCGTCGCCACCCTTACCGCCATTACCACCCGAGGCGGTGGCGTCACCAGACGCTGCCTGGTTAGCCCCATTGCCGTCGAAGCCACCCGCACCGGCCGCACCCGCATTGCCGCCCGCACCACCGGCACCGCCGTCAGCGATCAGCGACGAACTGCCATCCGAACCGTCACCACCATCACCACCGGAGCCGGCCGCACCACCAACACCACCCGCACCGACCGTGCCGTGAGCCGATGCACCACCATCGCCGCCGGCACCACCAGTGCCGCCGTTACCGCCGTCACCGCCGCCACCGAGCGGGCCGCCGCCCAGCACGCCGGAACTGCCGTCGCCTCCGTTGCCGGCGTCGCCGCCGGCACCACCGTTACCACCATTGCCGGAATGCGTGCCGCCGGCACCACCAGCGCCGCCTGCACCACCATTGCCACCGGAGGGGCCGTCTTCGCCGAGGACCGCAGACCCGTTGGCGCCGTCACCGCCTGCACCACCGGCACCGCCGTTGCCGCCGTTGCCGTCCGCCCCACCGGTGCCGCCCGCTCCGCCGGCGCCACCATTGCCGGCGGTGCCCAGGGCGGTGATGGTGTCGAAGCCATCACCACCCTTGCCGCCATTGCCACCATTGGCGCTCGCATCACCAGACGCTGCCTGGTTAACGCCGGCACCGTTCAGCCCTCCGGCACCGGCCGCACCTGCGTTGCCGCCCACACCGCCCGCGCCGCCGTCGGCCTGCACCGACGAGATGCCGTCGGAGCCTGCGCCACCATCACCACCGGACCCAGCCGCACCACCAACGCCACCAACCCCGACCGTGCCGTGCGCGGCCGTGCCACCTTGGCCGCCGGCGCCACCGGCGCCGCCGTTACCGCCGTCACCGCCACCGCCGAGCGCCCCACCACCGAGCACGCCCGAGCCACCGGAACCACCATTGCCGGCATCACCGCCGGCACCACCATTGCCACCGTTACCGGAATGGGTGCCGCCCGCACCGCCCGCACCACCGGCACCACCGTTGCCGCCGTCCGGACCGTTCTCACCCAGCGCCGCAAGACCATTGGCGCCGCTGCCACCATTACCGCCAGCACCACCACTGCCACCGTTACCGTCCGCGCCACCGCTGCCGCCAGCGCCACCGGCACCACCGTCACCGGCCGTGCCGACCGCAGTGATGGTGCCGAAACCATCACCACCCTTACCGCCATTACCACCATTGGCGCTCGCATCACCAGACGCTGCCTGGTTAGCCCCATTGCCGTCGAACCCACCCGCACCGGCCGCCCCCGCGTTACCGCCCGCACCGCCGGCACCGCCGTCAGCGATCAGCGACGAACTGCCATCCGAACCGTCACCACCATCACCACCGGAGCCGGCTGCACCACCAACACCGCCGGCACCGACCGTGCCGTTGGTGGCCGCACCACCCTGTCCGCCAGTCCCACCGGTGCCGCCGTTGCCGCCGTCCCCGCCGCCGCCCAGCGGGCCGCCACCGAGCACACCCGAGCCACCGGAACCACCATCGCCGGCATCACCACCGGCACCACCGTTACCGCCATTGCCCGAATGCGTGCCGCCCGCACCGCCCGCGCCGCCGGCACCACCGTTACCGCCATCCGGACCGTTCTCACCCAGCGCCGCAAGACCATTGGTACCGCTGCCACCATTACCGCCGGCACCACCATTGCCGCCGTTACCGTCCGCACCGCCGCTGCCGCCGGCACCACCGGCACCACCGTCACCGGCCGTGCCGACCGCAGTGATGGTGCCGAAACCGTCACCACCGTTGCCGCCACTACCACCCGAGGCGGTGGCGTCACCAGACGCTGCCTGGTTAACGCCGGCACCGTTCAGCCCTCCGGCACCGGCCGCCCCCGCGTTACCGCCCGCACCGCCGGCACCGCCGTCAGCGATCAGCGACGAACTGCCATCCGACCCATCACCACCATCGCCACCGGACCCGGCCGCACCACCAACACCACCGACACCGACCGTGCCGTGAGCCGATGCACCACCCTGTCCGCCAGTCCCACCCGTGCCGCCGTTGCCGCCGTCCCCGCCGGCGCCCAGCGGGCCGCCACCGAGCACACCCGAGCCACCGGAACCACCATCGCCGGCATCACCGCCGGCACCACCATTGCCACCATTACCGGAATGCGTGCCGCCCGCACCGCCCGCACCACCGGCACCGCCGTTGCCGCCGTCCGGACCGTTCTCACCCAGCGCCGCAAGACCATTGGCACCACTGCCACCATTACCGCCAGCGCCACCATTGCCGCCATTGCCGTCTGCACCACCGCTGCCGCCGGCACCACCATTACCGCCATTGCCTGCGGTGCCGATCGCCGTCAGCGTGCCGAAACCGTCCCCGCCCTTACCGCCGTGACCACCTGACGCACTCGCATCCCCGGTCGCAGCCTGGTTGTGGCCGGCGCCGTCGAAGCCGCCGACACCAGCCGTGCCGGCATTACCGCCCGCTCCACCGTCGCCGCCGTCGGCCTGCACCGACGAGATGCCGCTCGAGCCGTCGCCGCCGTTGCCGCCCGATCCGGCGGCCCCACCCTGGCCGCCGCCGCCGACCACACCAAGAACCGTCGAACCACCGTTGCCACCGGCACCGCCGATGCCCCCGTCACCGCCCTCGCCGCCGGCGAAGCCGCCCAGCACACCCGACCCGCCGTTACCGCCGGATCCGCCGGCGCCGCCAGCACCACCGCGGGCACCGTCACCGATCCAGGATTTGGCGGCACCGCCATTTCCGCCAATGCCACCGTTGCCGCCGGACGGGCCGCTGAGACCCAACGCGGTCAGGCCATCAGCTCCGTTGCCCCCGGCGCCACCGGCGCCGCCGACACCGCCGTTACCGAACATCCAGCCCAAGCCGGCGCCGCCGTCACCACCGTTGCCGGCGTTGCTCGCAACGCCCAGCGTGGTCAGGGTGTTGAAGCCCTCCCCGCCCGCGCCGCCGGCACCGCCGACACCCATGAAGGTCCCGCCCGCGCCACCGTCGCCACCATCGGTGCCGTTGACATTGGACAGCAGGCTGTCGTAGCCGTCGCCGCCCGCGCCGCCGTTGCCGAACAGTCCGGCGTCACCGCCGTTGCCGCCGGCGACTCCCGGCAACAAGCTGTCGTAACCCGCGCCGCCGTCACCGAACCATGCGCCGCCGGCGCCGCCGTCTGGGTGCAGCGCGGTTCCGTCGGCGCCGTCACCGATCAGGTACTGGCCGAACATGGTGTTGATGAAGCCATTGACCACTTGACCGAACGGGTCGTGAATCCACGATTCGGCGAGGTTGTGCCACGGTGTGTAAACCCAGTCGTCCATGATGGTCGCGAAGGTGATCGGATCGCTGGCCGCCGGCAACGCCCACGCGGCAGCCTCGTCGACACCCGTGACATCCCACGCCGTCCAATCCAGCCCAGCGGTCGGGTCGACCCCGGTGTCGACCGCCGGCGTGAAGAGGTCCATCAGCCAGTCGAAGTCGAGTTCGTCGGCGTGCGCCGGCGGCGCACTGGCCAGGGGCGACAACCCGAAGGTAAGAAAGGCGCCCACCGCGGAAGCAGCACCCACTGCCCGCCGCCGGGCGACCATGCCCTCACGCGACCGACGCGGCTTCGCACCGTGCTTCTTCCCTGCCATTCCAAAGCCTCCTGCGGCGAGAAACCACGGCCGGGCACCACCTTGAAAGTGAGCGCGACCTAAAATTCCGCTAAGTGTAGCGTTGGATATTCCAAGATTGATAATCGAACGCAAACCGGAAAAACCGCTGGCTAGCTGCAGAAGTGCATGCTTTAGCAAGCACCAGCTAGCGCTTGGGGATTCTCAGTTAATTCGTAAGTATTTGACGACCGTCAATAACGACGGGTCAGGCGGCGAGCACCGCGTCCAGCGCGGAGTAAAACAGGCCGAGCCCGTCATCGGAGGGACCGGTCAGCGCCTCGGTGGCGTGCTCGGGGTGCGGCATCAGCCCGACGACGCGCCCGTTGGCCGAACTGATGCCGGCGATGTCGCGTTGCGAGCCGTTGACGTTGTCGAGATAGCGGAAGACCACCCGGCCCTCGCCCTCCAACTCATCAAGCACCCGCTCGGAGGCCACGTAGCGGCCCTCGCCGGATTTCAGCGGCACCAACAGGTCGGCGTCCTGTTCGAACCGCGACGTCCACGCTGTCTGGGTGGATGCCACCCGCAACCACACGTCGCGGCACACGAAATGCAGGCCCACGTTGCGGGTCAGCGCGCCGGGCAGCAGCCCTGCCTCACACAACACCTGAAAGCCATTACAAATACCCAGAATCGGAATGCCGCGGTCTGCGGCTGCGACCAGCTCGCCCATCACCGGGGCGAACCGGGCGATCGCACCGGCTCGCAGGTAGTCGCCGTAGGAGAAGCCGCCGGGCACCACCACGGCGTCGACACCCTTCAGGTCGGCGTCGGCGTGCCACAGGCTGACGGCCTCCGCACCGGCCAACCGCACCGCGCGGGCGGCATCGACGTCGTCGAGCGTCCCCGGAAAGGTGATGACGCCGACCCGAACCGTCACTGGCCCTCCCGGGTCACGGTCCAATCCTCGATCACCGTGTTCGCCAGCAACGACGAGGCGATTTCGGCGAGCGCAGCGTCGTCGACGGCGTCGTCGATCTCAAGCTCAAACCGCTTACCCTGCCGGACATCTGAGACTCCGCCATGGCCGAGGCGCGCCAACGCGCCGACAATGGCCTGACCCTGCGGGTCGAGAATCTCGGCCTTGGGCATTACATGCACCACCACCCGGGCCACCGGCGCTCCTCGCTGTTGACTGTCTAACGGTCGGCGCCAACTCTACCGGTCGCAGGAACCGAGGTAAGCGACGCACAGCGGGCTGGTCAGCGCGTCGAAGACCGCGGTGTCGGCGAGCACCGGCCAGTCCGCCTGCGCCGGTGACGACGACCACAAGGTGAGTTCGCTGACGGTGCTGCTCCACGGGTGGACATTGAGGTAGGTGTGCATGACCACCGGCCCGCTGATCACCGCGGCCAGCCGGTTGGACTCGTCGGTGGTGAGCGACGGCGACTGCGACGGCACCCCACGCTGACAGCCACGCAGCGCGGTACGGGCCGCCTCGAGCACGGTTGCGGCCAGTTGGCCGCCGCGCCAGGCGTCCCCGCGCCAATGCAGCACCTGAACCTGCAACTGCCACTGGCCTTCGGGCTTGGTGACGGTGGCCCGCGCGGCAAGCGCGGAGTCACGTGGATCCTGCGGTGTCGGCGGGCTTGCGCACAACGACTCGAACCGGAACCGTGCCGCCGATCCGGTCAGCGCACTGGCGACCGTCGCCGGTGCCGGCCAGTTGTATGCCGCGTTCAGCGGTATGGCCGACGGGTCGATCCAGGCCGAGTTGGGGATCCGATCGCACGTCGTCGGGCAGGTCTCCGGGTCGGCGTGCGCGGCCCCGGCCGCTGCCAACCCCGCCGCGACCAGCACCGCCACCATGGTCAGCCGCATCCGCGCTCCCCGGGCGCACAATCGTAGGCATGCAACTGACGCACTTCGGCCATTCCTGCATCCTTGCCGATTTCGACGACACGACCGTGCTTTTTGATCCCGGCAATTTCTCCCACGGCTTCGAGGGCATCAGCGGCCTGGCCGCGATCCTGATCACCCACCAGCACCCTGATCACGTGGATACCGCGCGGCTGCCGGCGTTGCTGGAGGCCAACCCGGGTGCGGCGCTGTACTGCGACCCGCAGACCGCCGCACAACTGGGTGCGCCCTGGCAGCCGGTGCACGCCGGCGACGAGTTCGGTATCGGTGGGCTGCGGGTGCGCGGGGTCGGCGGTCGGCACGCCGTCATCCATCCGGAGATCCCGCTGATCGACAACATCTCCTACCTGGTGGGTGACAACGAACACCCGGCCCGTTTGATGCATCCCGGCGACGCGCTGTTCGTTCCAGACGAAGCGGTCGATGTGCTGGCCACGCCGGCCGCGGCACCGTGGATGAAGATTTCCGAGGCGGTCGACTATCTGCGGGCGGTGGCCCCGCGCAGCGCGGTACCCATCCACCAGGGCATCATCGCCCCCGACGCGCGCGGCATCTACCACGGTCGACTGGCCGAGATGACCGACACCGACTTCCGGGTGCTGCCGCAGGAAAGTTCGGTCGCCTTCTGAGCACCCGCCGAACGTGAAGGTAGGTTCACACCGGGCGACGAACACGAAACTAACTTCACGTTCGCCACAGCACTGCTAGGCGATGTCAGCGGCCGCACCGCGACCGGCTGCACGGCCCGAGAAGATGCAGCCACCCAGGAAGGTGCCCTCCAGGGCGCGGTAGCCGTGCACTCCGCCGCCCCCGAACCCCGCGACCTCACCGGCCGCATACAGCCCCGCAAATGCGGTGCCGTCGGCTTTGAGCACCCGGGACTCCAAATCGGTATGCAAGCCGCCTAACGTTTTTCGGGTCAGGATGTGCAGCTTGACCGCAATCAACGGCCCGGCCTTGGGATCGGTCAGCCGATGCGGCGCCACCACCCGGCCCAGCCGGTCACCCAGATACGCGCGGGCGCCGTGGATCGCGGTGATCTGACCGTCCTTGCTGAACCGATTAACCACCTCCCGGTCACGCGCGGTGACCTCCTCCTGCACGGTCGCGTAATCCAGCGGCACCACGCCGGGCAAGCCATTCATCGCGGTCACCAGCTCGCGCAACGAATTCGCGGAGACGAAATCGACGCCGCGGTCGATGAAGGCCCGCACCGGAGGCGTCGGACCGGACTTCACCCGCGACGACGCCAGCTGCCGCAGACTGCGTCCGGTCAGGTCGGGATTCTGCTCCTGACCCGATAGCGCGAACTCCTTCTCGATGATTCTCTCGTTGAGGATGAACCAGGTGTAGTCATGGCCCGAGCGGGCGATATGTTCCAACGTCCCCAGCGTGTCGAAGCCGGGATACAGCGGGCCGGGCAGCCGGGCACCGGCAGCATCCAGCCACAGCGACGACGGGCCCGGGATGATCCGGATGCCGTGGCTCGGCCAGATCGGATCGTAGTTGGTGATGCCTTCGGTGTAGTGCCACATCCGGTCCCGGTTGATCACCTGCGCGCCAGCGCTTTCGGCGATACCGATCATCCGACCGTCGACGTGGGCGGGCACTCCGACCAGCAACTGCTCGGGCACCCGCCCCATCCGCTGGGGCCAGTTCTTGCGCACCAGATCCGGGTTTCCACCGATTCCGCCGCTGGTCACGATCACCGCGGCGGCACGGAACTCGAACTGTCCAACGATGTTTCGCGTCGACGCCACCCCACGCGGTTCGGTTGACGGCTCCAGCAGGCTGCCGCGTACGCCGGTCACCGCACCCGCCTCGAGGATCAGCTCGTCGACCTGATGGCGGTGCGCGAAACGGACCTTGGACTGCCCCCGCAGCCGGCGCGCAAAGATTTCCACCAGCGCCGGTCCGGTACCCCAGGTGATGTGGAACCGCGGCACCGAGTTGCCGTGCCCGCGCGCGTCATAGCCGCCGCGTTCCGCCCAGCCGACCAGCGGGAAGATCTTCAGCCCCCGGGCACGCAGCCAGCTACGCTTCTCCCCTGCCGCGAAGTCGACGTAGGCGTGTGCCCACTGGCGCGGCCAGTGGTCCTCGGGTCGGTCGAACGCCGCGGTGCCCAGCCAGTCCTGCAGGGCGAGTTCGTGACTGTCGCGCACCCCGAGCCGACGTTGTTCCGGGCTGTCGACGAAGAACAGCCCACCGAACGACCAGAACGCCTGCCCACCCAGGTTGGCGGCGTTCTCCTGGTCGACGATCAGTACCCGCTTGCCCCGGTCCACCAGTTCGCACGCGGCCACCAGGCCGGCCAGCCCGGCTCCGACGATGATGGCGTCAGCATCCATGACGCCATAGAGTAACGAGCCCCATTTATGCCGCGGAGCGAGCCGCCGGTCCGGAACGCCATTGGTAGACGGTCGGCTCACACCCGTGCAGCAGCGCCAGGTCCACGGCGTCCAGCATCGCCTGCACCGGGCCGGGTTTGCGAAGTTGCGGCGCCGCGACCGCGACCCGCACCACCCCGCCGCGGTGCGCGGTGCGTTCCGCCGAGCGCACCAGCATCCGGCACCACCAGGGTTCGGTCAGGAAGCCTTCTCCGATGCCGAGGACCCGGGCACGAACGGTGCGGCCTGCCACCAGGTCGGTGATGCCGTGCAGCCCGGCCAGCAGTCGGAAGCCGTTACGCGGCAACGCATCGACGGTCCCCGGCGAGACCGCCCAGCCGGGAGCCGCGAACAGCCGGGTGCGCAACCCCAGGCGTTCCAGCGCCCGGTCGGCGCCGATCAGCCGCAGGTTGGCTTCGTGCGCGGGCAGCGTCGCGAATTCGCTTCGGCGGTTCTTGGTGGCGGCTTCGTCGTAGCCGTGCAACACGATCGCGTCCCCGCCGGCGCGGCGTCCGCTCAGCCACGCCACCGTGCGCGGGTCGCTCTCCAGCCGGTAGTCCCCTTTGAGTCGCGGCGCGACCAGCAGCGACACCGGGACGCCCCGGGCATCCATCTGCGCGCAGAAGTCATCCACATCGGCGCAGGTCCGCGCACCGATCCCGGATACCGACACGATCAGTTGTCCACTCACGACACCAGTCTGATCAGCACATATGTCCAGATGGTGACGTACAGGCGGACGGCGGGCGGCTAGTTGGGCAGAACCGCCTCGATCGCCGCGACCACCTCGGGCGCGTCGGGCACCGTAGTCGGCCGGAATCGGTTCACCACCGTTCCCCCCGGCGCGATCAGGAACTTCTCGAAGTTCCACTGCACGTCGCCGGCTTGCCCGTCCGCGTCCTGGGTTTGAGTCAGCTCGGCGTACAACGGGTGACGACCGTCACCGTTGACCTCGGTTTTGGCCAGCAGCGGAAACGTCACGCCGTAGGTCGTGGAGCAGAAGGTTGCGATTTCATCGGCAGTGCCGGGCTCTTGTCCCATGAACTGGTTACACGGCACTCCGATAACCGTCAGTCCGCGGGTGCCGTAGTCCTGCGCCAACTGTTCCAGGGCGCTGTATTGAGGGGTCAATCCACATTTCGAAGCGACGTTGACCACCAGCACGGCACGGTCGGCGTAATCGGCCAGCGAGGTCGCGGTGCCGTCCAGGGTGGTCAGCGGAATGGTGGTCAGCGGCGAGTCGGTCATAGCGCGAGGTTACCTGGGCATGAACATCCAGCAACCTGGGCACGGCTTCAAGGCCTTCTCTCAGAAGCGATCCCTAGCCTGACGGTGTGGCGCGGCGTGCTGGCGATCTGCTGCGGATCACCGGGGTGTGCGCGCTGGCCCGCCTGATGGTGGTCCTGGATATCGCTGTCGTGGCGGTGGCCCAGCGCACGTTCGTCGAAACGTTCCACACCACCCTGGCGGTTGCCGCCTGGAGCATGACCGGTTACACGCTGGCGCTGGCCACCGTCATCCCGATGGCCGGTTGGGCAGCCGAGCGTTTCGGCACCAAACGCGTCTTCATGGCTTCTGCGATGTGCTTCTCGGTGGGCTCGTTGCTGTGCGCAATGTCGCCGAATATCGCACTGCTCATCGTGTTCCGTGTCATTGAGGGCCTGGGCGGCGGCATGCTGTTGCCGCTCAAGCACACGATCCTGACGCGCACCGCCGGACCGCAGCGGCTGGGCCGGATGCTGGGCGCACTGGCCGTACCGGCGCTGCTCGGACCGATCTGCGGACCGGTCTTCGGCGGCTGGCTGATTGATTCTGCGGGTTGGCAGTGGATCTTTTTGGTCAACGTGCCGATCGGGGTAGCGGTGTTCGCGTTGGCGGCGATCGCGTTCCCCACCGACCGCCCGGCCCAACCCCGATCCCTGGATGTCACCGGAATGCTGCTGTTGTCACCGGGTTTGGCGGCGTTCCTGTTCGGGGCTTCGTCGATTCCTGGGTGCGGGACGGTGACGACCCCACGGGTCTACCTGCCCGCGGCTGTCGGCCTGGTGCTGATCGCCGGCTTTGTGCACCACGCGCTGTCCGGCTCGGCGTATCCGTTGATCGACCTTCGGCTGTTCTCCAACCGCGTGGTGGTGCTGGCCAATTCAGCGATGCTGGTTTCGGAGGCGGCTGTCTTCGGTGCGATCATGCTGCTACCGACCTGTTTTCAGCAGCTGCTGCACCAGACGCCCGGGGAGTCGGGGCTGCACGTGGTTCCGCAGGGGCTGGGCGCAATGCTGGTGGTACCGATCGCCGGACACCTTATCGACAAGAGCAGTCCGGCCAAGGTGGTGCTGATCGGTATTGCGTTGACCACCTTCGGCATGGGCCTGTTGAGCTACGGGCTGGCCAACCACCTGGCCTACCAGCCGACCCTGCTGAGCGCACTGCTGATCATGGGTATGGGCGTCGGCTGCACGCTGGTGCCGTTGCCGGCGGCAGCGATGCAGGCGCTGCGACCCGACCAGGTGGCCCGCGGCGCAACCCTGCTCAACGTCAACCTGCAGGTGGCCGCTTCCCTGGGCGCCGCCCTGATGTCGGTGATCGCCAACGTCTCCCACGCTTACCCGGTGGTGTACGCGGCGGCGGCGGCGCTGATGGCGTTGGCCTGTCTGCCCGCCATGCTCCTGCCGAGGACACCTGTCGCGGTGTCGCCCGCTCACCTTGCCGTCGAACGGCGTCGCGGCCATCCGGGTCGGAACATCGGCCGTGACGCGCGGGGCGACCGCGGCGCTGAGCCAGGGCATGGCAAATCCGCGCACCAGCGAGCAGGCCGCCAACTCGGCGCCGGCGGCGTCGGCCAGCGCGTGCGCGTCGTTCAGGGTGCTAACTCGGCCGGCTAGCTCCACGTCCGCAGCGGTATCAGCGGCAATGAGCTGCTAAAATCATCGCGCGGCGCGCGGTGACGTGATGCGCCGGAGCCGCATGCGACACCCCTGCTCGCGCGCCGGTTCGCGCAGCGACACACCCCGGTCGACGCCGCGTTCGGCGACCAGGTGTGCGGCCGCGGGCGTAGCGTTCCTCTGCAGAACGTGCCACTGACTAGATGGGGGGTGCCATGGCTCCGCTGATCGCACTGCTGGTCGGCAGCCTCGCCGCGTGGATCGCCGGCCGGTTGGGCGTCGACTACGTCGACGGCTGGACCACGGCGATCGCTGTCGGATTGGCCGTCATGTTCGCCGTCACCGGGGTGGCTCATTTCGCCCCGCCATTGCGGGCCGACCTGGTCGCGATCGTGCCGCCGACGCTGCCCGCCCCAGGGCTGCTGGTCACCGTCACCGGGATGCTGGAACTCCTCGGCGCCGTCGGACTGCTGCTGCCGCCCACCCGCGTGGCGGCCGCGGTGTGCCTGCTGGTGCTGATGCTGTCGATGTTCCCGGCCAACGTCTATGCGAGCCGGATGCCCAACCCGCCCGACTCGATGACCACGGACCTAGGGCTGCGCACCGCCATCGAGGTCGTCTTGCTGGCTGCGACCGTCGTGGTTGCCGTCGGCGGCGGCTAGCAGCCAGGAGTACTGGAAGGCGGTCTCCTTCCAACGCTCGTAGCGCCCGCTGATTCCGCCGTGGCCCGCGCTCATCTGGGTTTTCAACAGCACAGGATGCGTGTCGGTTTTGATGTGCCGCAGCGCGGCAACCCATTTCGCCGGCTCAACGTAGTAGACCCGGGTGTCGTTCAGCGATGTCATAGCGAGAATCGGCGGGTACTCGCGAGCCGCGACGTTCTCATAGGGCGAGTACGACTTCATGTAGTCGTACACCTCTTTGTCGGCCAACGGGTTTCCCCACTCGTCCCATTCGGTCACCGTCAGCGGCAGCGACGGATCCAGGATGGTGGTCAATGGGTCGACGAACGGCACCTGTGCCAGGATCCCGGCGAACAGCTCCGGAGCCAGGTTGGCCACCGCACCCATCAAGAGTCCGCCGGCGCTTCCGCCGAGGGCCACCAGCTGTTTTGACCCGGAAACCCCTGTGTCAATCAGATGTTGCCCCACCGCGACGAAGTCGGTGAACGAGTTCTTCTTCTCCAGCAGTTTGCCGTTCTCGTACCACAGCCGGCCCATCTCGCCACCGCCGCGTACGTGTGCGATGGCGAACACCATGCCCCGGTCCAACAGTGAGAGTCGCGCGATGGAGAACTGGGGATCCTGACATATCTCGTAGGCGCCGTATCCGTACAGCAGTGCCGGGGCAGGGAATTCGATGCCGGCGCGGTGCACGATCGAGATCGGGATGCGGGTGCCGTCGGCGGCCTGGGCCCAGTCTCGTCGTTCGACGTAGTCGTCGCGCCGATAGTCGCCCAGCACCGGCTGCTCGCGCAGCAGGGTGCGTGTCCCGGTGACCGGATCCAAGTCGTAGATCCGGACCGGGGTGATGAACGACGTCGCACCGATCCGCAGTTTGGGCGCATCCCAGGTCGGGTTGGCGCCCAAGCCGGAGGACATCAGCTCGGAGTCGAACGACAACTCCTCGGGTGCGCCGTACCGGCCGTCGGGGCCGATGGGCCACAACTGGATTCGTGGTAGCGCCTCACCCCGGTAGCTGATGACCAGTTGGCGGGCGAAGGCGTCCACACCGTCGAGGCGCACGTCATCGCGGTGCGCGATCAGGGTACGTTGCTGCAGCGGATCGCTGACCGGCGTCTCCACCAGGGTGAAGTTCACCGCACCGTCGTTGTGCAGGATCAGAAACCGGTCTTCGCCGCCGACGACGGCGTGCTCCACCGAGTATTCGATGCCGTCGCGACGCGGCCACACCGTGGTGAATTGCGCCGCCGGGTCGGCCGCATCACCGTATCGGACCTCGGTGGTGATCGCCGAGCCCGCCGCGATCATCACGTAGGCGTCGCTGCGGGTGCGGCCCACCGACAGCCAGAACCGCTCATCGGCTTCGTGATGAACCTTCTCCGCGGGCAGTCCGGCGCCGAGACGATGCCGCCACACCGTGTCCGGCCGCCACGCCGCGTCGACGGTCAGGTAGTACACCGTGCGGTTGTCGGTCGCCCAGGTCACTCCGGCGCCGATGCCGACGATCTCATCGGCATAACGGTCACCGGTACGTAAGTCTTTGAACCGCAGGGTGTACCGTTCATCGCCCACGACGTCGACCGAGTAGGCCAATACCGTCCCGTCGGGGCTGACACTGGCCGCGCCGAGCGAGAAGAACTCGTGCCCGTCGGCCTCCACGTTCTCGTCGAGCAGCACCTGTTCGCCCGAAATGGCGGTGTGTTCGTCGAGGACGGGCGGATTCCAGTCGGCGGGGTCACCCACCGGGCATCGGCAGTGCACCCCGTACTGTTTGCCCTCGAAGGAGCGCCCGTAGTACCACCAGTCGCCGCGGCGGGTCGGCACCGACAGGTCGGTCTCCTTGGTCCGCGACTTGATCTCGTCGAAGATCTTCTGGCGCAGCGGCTCCAGATGCGCCGTAGCGGCATCGGCGTAGGTGTTCTCGGCCTCCAGGTATCCGATCACCTCGGGGTCG
Organism: Mycobacterium sp. NGS50; assembly: GCF_059812545.1. NCBI lineage: Bacteria > Bacillati > Actinomycetota > Actinomycetes > Mycobacteriales > Mycobacteriaceae > Mycobacterium > Mycobacterium sp. NGS50. Next base: position 321,477 of record NZ_JCALCW010000001.1, read on the forward strand.
GACTTGTCGCGCAGCCACTCGTACGGGTCCACGAAGGCGTCGCCGTGATGAGTGCGGACGCTGTCGACCCGTTTGGCCGCCGGCGGCGTGCCCGCGATGTCCGTCATGCGCCGATCCAGTCTGCGAAACGCTTACCGGAAATCCGTTCGTAGGCCTCGATATAGCGGGCCCGGGTCGCCTCGATGACGTCGGCCGGCAGTGGCGGTGGCGGCACCGGGCCGGAACGGTCCCATCCGGATTCAGCACTGGTGAGCCAGTTTCGGACGAACTGCTTGTCGAAACTCTTCTGCACCACCCCCTCCCGGTAGTCGTCAGCAGGCCAGTACCGCGACGAGTCGGGGGTGAAGATCTCATCGGCCAGCACCAGGTTGCCCGCTCGATCGATCCCGAACTCGAATTTGGTATCGGCGATGATGATTCCCTTCGTCAATGCGTGGTCGGCGGCCTGCGCATAGGTCCGCAGGGTGTGCTCGCGAAGTTCCTCGGCCCGCGTGGCGCCAACCAACTCGACCACCCGGTCAAAGGAGATGTTCTCGTCGTGGTCGCCGAGATCTGCTTTGGTGGCCGGGGTGAACAGCGGGGCATCGAACTTGCTGGCCTCAACCAGCCCGGGCGGCAGACCGATACCGCACACCGCGCCACTGGCCTGGTAGTCCAGCAGACCCGATCCGGTCAAATAGCCACGGGCTACGCATTCGACCGGCAGCATGTCCAGGCGCCGCACCAACAGCGCGCGGCCCAGCACATCGGCGGGGATCCGCGGGTCGTTCGGTGGCCCGGCCAAATGGTTCGGGGCGTCGATGAGGTCGAAGAAGAACACGCTCATCGCGGTCAGGATGCGGCCCTTGTCCGGAATCTGGCTGTCCAGCACGTAGTCGTACGCCGAGATCCGGTCACTGGCGACGAACAGAAGATGCTGGTCATCGACCCGATAGAGCTCACGTACTTTGCCGCTGGCCATGTGCTCGTAGTCAGACAATGCGGGACGTGGCATCGGGCCAGCCTATCGGGCCAGCCGAACGGCCTCCCGTGTGCTGGGATCAAGGACATGAGATCGCGGTTCTTGCCCTACTCCACCTCACCGGGCCGGCTGCTGGCCCAACTGTTCAGCGATGTCGCCGTCGCGGTGTGGAGCTTTGTGTGGGTGCTGGTGGGGTTGGCGGTGCACAGCGCCATCGCCACCATCGCCGACGTCGGCAGCCAGGTCAAAAGCGGCGCGGATGGCGTCGCGGAGAATCTGGAGTCGGCCGGCAACAGCGCAGACCACATCCCACTGGTGGGTGACGCCCTCGCCAAACCACTGACCGCGGCCAGTTCGGCTGCCCTCGACATTGCCGGGGCCGGCCACACCCTGGACACCACGGCCAGCTGGCTGGCGGTGGTGCTGGCGATCGCGGTGGCCGCTCCCCCGATCGCCGCGGTCGCGATGCCGTGGCTGGTGCTGCGGCTGCGCTTCTTCCGCCGCAAGCGCATGGTGCTCGCACTGGCCGCCACCCCGGCCGGCGAGGAGTTGCTGGCCCTGCGGGCATTGACGAACCGGCCGCTGCGTAGGCTCGCGGCCGTCAACCCCGACCCGGTCGGGGCGTGGCGGCACCAGGATCCCGCCACGATCCGCGGACTGGCCGCCCTGGAGTTGCGCTCGGCCGGGATCCAGCGCTTTCGGCGCGCTGCCGCCGGCTAGTGCCTGTCTGCGCATTGGCCTGATGGAGGTCACTTCGTTTGGGCACCCCGTCACTGACCCAGGGCAACGCCCGGTCCTGCATCAGCTGCCGGTGTGGCAATGCCGCCGTTATCGGTTCGAGCC